>CAZBWE010000108.1:0-6902 GCA_964495465.1 uncultured Pirellulales bacterium
CGCAGGGCAAAATGCGGATTCTTGCCATCGCAGGTCAAATCTATTGCTGAAAATTTGGCCCCAAAAGTAGCATAATTATGCTCACTACCGTCCGGAGTTACTTTTATTGATTGTTTCGTTTCGCCTGCCAACGAGGAGCATCGGTAATTGACGGTATCCCCCGAAAGGGTGCAATAGGATAGAACATCCTCCCAATCACTGATATTATCAAAAGTAAATATCTTTGTTGGTGTGCGGTATATCCTTGGTCTTCTTGGCGCCTGACCCAGAACAGAAGGACGTAAATGACTACTTAAAGTGTTATAGGTTGTTATTGGTGCTTGTAGCAACATTTTTCTCTCCTATTTACCGCGTATATATTACGCTTCCTCAGTCCATGTTCCATTTTTGGCCATTGTTGCCCAGTTGCCGTTTACGTCCGCTGCCAGCTTTAAACAGGCGCCGATTGCATCGGCGGATTTATATTTATCCGCCGTCTGGCCGCTGTCGTCTCTGATTGCCGCCGAGCCGGGGTCCACTCGCAGCTGCTGCGCCGCCTGAACTGCAAAAGTAAATATCGTTCCCGCAGGGGCCGAAGCGGGCAAGGTAAGCGTAACCGTCCCTGTGGCACCGAGGTTTGTGTGGACGCCGCCGGATTCCGATGCCGTCAATGTGTCGTCGGATGTGTGTGCCTCGATTGTCTTTTTCACTCCGCCGGCACCGTAAGGCATTGCAATATTGTGACCGCTGCGGCAATCGGTGAGCGAATCGATGTCACCGCTGGAAGTGCTTACTATCGCCAGGCGGATATGAGGCGTCGCAGCCATATCGGGAAAATTGCTGTATTCGTCGGTAACGAGTTCGCCGGATGAATTGATATAGATGTAGATATTTTCTTTGTCATCGGCTAAGGTGTTGCCGGAAGAGCCTTCATAATTTATCAATTCCGTTCCGAGCCAGAACGCCCCTGCCTTGACGCCGATGTCCAGCCCGCCTTCGTCATAGACGCGTAAATCATTTGCCCTCCGCGTCGCCCGCAGCAGCCGATACAGCAGCTTCCTGAATTGCAGATAGTAAGGCGATGTTCCGGTCGGTATATACTCGACGCCGGTCTCGCTGTCGGATTGTATATTCAGTAAATCGTTATCGGATGGATATGTTTCAGCCATAACGTTCTCCTTTTTATTTAGCCCCCGGTTTTACCGGGGGTTTATGCTATTTTCAGAACCAATTGATTCATCTGTTTATCGAATGAAGAAATGCCTAAGTTTTCAGCCGGTTTTGGTAGTGGTGTTATCGTAATCGGCCCGGTTTCGATTGGTTCGCTTTTGTTGCCGAGTTCATCGGTTATAATGACTGCGAATCTGTAAACGCCCGCCGGCAGTTGCGGTCCTGTCCAGTCGAATGTATCAGCATCGAAGCCGAACCAAACCTGGCCGAAGTCGCCTCTGCCGAAGCCAGCGGCAGCAGACGAGTCGTAGCCGAGGTCGCTTCTGCCGAAGCAGCTCATTCCGAAGCCCGCCTTATACTGCCAAGCGGGCCAGATTCTTATCGGCGAATCATTGAGCGGATTGTCGTAATCGATTTCGCCTGTGCCTGCGTCAAAATAGATTTGTGCGGTTGAGCCAATTGACAGGTTCTGGCTTCGCAGCATTGTGATTTGGACCCTGCCTGTAAGACCGGCCGGGCAATCAATCGTCTCGCTGAAATCGATATCCGCATATTCAGGTTCGATTGCAAAAACCTCTATGCGAACCGGCGACTGGAAAGATTCAGGTATCGCAACGAGCATTTGCATTTGCCGGCAGTCAAAAGTTGCACCGGCAAATCGGCTGTTGACGTAAACCTGGTGAAACTTGTCGCTCCAGCTTGAACGCCACTTCACCAGTGCCGTCCGCGGACTTGCAAAATATTCTCCGCCGGCCCAGATGCCGCAGGGCAGTTCATACACCCTTACATTTTCTATTCCGCTTTCTATAAGCATCGTTAATATACCGTTAGCTGCGTATATACTATTTCATAGTCGATAGCCATACCGGTGCCGCTTGTCCGCTCTTTGCCGGCTTTGAAGACGTCCATCCGAAGATTTTCAAAAACCTTTCCGTTACTTGTGGTTAACGTGTGCGTATTGCCGTCCAGATAAGCCGATATTGCGCCGATTCTGTCATTCATTTGCGTTCTGCTTTTTGCCTGCAGGATTCCTTTTTGTATGACCTGCCTGCTGCGTCGGCCAAGGTCGATGCTGAGCACGCCGTCAAGGCCCGGCATCGATCTTTCCACCGAAGCTCGCTTAATACTTGACGTTTCAATGTTCAATTGCTGCTGGTCAAATAAATTTTGTCCATCTAAAGTAACGTTCATTTTTAATCCCTGATTAATCTTACGGAAGCACCGATTTTGGTAATATCAGCCACGCCGTCAGAGCCGGCATCGATACTCAGCCGGCAACGCTGCCGTGCCTTCTCAAAGAGTTCCTGATAGTACTGACTCTTCTTCCAGAAATTCTCATCATCCGCTTTGCTTGCCAGCATTGCATACACGCTTGATATAACTGCAAAGGCCGACGCTGCTCTTAAGACATCCACATTTAGAATATCCTCAGCAGAATAATCACTCGCGGGATTGCCCGGCTGAATGCCGAAATACTCGGTCAGCCGAAATCCGGCTTCACCGGCCTGTGGGGCGAACGTGCTGATGCGATAAGATATGTCGGTCGCAGACGGAGGCGCTATCGGCTCACCATCCGAATCCGCTCTGATTGACGAAACGCTGAGCTGCGTCGCAGAATCCACGGAAACTATCTCGTATGCACCATCCAGAGAGCCGTCTGCTGACTGCATATATATAACTCCACCTGCTGAAACCTGGGCGCTTACAAAATCTGCATCGCTTGCGGTAAATATCGTTCCGCTGAGCGCCCCCACTGTGCCTGCCGCCAATACCTGCCACGGCAAATGCAATTCTCCGAACAGCACCGGCTCATATTTCATAATGTCTGCATCGTTTGAGAAACTGACCATTTGTTTTTCCTTTCCGGATGGGGAAAAACCCCACGTAAAACATGGGGCTAAATATTTAGCCTGCGGTTTTACCGCAGGTTTATCCCCTATCCTGTCGTTAGCTGGTTGAGAGGTCGCGGATAAGCCCGTGTGCAGCTTCGTTCTTCAGCTCAAGTGTATATTCGCCAATAAGCTCGCCGCACTCATAGTCGCCGCCGCTTGCCAACGGCTTAAAATGGAAGCTCCGCCCGGCCAGCGGCAGAACCTTGATTCGCGATGAATCCAGCAGCAGTGCAGCATCCTGAGGCATCCATCGGGTTGTAATAATTCTGCAGATGCCGAAGTCGCTCTCATAAATGCTGACCATATCGGTGAAAGTCGTATCGTTGGCCCCGAATGTTCGGCTCTCAGATGAGAAGGCGTTTATCTTTCGTTTCTGAAAACCGCCGACGACAATCAGATCCACATTGCCGTTGCTCGCTTCCCAGATATTTCTGAGCGCATAATTAATCTTGGACTCGTTGAGGTCGCTGCCTATCGGAAAGCCGCTGTCGCCGACGCGGAATACATTCGTCGATAAGTGCTGAATGATTCCCTTCATCGACCTTCTTGCCGAGTCACTGCCCTGGGGACTGCTTGTCGGCTGACCTCCGTTTATGACCGTGTTCTCCAAATCACGGAGCAGCTCCCGCAGCCGTTCCTGCTTTTGATAGTCCATCTCGTCAGCTAGACCAAGGTGGCTCGCAGTCATATCCGTTCCGCTGACTTCCACGGCGGCGGTGAATATCTGCGTGTAGTTGCCGCACCGGCTGCGATTGGTAAATCTGGCGCCGGGCTTGTTCGCACCTTCGAGGGCGGCATTGCCCAGGATGTTGATTACCTGATTATCGGCAAGGTCCTCAGGGGTTGTCCCGGCGTATCCGCGAACCACCGTCAGCGTGTTGCTGTCAACGCCGGTTATGAACATCAGTTCCTCGCTGCCCTCGACCTGAATCTGGTCGCCGACGCGGAACCTGCTGCCGTGGTCAACATCAAACTCCGTATCCGCATCCGGGTCGCTCCAGGTGCTGTCGTTGATAGCATCTTTGTTAGGCAGAAGCTCGTCTTCCAGCCATTCGTGATGCGTGCTCGCTGCCTCTCGCATCGGGTCGCCGAGGGCGTCCAGCAGGGGCGTTTCGTAAGGCGAGATTATCCCGATTAAATCGGAAACATCCTCCGCCAATTCCGGCAGGGTCGTTCCCGCTGAATATGTTGCTTTTCCTGTCCAAGCCATCTGTTTCTCCTTTCAACTTGGTAATTGGTTAAATGGTGATTTGTTAAATAATAACCAGTTACCAATAACCAGTTACCATAATCATAGAAAATTCCTTCGCAGTTTCAGATACTCCTGCAAGTCTGTTCTGTTGCCTGTCGTTGCCGCCTTTTTGGCTGCTCTTTCGAGTATCGTCTGGCTGTTTTGCGTTCGGTCTTTAGCTGATGCTGTCTTTCTTGTTGCCACAGCGGGATTACTGTTGTCTGTGAACAGATATTGCTTTTCCTTTTTCAACTGTTTGATTACGCCGTCCAAATCAGCTTCCGTATCGCCTTCAATTTTTGCTTTGGCGAGCAGCACAGCCGTTTCCAAATCTACTGTTCCGGCGGCGGAGAGTTTTCGCAAAAGCTTCTGCTCTGCCTGGATGTCACTTAGCTGCTCGGACATCTTTGCCGCTTGCGATTTTGCCTGTGCCAGTTGCCCGGTTAAAACCTCGACCTTTTTCTCGGCACTCTGTGCCCTCCTGCGATAGCGGATTGATTCAGTCACCGGAACAAGTCTCGTGCTGTCTATTACCTCTCGTCCATCGTCACTGTGTTCCGCTTCTGCCTCTGGCAGTTCAATACTTTCTGTGTCAATCTGACTCATAAAAACCCCTTTTTGTTCATCGTTTTTAGTTCATAGTTCATCGATGAACAACGAACAACAAACTATGAACTCTCGTATCCTAATTCTCTGAGCACCTGCTCAGCCGGCACGCCTAATTCCTTTTTCATCTTTGCTTCGTTTAGTTTTTCCGTCATATTTTCAGGCAGCGGGCTGGGGAAAATAATCTCGACTTCTCTGTCGGCATCGCTGCTGTTGTAGATATTTGCCTTGTCGAGTATCCCAAGGATCATCGCGCAGATTTTTTTCAGCCCTTCGCTGTAAGTGAATTTCTTTCGCTCGTTCTTCGAGAGCATTCCCATAAGTGTCAGTTTTAGCGCCACTGCGCTGGTGAGGTTGCCGAGCTTGTTTTTCAAAACTCCTGCTACGACGGGCGTAACGCCGCTGGCTTTATCTATCGCTTCTCTGATTTCAGTGATGTGCAGGCTCTCGCTCGGAGTTGATGCGTCTCCGCCGAACTCTTCGATGGCCGCATCGGGATTGTCCGTGTGCCACATCCTGCCGGGCGAGACAGGCCTGTCCTCGAAGCCCTCTATCCCCTTGCCAAGATACATCTTGAACGACTGAAACGTTATCCTGCTTGCCCTGTCGCTCAGTCTTGTATTGAGCTCATCCTGCAGCGGTATCAACGGCTCGATGTCACTCAGTCCCTCGTAATAATACGGCTGGGCGATATTCTGAATATGCACCACCGGTAAAAATCCCCACGGCGATTCGCCCTCTGCGACGAGCTGCTTGTCTTCGTATCTCTGCCAGGCCGAATCGGAAGTTATCTCCGTCACCGCCACCGTCTGTCGCTCATCGCCGCTTCGCCTGCACCAGGGGAAAAGCCCTGCAAGAAATGAATTCTTTCTGCTTAAAGCATTATTCTTCTGGCAGAAGTGTTGAATGTAGAATCGTATTTTTTTATAGTCGTTTTCATCCAGGACGGGCAGTGCTCTTGGTGCTTCAATCAGCTCCAGAGTTATTGTTCGTGCCAGTTGCAGCACATCTTCGAACGAGAGTTTTTTGGAGGGTGAGGAGAAGGAGGAGTCAGAAGTGCATTCGAAGATATCCGTGCCAGGCCTGACTAGGCAGTCAACAAATCCGTAAACACTTCCGAGCACCGCCATATCCTGAAAAAATCCGATACCGCCGTTAGCTCCGAAAACCGCCTTCAATATAGACTCAACTTCTGCGCGTTTTTGGCTATCCGGCGACCTGGATACAAAACTAACTGGTTTGCCAAACAGAAAATCCACCGCTGCATTTACACGCCATGCGATGTCGTTTTCGATTACTACTTCTTTTCGCTGAACATCTTTGACCGCCCGTGCGCCGAGGACCCCTGCGTTGCCGCTGTGCACGAGTCCTGTTATTCGCGAAGGCAGACCGTATTCCTGTGCCTGCACGTAATATCTGCCCGATTCGTTGACCTTCCTGTCATAGGCGCCGGTATTGCTTATCTCATACATCGGGTTTGCATAATAATCCCACAGCTTCGTGAAATGCCTCTGTATATCAATTGAGTGCTCATCAACAAGCCACTCAAGAAAATCAGTATCAAGCTCGCCCTTGTCGGCGGCATAAAAGATATCGAGCTCAAATCCCATATTCATTCTCCACTTTTTATTTGTTCCGTTCGTCAGGCAGCTATTAACAAGCGCCTCTACTATTGGGCGAACCTGCACAAATTTGACGAAAATTGAAGAATTTTTCTGAAGTGAAATTTGCGTAAGTAGTTATTTGGGAAGGGATAAAAAAAATTTTAAAAATCCGGATTTTTGTGCGCAGCTATCAGCGGTTTTGGTCGGAATTGCCCTAAAAGCTTACCTATTTCAACGCAAAAATGAATCGAGTTTGGCCTTTCAGTTGCTTGAAATATCGTTGTATATTGCCTGTTTTAACAGCCGAAAGGAAGTTACTCAACTTGGCTGGTTTTTTAAATTGTCGTGCTGTCCATAAGGGCTCCAGCCGAAGGTGAAACATCCGGCTTAACTATTCTGTCACCCTGAGCGAAGCGAAGG
>CAZBWE010000109.1:0-1466 GCA_964495465.1 uncultured Pirellulales bacterium
CAAAATCCGACAAACAAAACCAAAAATATTTGTTATTTTCACTCATCTCTGTGTTTTCCTTGTCCGGCGTAGCCCTTCGTAGCTTTATGCGAAGAAGGGGCGAAGACGGATGCGTCCTTAGCGGTACCGCCCCAAAAAAATCGCCAAGACACCAAGTACTCTTTTTATTACTAAAAGACTGCGTCAATCTGTGTAAATCAGTGTCTAATAAATAATTCGTGCGAATTTGTGGTTATTTTTTTATCGTATCTCTGTGTTCTCTGTGACCTCTGTGGCTAAAGATGGATAGGTGCGACATTCAATTGTCGTGCCGGCACATTCACGGATACTATACGCACTTTCATCGGCTGTCCCATACGGATACTGCGTCCGGATTGATTAGTTATACTTTGGGTCTTTTTATTGAAATTCCATTGGCCGGGTCCCAAATCGCCCATTTGCACCAGCCCTTCTATACCGTATTTTTTGGACTGCACAAACACGCCGAAGTTCGTCAGGCCGGTAACGATGCAATCCATTTCATCTCCGATTTTCTTGCTTAACATCTGCAATATCAGAACTGTCGTCAGCTCTTTCTCGGCATCGTCGGCCCTCTGCTCGGTAAAGGTAATATGTTTTCCGATTTCTACCAGGTCCGGTCCATTTGTCATTCTGAGTCCGCCGTTGGTGGACGAAGAATCTGGCCGGCGAGGAGATTTATCACTTCGGCGCAAATAATCCTCCAGCACGCGATGGACGAGCAAATCTGCATAGCGTCGTATCGGGCTGGTAAAGTGACAGTAATTAGTTGATGCCAGCGCATAATGGCCTATATGCGATGGTGCATACTCTGCCTTCTCGAAGCTTCGCAGCACCGCCATATTAACTGCGAACGAGTTGTCTCTGCCTTTGACAGCAGCCAGTAAATCCTGTATATCGCTTCGACCGGGCGTCTTGGGCAGACTGTAACCGAACGCACGAACAAGCTGCGACAGGTTTTTCATACTCAAAGCGTCCGGATCAGGATGTATACGCCGCATAAAATTGATATTAAGCCGGTCTAACAGAGACGCAACCGCATCATTCGCCTCGACCATAAACATCTCTATCATTGTATGCGGATAGCTCGTATCAGCCGGCTTGGCATCTACAACCTGGCCGGATTTATCCATCACCAGTTCCATCTCCGGCAAATCCAGGTGTATCATTCCGTTCTTTGTTCGTCGTCTCTCAATAATTCGACTGAGCGTCTCCATTTTTTTTAGAAGCTCAATCACTTCTGGCTTGACATCTTTTGTCCGGCCTTTCAGGGCTTTGTCCGCCTGTTCATAAGTCAGCCGTTGTGTCGATTCAATAGTGCTGTTTGCAAATCTTCGCGCTACGACCTTGCCATTTTTGTCGTAGGTTAAATACACGCTTTTACAGAAGCGTCTTTGTCCCGGCTGAAGACTGCACACCCCGTTACTTAATATCTCCGGCAGCATCGG
>CAZBWE010000109.1:1566-6872 GCA_964495465.1 uncultured Pirellulales bacterium
CCGCGTGCATGGTATTTTTCAGTTGGGTATGTGAGTATTTCGACAACGACCTTATCTTTTTCTTTGGCACCTTTTGCAGCGATATCGTCAACGGAGATTGGCTCGAAAAAGCTCGCTCCATCCGGCTGAACAATCCACCCTTCAGGATGTTTCAATAGCGTCCCGACGAATTTATTTTGTGCCCGTTCGAGAATCTGGATTATTTCACCGGTATATCGCATCTGGCCGGCTCGTTTGCCCTCCTTTTTAACTCGTGCTAAAACAATATCACCGGTCATCGCTCCTTCTGTGGCATTGGGTGGAACGAATAAATCTCCGTGTGAATTCGGCTCCAGTGGTATGATGAATCCGAATCCCTTGGGATTCGCCCTGAATGTCCCCACAATTTGACCGGCCAGAGAGGGAAGCATTACAAGGTTCTTTGAACCTATCACAATATGACCTGCTCTGCGCAATTGCTCGAATGCCGCCTTGAATTCCGGGTAGTCTTCGGTGTTTACGCCCAGTGCCTTGGCCAATTGTGAAGCTTTCACAGGCCGGTAATCCGAGTGTTTCAGCAGGTTAACTATTCTTTTTTTAAAAACCTCTGCCATCAAATTACCTTGGTATCATTCTAAATGTTTAGGGTATTTAGACTGCGGTTTTACCGCAAGTTTACACTATGGTTTTGTCGTTAGACCTCAGCAGCACAGCAACTTGAGCCATTTGGCCCCCTAACTTGTCCAGCTTTTTGTTGGAATTTGCCGAGAATAATCCGTTCTAAAATAAAAACACCCAACCAATTATTGTATCGACTGAGCGCTGTGTTTATCCGGTCTTTAATCAATTGCTCTGACGAATCGACAAGATACCGGTATGTCTTATTGTCCAAGACTATTGCGATTATCCCTTTTTGTTCTTGAGCGCGTTGAGTTTTTTGGCGAGTCGTGATTTCTTTCGTGCAGCCGTTTTTTTATGCATTGTGCTGTTTGCAGCCGTCTTGTCCACTTTCCTGACCACTTCTCTATACTCTCTGGTTGCCGCCTCGACGTCACCGCTGCTTAAAGCCGCTTCGAATCGCTTGATTTGTGTCTTTATCTGGCTTTTACGCGAGCGGTTCATCGTTCTTCTTTTGGCGTTTTGCCTTATCCTCTTTTTTGCTTGTAGCGAATGTGCCACTGAAATCTCCTGAATTCTTTGACTTCTTCTTTATCGTTTCGTTTATAACAATTCGTAAAACCAACCGATTGCCTGTTTTACCCTTTTTTATTTCTTAGCTTATCTACTCGCTGGCTGACATCGCTGTACGAAAAATCGATTTGTGCGAGTTTACGATATATTTCCAGCGCCTTTTCCGTATCACCGTTTTCCTCCATTGCACGGGCCAGATTATACCGCAATTCCTTGCCGATGTTATCGTCTTTTATTTCGTAAGAATTTATCGCCTGTGTAAATATGTCAATCGCGTCTGTAAACCACCCCTTCATAAAAAAGCAGTAGCCAATCTTATCCATTGCTGCTATCTTTCGTCTCGGGTCTTTTTGGGCCTCCTGGAAAAGCGGTATTGCCTCGTTATAGTGTTTATTGCGAAGCAGACATACGCCGTATTCGTACTTGAGCTGAAGGTCGGTTGGATAGTTTTCAACACAGAGCTTATAATGTTGCAATTCGTAATCCTGTAATTGTCTCTGCAGTTCTTCCAGCACTTTATTCGCCTGTGCATCTCCCGGCTGGGCCTCAACCGCTGCTTTTGCCTCTTTTATCTTACGTTTGAATTGTTTTATTCTCAGCAGTCCCGCCCGCTGTTTATAGCTGAAATCATTTTTTGTTTTGTAGGCATTTTCCAGGAGCTGTATCGCTTTATTTTCTGCTTCACCGGTTTGCAGCTCTGACAGCACCTCTGACAGGTTGAATATGTTCTTGGGCAAATTGGGATTCTGTAAATATTCTTTTTCAGCATCACGAACTGCTGAAACGCGGTAGCTTTCCGTTTTAACGACTCTTTCCTGGGAATATAGCTTGGCCTGCGCCTCGCTGTCTTTGATGGATTGTCTGAAATCCCCTTCCATATTGTATTTACCGCTGGCCATTGTCAGTTCTGCTGACAGGTTTTTGAAGTCTTCTGCTAATTGACCGTCGTTAGGTTTAAGTCTAATGGCTCGTTGGCACGCCGCTAACGCCTTGTCATATTCACCAAGTGATGAATAGGATTCTTTTAGAAGGATATATGTTTGTAAAGATGGTTTCTCTGCCGCATTATTTGTCTGAAAAATCAGATTGCCAAGCCACTTTGCTGTTTTTATATATCCGCCTTGTATCGATGCTTTCAGCATTGCCTCTGCATATGGAAGATGTTCAGGGTCTTTAGCGAAGAGATATTCGGCATTAAGCATTTGCTCGAGCGGCGTTTTACCCCGCATCCGTTTTACTCTTTCAACCATTGATGGTTTTTTGCTCCCTTTTCCCTGTCTTTGCAGGGCAAGTTCACAAAGTGGAAGATGGCCTTCTTCCAGTTCTTCCGGTGCATAGCGCAGGCCCTCAAGGTACATTTCTATTGCGTAATCGTAGTTATTCGTTTCAGCTGCTTTTTGCCCCCTTTCGAAAAAGGCCTTTGCCTTTGCTGAATCTGAAGTAATTGCTTCCGACATCTATTTTACCCAAATTACCATTTTTAATTTTTAACCTTTTTATTATCGTATTATCCGGCAGGAGTTTGTCAACAAATAAATAATCTTCTAATCAATCTACTTTTAGGCGATTTTAAACGTAAAATCAGCATTTCCAATAAGCTGCGGTTAATTTACTTTTCTAATAGACAATACAATGTGTAAGTTTTACATGTTGCTTGATTTGTTTTCTTGATATTTGTATTGTGATGCTGGAAAATTTTTATAACTCTATTGACACAGAAGACATAACAGTGGAGAATCGGACTGGCTGCGTGATTAGTCAAGGAGGGCTTGTTACGTATAACCTGAAGCCCTGGGTATAATCCAGGGCTTTTTTTTCTACGCTCATATTTATAAATTAGCGAGTTGCATAATCTTACAGGGCTTTCGTAAAAATTATTGTTTTTATAGAACTTTTCTCTTGACATCTTTTGATAAACGTGCTAATTTTACAAACCAATGTCGGGTGTGTGAAAGCGAGACGTGAGTTTTGTTCAATGCTTTCCTCCCGAGCGAAGGCTATTGGAATTGTTTTCGTTTGTTAAGGGAAAAAGGATAACAGGAGGTTGGGAATGGATTTCGTTATCTGCATTTCTTGTATTTTTTCTTACTCCCCATATTTCAAGAGATTTGTGATTTCAAAGGCGCTTATGCCTTAAGTATGTGCTGCATAAAAATGTTGCAAGTGCAAGCTGGCGCTTTAGCCATATAAGAATAAAGGCACTTTGCAACAGCGAGGAAGGGGGACGAACGGATTCGTCTCCCGCTTTTTTGTGCGTTTCTTGGCGATTATTATAGCTCTCATATCTTAAAAAATCCCACTTTTTATATAGATAATGCGCTTTTTGCAAAAAATCAGTATTTCTACGCATAGACATCCTTACTCATATTTTGAGATAATATATAAGGGATTAGAGCGGTTATTGCTTTCCATTAAATAATAATGTGCGGAGGGAGAGGTGTAGTTAGTAACAAATTTGTCATAGAACCTCAACATAATATGAGCACCGCTCAGAAAAACCCGCCTTTATCGCGGATTTTTTATTGTCCATATCTCGTACTTAATGTTCCGTGAATATCTTCTCTGCTTGACTACTGCCGCTGTTTCAGCCATAATTACTTTGTATTTGTAACTGATAAGGAATTCGTATGGATTTTAAAAAGGCGGTCGATTTAATCAACAACGCCAAAAGTATTTTACTCACGACACATACCAAACCGGATGGTGATGCCTGTGGCTGCCTTGCCGCAATGGGTGAGGTGCTGTCTGCTTTTAATAAAAAGGTCACTCTGTTGTTACTCTCACCTTTACCTCATTGGTACGAATTTCTTTTCGATGATAAGCCATTTGTCCTCGGCCGCGACTTGGATTTGGAAGACTTGACACAAGGACGCTTTAGTGAATTTGATGTGGTTATGATTATCGATACGGATAGCACAAGCCAGTTACCGGAATTTGACAAATATCTTAAAATTAACAATAAGCCCATTCTCGTTATCGACCATCACGAAACCGGCGAACGCCTCGGCAGTATCGAATTGGTTGATAGTAGCGCCGCAGCTGCAGGACTGATTGTTTTTGACCTGTTAAAATTTGCTAACTGGCCTTTTAATAAAAAAGTTGTGCAGGCCATTTTTGTTGCTGTAGCTGCTGATACCGGCTGGTTCCAGTTCTCGAACACCGATAACAGGGTTTTCCAGACCTGTGCGGAGTTGATAAAATTAGGAGCAAATCCGACAAAAAACTATCACGAATTATTTCAGAATTTCTCACTGTCTCGATTGAAACTTATTGCTGCAATGCTCAATACGCTCGAGCTGCATTTCGATGGCCGTTTCGCAACACAATATCTGCTCCAGGGTGATTTCCAGAGAACTGGTGCAACACACGAGGACACGGAAAATTTAATAAACGAATGTCAGCGGATAAGAACCGTTGAGGTTGCTGCCTTGTTTGTAGAGCTAAAAGATGGTCGAATTAAATGCTCCCTGAGAAGTGCTGGCTCTATCGATGTCTGCAAAATTGCCGAGAATCTTGGCGGCGGAGGACACAAATCTGCCGCTGGTGTCCACCTGAAAGGACCTTTAACAGATGCAGTGAGCCTGATAATGGCCGAGGTTGAAAAGCGATTGCAATAAGTTTTCCGCCATAAATACAATAATAAAATCATTCATCCGGCACTATTTCTGACGGATTACACTTTGATTTTTGCGTTTTCAAACTGAACCCCTGTTGCGAAGGGCGCCAGCACGGCGAGTCGGCCAGTTTGAATTATTAAGTCTCTTTTTACTGTCAATTATCCCCTTTCTATGATTACCAATGCGGTTTTATTCTTATATACGGCTCCTCTGTTTAGCTGGCAGTAATGCCTGTTTCTCACCCGCAATATGAACATTTTTCTTGGTTAGAACGTATAAAAGTGTAAGAATTTGAAATATTTATGAAAATATCTTGACTGTATGTCGATACCGTAATAGAATTTAATATGAACACGGGCAAAATCTATATCAGTAGCCCATAGGAAAGGTATTAGGTTAGGGTTTGAAAAGATTTTTGATAACGTGTGTGTTTTTGCTATAAACTGCTGACGGGCAATTGTAATGTCCGTAAGATGTAGCCGCTGGCAGTTTACAGCGGCTTTTTTTATTGCTCTTTTG
>CAZBWE010000110.1:0-6848 GCA_964495465.1 uncultured Pirellulales bacterium
CACGTATGGACCTTTGACAGCGATGACGGCACTCCCGGTAACTACGACTACAGAGGACAGGGAAATCATAATCTCAGCGTCGCTGACGTCGATGAAGACGGCAAAGATGAAATTATATATGGGGCGTGTTGTATCGATGACGATGGAACAGGACTGTGGAATGCAGATTTAGGGCATGGAGATGCTATGCACGTCTCCGACATCAACCCGGACAGACCGGGACTGGAAAAGTGGGGAATCCATGAACACGCCGAGATTGGCTCGGCTTTACTGGATGCCGCAACCGGAGAAATAATCTGGGGGACAGGGCCCGGCGATATTGGAAGGGGTGTTTCGGCTGACCTGACCGCTGAATTCAAAGGAATGGAGTGCTGGGGAGGAACGGATGGATTGCGTAGCTGTACGAACCAATATGCTGGTAGGACACCTTCGTCATGTAATTTTGTTATCTGGTGGGATGGCGATTTGCTTCGTGAACTGCTGGATGGCTATTGGGATAAAGTTACCCAAACGTGCTTGTACACCCTCATCGACAAATACGGGACAAGCGGTGATACCCGATTGCTACAGGTCAACGATTGCTCAACAAACAACTCAACCAAGCAAACTCCTTGTCTCTCCGCAGACATTCTCGGCGACTGGAGAGAAGAGGTAGTTTGGAGGACATCAGATAATACGGCACTGCGCATTTATTCGACTACAACGCTTACCAGCTATCGGTTTTATACCCTTATGCATGACCCGGTTTACCGGCTCGGCATTGCCTGGCAGAACGTCGCATACAATCAGCCGCCGCACACCGGTTTTTATTTAGGAGATGGTATGGCGTCTCCGCCGCGTCCCCAGATAAAATTAGCAAGACGATGGTCGTTGTACGGCGACTTTACTGGCGACAACACGGTAAATAACGATGACCTTCCCTACTTCTTTGCACTATGGCTGGCGGATGACGGCAATGAAACAGATGGGCTGGATTTGAATGACGACTGCATTATCAATGCCTACGAATTTGCCATTATGGCCGAGAACTGGCTAATCGCCGATACCACTGCTCCGTTGGCACCGACAGGCCTGTTAGCAACGTCTGGTGATGCAACGGTTTCGCTCGACTGGGACGACAACTATGAAAGCGACGTGAACGGCTACAATGTATATCGTTCTACAACTTCAGGCAGCAGCTACAGCAAGTTAAATAGTCTGTTTTTGAGTAGTTCGAATTACACCGACAACAGCGTTACCAACGGCACGACCTATTACTACGTCGTTACAGCCGTAGATATATCCTCGAATGAGTCTAACTACTCGAGTGAAGTGTCAGCTACACCAAGCGAAATATCCAGCATTATCATACAGGAAGAGACAACCGGCTTCTGCGGTGTAGACGGTACTATTGATAATAATCACTCAGGGTTTACTGGTACAGGTTTTGCAAATACAGACAATGCAACCGGCAATGGCATTGACTGGAGAATAAATATACAATCGAGCAGCACATATACATTTACATGGAGATATGCCAACGGTTCGAGCGACAGACCCGCAATGCTGCTCGTAAACGGCTCCGAAGAAGTATCGAGCATCAGCTTTCTATCCACCGACTACTGGACAAGCTGGAGCGAAGTATCAGTAAACTTAGACTTAAGCACGGGTATTAAGGACATTCGCCTTGAAGCAACAGACATCAACGGCCTCGCCAACATTGACTACCTGATGGTAACCGGCCCTGCTCCCCAGGTTGCGAGCTGTCCGTAGTAGCAGCGGCAAATAATTCTTACATTCCTGGGTTTGCCGGAAAATACGCTCCGTTCTACAGTAAAAGCACGCCAAATCGTGACTCATAGATAACCCCACAGTTTTTGAGACGCTTACATCAGTATAAGTTAGTAGCAATTCCCGGATTTTTCCTTATAATAAGCACGTTATCTTTAATTTCCGAGTAATCATAAAGGATATCTGAATGGCAAAGGATAAAATCACGATAGTCGGAGCCGGCAACGTCGGCGCAACAACCGCACACATCGCAGCGACAAAACAGCTCGGCGATATTATTTTAATCGACATCATCGAGGGACTGGCAGAGGGAAAGGCACTCGATATCGCTGAAGCCGCCCCCCTGTCCGCCCCGGCGAACCGAAGGCGAGACGGGCACCTTTTCGATTGCAATATTACAGGCACAACAGACTGGCAGGACACCGAGGAAAGTAATCTCGTTATCATAACGAGCGGCCTGCCTCGCAAACCTGGTATGAGCCGTGACGACCTGCTCGCAAAAAACGTCCAGATTGTCAAAGATGTCAGCCAAAAAATTACAAAATATTCTCCCGACAGCATCATTATTGTAGTTTGCAATCCGCTCGACGCAATGGTTTACACCGCTGCAAAAGTAACCGGCTTTGCAAAAAACAAAATTATGGGAATGGCCGGGACCCTCGACACAGCTCGCTTCAGTTATTTTCTCTCACAAGAGCTTAAAGTGAGTGTAAAGGACATAAATTGCGTTTTATTGGGCGGTCACGGAGACGATATGGTCCCTCTACCGCGTTTTACTACCGTTTGCGAAAAGCCAATTACTGATCTGCTTGACGAAGACAAAATCGCCAAGCTAATCGAAAGGACCCGCAAAGGCGGCATCGAAATCGTGAATCTGCTCGGTTACAGTGCTTATCACGCCCCCGCCGCCGGCACCGTTCAAATGGCTGAAGCTATCTTGAAAGACAAAAAGGAGCTTATCTGCTGCTGCGCTTACTGTGACAGTGAATACAGCGTCGGCGGTTTTTTTATCGGCGTCCCTGCTATTCTCGGCAGAAACGGCGCAGAGAAGATTGTTGAGCTTGATTTAAACGATTCCGAAACAGCCGACTTTGAAAAATCTCTCAACCACGTAAAACAGCTCACCGCAAAAGTCGACACCCTCTTGTAATCTTCTTCAGAGTTGTCATCCTGAGCTCTGTCGTGACTGCAACAAGGAAGAAAGAACCTTATTGAAAACTTCGTGTAGCTCCTCAAATAAAGGGTCTATACCAGCAGCACCTTTATCCCTGCAAACATTTTCAAAATCCTCAGCCTGTTTCTTCAGTGATTCCATCTTAACCTGTCTGGCCAGGCCATGCAGCTTGTGGGCGCAGAAGACCAATTTATCGTTATCCTTTGCCCGCATAGCCTCTTCAAGACCATTCAACATTTTCGGTGCTTCCTGAGCGAAGTGGTCAATAACTTCCAAAGCAAACTCTTCGCTGCCATATGCTCCAATTAAGGTAGCTAAATCAACCGCATTTTCACTATCCAAGGCATGTTCAGTCTGGTTCGTTTTGTCACGTGAGTCGACGAAACAATTCTGTTCATTTCGGGATTCGTCTGTCCGTGACCTTTGCTCATTGCATTCATAGTCTTTCATAGGCGCCTTCCCGTGAAACGTAGAATTTCCCAAATCATCAGGTAAAGATGTCATTATGCCACCCTTTCTTAATACGGCTTACAATAAGTCTCTGGCGTCCAAAGTAATGTATGTTCTTAGATACCCTCACATCTTAATTATTGTCGTAATGCAGATTATAAAAGCTGATTTTCAAACACCCGTTTACTCTTTACTGCCAGCATATCCTTTTTTATTACTCCCCCAGAACAAACTGAACAGAATTATTAATCCCAGAATCTATTAACATTTAACATTTCGGAATAATCAAACTGAGACTTAAATGAAAAGCAGATGTATGGATTGATAGCATTCTTCCGCCAGGCCGGAGAATGTCTGCATCGTTGCGATATCAACTCAGTCTTTCAAAATGATGGCCTTAAGAAAGAGGACACCGAGCGTTAAGTCCTGTGCGTAATTATTTTGTTTTCCATTCCCTCAGTTCTCCTCGGCCAATTCTTTGCCCTATCTAACAGTAAAATAAGCTCGACATATTAGGACGTAAGGCAAAGACACTTTTTCTACAGCAATTTCTTCTGTTCTTAAAGGTGTTTTTTTTTACGTTTGAGCGGCGATTTTCCTGGTCCTATATTTTACGCAGTGTCCTATATGGGAATTCCCGAAAACGCCCTCGGGGTATAACCGATATAGCACTAATGAGAAATTGTATTTAATTCTCTTAGATAGTTTTAAATTGAGACCCAATAAGAATATATAAATGACACTAAGTATCATACGGAATGATCTTTAGGCACACCAGCGTTCATATGGCTATGGGGGGCTTTCCGTGGCTTGTCAGAGCGGAAAATGGAATCGCAAATGGGAAAGCTCCTCCGTTTGGCAGTGGCTGTAATATTTATCCTGAGAGCGGATAGTTCCACACACCCCGCCAAAACAGAAGCGAAAGCTACACATACACAATCAGACCTTCCTGAGGATACCAGCCAGAAATTGCTCGTCAAGAAAATCAAGGTAAGCGGTAATACTCTGGTATCAGCGGCCGAGCTATCGGAAAATCTACCTGCGGCCTTTACCGTCTCTGCACAAAAAGAACGGACAACTGACGAGCAATTCTACGATTCCCGGGTTTTACACGAGATAATTCTCGTGCAGGATCAGGAATGCGAAGTTCCCAAGAAAACCATTCAAGGTTCAATCCAGTACCTGCTATCGGTGTATCAAGAGATAAGAAAAGTCATCTTTCATAAAAGTTGAGATAATGAATATTAGAGGCCAAACAAAATTTTCTAACAGACGAATCGGCATTCATCTTACGATATACTGCCTAATATTTAACCTCCATATACGGGCTGTTTTAGCAGGTCCTGAAGGAGCACAGGTCGTGAACGGTCAGGCCAGTTTCCAGCAAAGTGGCTACAACACCGCCATAACTGCCTCCGACAAAGCGATAATAAACTATAGCAGCTTCGATATTGCGCAACCAGAGACTGTCGAGTTTATCCAACCCAGCAGCAGTGCTTCAGTGCTAAACAGGATACTGTCGGAGAACCCGACAAATATTAACGGCACTCTACTGGCTAATGGGAGGGTTTTCTTCGTTAATCCGGCAGGTGTCTATATCGGCAGTGGGGCTCGGATTAATGTTGCCCAGCTGGTTGCTTCATCCCTTAACATATCGAACCTCGATTTTATAAATGGACGATACAATTTCGCCGACGGTACCGGCTCTGTAATAAATAGTGGAGATATTTCTGCGGAAAAGGTCCACCTCATCGGTAAGCAAGTAGCCAATTTCGGAAATATAATCTGTCCGGATGGATATGTTGTAATGGCATCAGGAGATAAAATTTTTCTCAGCGAGATTGGCAGTAACATAGTAGTCGAAATAGATGTGCCATCTTTGCCTGAGCCCGTTAACCCGGTCGAAGGCACAGCCGTTCTCAATGAAGGCACTGTTGATGTTGGTGATGGCACGATAATTCTGGCTGCGGCAGGTGATATTTATTCGCAGGCAATTTTAAATGCCGGCTTTCTGTCAGCCGCATCCGATACTGGCGATGCCGGACAGGTAAAACTCACTGCGACAGATGGTACAGTTATCAATAGCGGCTCTATCGAGGCAAAAAGTAATTCTGGAATCGGCGGAACCGTGCAGATGCTTGGCGATAAAGTCGGCCTGTTCGGTGCCGGCCAGATAGACGTTTCCGGCTCTAATGGTGGTGGAATGGTACTCGTTGGAGGTGATTATAAAGGCAAAGGAGAAGTCCCCACCGCCTCCCGAACATACGTGAGCCCGGATGTTACCGTAAAAGCAGATGCTACAAACAATGGCGACGGCGGTAAGGTCGTTGTCTGGGCCGATGAGATTACACGCTGCTATGGCAATATCAGCGCCCGTGGCGGAGACAATAGCGGCGACGGTGGTTTTGTTGAGGTTTCAAGCAGTGGAAATTTGGATTTTTGGGGATACGTTGATACATCATCAACACAGGGTAATATCGGCACCCTCCTGCTTGACCCGATTAATATAGAGGTAACTGCCAGTGGAGCTCTTCCTTTAACAAGCGTGGATGAGTTTGAGGATGTTGGTTCCGACCCGGGCCGGTCGAAGATTTCTCCTGCGACGATCAATGCTGCCAGTTCAAATGTAATCTTGCAATCCAAAAACGATGTTCTCTTCACCAGCAATATTAATATGAGTAATGATAACATTGGTATTACCGCCCAGGGGGGGGACGACATAGTAATTAATGGTTCTATTACAACACGAGGGGGCTCGCTTAATTTTACGGCTAATGACCCAAGTAGCGAAAACCAAAGCGATAATGGCACAATTGAGCTTAATAATGCTCTTGATACAACTGGGGGAGGCCTAACCGGAGGCGCGGTTACCTTAACAGTGAGCGGCGGAACTGGGGACATTAAGTTGGGAGACAATATCACGACCAGTACGGCGGATATTACTTTTTCCGGACCGGTTACGCTAACGGGGAGCCCAACATTAAGCACAACTGACGGTGTGGGCGGTACGATTGATTTCCAGAATACAGTGGATGGTTCATCTGCATTTCTGAGAGACCTGCATTTAAACGCCGGTACGGGCAATATAAATTTTGATGGTGAAGTGGGTGGCAGCTACGAATTGGATGATGTAACGATTGTCAGTGCGGCGGATGTAACATTTGATGCTGCGTTCAACGCGGATACCCTTACTCAGCAGGCGGGAACCGGTGATACGCAATTTGACGGTGCTATTATGCTAAATGGGGTCGCCGGCATGCAATTGACGACCAACACTGTGACTATCAACAGTACAATAGATACTTTAACCGGTGGTAACGGTGGAACAGTAAGGATAACAAACGCTGGTTTATTGGATATAGCCGCCGGTGCTGATATGACCTTGGATGGATCCTTTACGCAGGACGGTGCCGGTGCTGTTCAGACCTCAGGCGATATAGATACGACAGATGAT
>CAZBWE010000111.1:0-1803 GCA_964495465.1 uncultured Pirellulales bacterium
CAGGAAGATTAAGGTATAAAGTACCCGATAACAGGGAAATTCCTGAAGAACTCAATGGCCTGTGGGTCAACTCTTTTGGTAGTGCAGACAAACTCACCGCTGCCAAGCTGGGCGAGGATATATTTGCCAAAAGCAAACTGGCCCACTGCAACATAACCTGCGACAAACTGTCCGACACCCAGATATGCCCCGACAGCTACCTGTCCCAACGCCGCCAGTCCCGACGATAATTGCCCCAATCCTAAAAGGATTCCAAAGGCAACCTGCCCGACTGCTATCAGGCCTAAAGCCGCCTGGCCGACGGCGACAAAGCCACAGGCGATTCTTCCTACAGCGATAATACCTTTTGCGCAGATACGCCTTCCGGTTTCGGGACTTCTGCCATAAGTATAATGAATCAAAGGTATCCCGAACATTGTCTTATGGGTTCTGAATTCGTGGAAGCTGGTTCCGTTTATATACATATACCGTCGCCAGACGCCAAAATTAGTCTCCCTGATTTTGTATTCGACCTCTTCTAATAAAAGATTTCCCATAATTTCTCCCTTGTATATAAGATATCGTTCGGCGGTTAATTTTAACATTTTAAGGACAATCTGCAATAGTTAATTTAGACAGGACCAAACAAAATATCTCGCTCGAAACAGGCCGTTTGGGTATATTACATTTTAGAATGCGAATCATAGCAGGAACAAGACGCAGGATGAAGCTGCTCAGCCCAAAGACCGACGTATCCCGGCCAATAACCGACAGGGTCAAGGAAGCGCTTTTCAGCGTGTTATGTAAATACGATTTGCCGAATGGTAAAGTCGTGGCAGATTTGTTCTGTGGGGTCGGCTCTTTAGGGCTTGAGGCATTGAGCAGGGGGGCTGATTTTGTTTGTTTTGTCGAGCAGGACTCAAAGATAGCAGCGGTATTAGAGAAGAATATTGAAAAGGCAGGGTTTATTAACCAGTCACAAGTTATTCGGGCTGACGCCTTTAAAATGGGAGTATGGCACGGTCAACATGGCGTTTTTTCACGGGCTGGAAGCCCGTGTTACTACGATCTTATTTTTGTTGACCCGCCTTATGCCTTTACGAAAAACGTTGTGCAGGATTCGCCTCTATGCAAACTGCTTATTTCAATCTCAGAGCAATTAAATACAGATGGAATTGTCGTAGTAAGAACAGAAGGGCGAACAGAACTATTGAATCAATATGGCTTATTAGAGATAATAGAGCGGCGCCAGTGGGGGACGATGGCAGTAACGATATTGCAAAAGCAGGAGTCAGCCACAAAGGCACGAAGACACAAAGAAATGAAAAAAGTAATTAACCACGGATGAATACGATTTGACACAAATAAAAGAAAAAATTAGTGCCTTTGTGTCTTGGTGGCAAAAAACAGAATGAATAATAAACGAGCAGCAATAAGAGTAATCAGGCGACTAAACCACAATGGTTACCGGGCCCTGTTGGCCGGCGGCTGTGTGAGAGATATGCTTTTAGGTCGTGCCGCCAGCGACTATGATGTGGCTACAAATGCCCAGCCGGAAGATGTAATAAAGATATTCAGACGAACGTTAAAGATCGGGGCAAAATTCGGCGTAGTGATTGTCCTGACCGAAGGCCGGCAGATAGAAGTGGCAACGTTTAGAACCGAAACCGGATATGCAGACGGCAGACACCCAGGTGCCGTAAAATTTGCCGGTGCCGCTGAAGACGCCAGCCGAAGAGACTTCACCATAAACGGAATGTTCTACGACCCTGTAAAAGAAAAGATAATCGATTATGTCGGCGGGCAAAAAGACCTGAAAAAACA
>CAZBWE010000111.1:1903-6842 GCA_964495465.1 uncultured Pirellulales bacterium
GGCAGAAAGAGAATTGCCCCGCTGATAAACCTGCGCAAAAGGATAAAGGCACTCGGCGATGTTGAGTTGAGACCGAAGCCGCTGCTCAACGGCCATGATTTGATTCGGCTGGGAGCGGTGCCTGGACCTGACGTAGGACAATTAGCCGAAGAAATGTATATCGCCCAGTTAGAAGGGAAATTGCAAACCGCCGAACAAGCCGGACAATGGGCACAAAACTGGCTCCAAAGGCATAAAACGAGATAAAAAACAGGACTGTTGAATCTGCATTAAATTGCTGTTATATTCGCGGGCAACTTTCTGACTCTAACAACGACTTCGAATTCAGTTAAAGGAGTAATCTATGGCATCCGAATCACAAAAACTCTCCCTAAAGGAGAAAATCGGTTACGGTCTCGGTGACAGCGCAGCAAATTTCATTTTCCAGACGGTAATGATGTTTTTGATGATATTCTACACCGACGTGCTGGGAATCTCCGGGATAGCAGCCGGATGGATTTTTCTTTCTACGAGGATATTTGACGCTGTCAATGACCCAATGATGGGAGCCATTGCCGACCGGACGAAGACCCGCTGGGGCAAATTCCGCCCGTGGGTATTGATTACCGCTATTCCCTTCGGAGTAATCGGAGTCCTTATGTTCACGGCCCCGAATCTCAGCACAACAAGCAAAATCATATATGCCTTTATAACCTATAACCTGATGATGCTTATATATACCGTGAATAACGTCCCGTACTGTGCAATGACGGGCGTTCTGACCGGCGACTCAATAGAGCGAACGGGGCTGTCGCAGTATCGTTTTATCTTCGCAATGCTTGCGACATTTGTAGTTCAGAGCTTTGCGATGGATTTGGTTAAATACTTCGGCAAAGGTAACGATGCCAAGGGTTTTCAGCTTACAATGACGATTTTCTGTAGTTTGGCTGTGGTATTTTTCATTATCACTTTTCTTACAACCAAGGAGCGAGTTAAACCCGACCCGAAACAAAAAACGTCCATTAAACGTGACGTTTCTGATTTGGTGCACAACAAGCAGTGGATTGCGCTGTTCTTTTTGACTGTTTTTATATTTGTCTATCTTTCGCTGCGAGGAGCGATGACACCTTTTTATTTCAAATACTATGTAGGACGGGAGGACCTTTTGGGCAAGTTCAATATGCTTGGAATGGGTGTTACACTTGGTGCCATACTTTTAGCCAAGCCGCTTTCCGTCCGCTTTGGGAAGCGCAATACTTTTCTGGTGTGCCTGTTTCTTACGGCTGTTTTCGCGTCCGCATATTTATTCATACCACGAGATGCGATTGCAGTTATGTTCGTTTTGCAGGTTTTGGTTTCAGGCTGTTACGCCCCGACAATTCCGATGTTGTGGGCGATGATGGCCGACGTTGCGGATTACGGAGAATGGAAGACCGGCCGACGTGCCACGGGTATGACTTTTTCAGCAACGACATTCGGGTTAAAAATGGGGCTTGGCTTAGGCGGGGCTCTGACAGGGTGGTTGCTATCATATTACGGATACATCGCGAACCAGGAACAAACAGAGTTTGCCCTTAAAGGGATTCGCTGGATGATGAGTATTATTCCGGCTATCCCCTTCTTCATAGGCGTCGCTATGCTTTTCTTCTATAAAATCAATAAGCATACAGAATTGCAAATGACACAGGAGCTAATCGAACGGCGCAAACAGTATAAAAATGATTAAGCCAAAATCTCGTTGAGTGTTTGAAAGAGTATAGAGTGAAAAGCGTTTCTGATATAAAAGTATATTTGATAATCGGGCTGGCCATTACTTTCAATGTCGCCGGCTGTAGTCGGCAAACAACGCTGAAAGAAGCGTTCAAAAAGGACTTTTATATCGGTGCGGCTTTGAACCAGGAACAAATTTCCGGCAAAGATGCAAACGCAATTGCAGTTGTCCGGAAACACTTCAACAGTATTACACCCGAGAATATCCTGAAGTGGTCGTTGGTTCATCCGGAACCGAACACGTACAATTTCGAGCCGGCTGACCAATTTGTGGCGCTGGGCGAAAAAAACAATATGTTCATTGTCGGCCATACCCTTGTCTGGCATCATCAAGCACCGGACTGGCTGTTTGTGGGCACAACGGGCAAACCGGTTGACCGCGAGATTCTGCTTAAGCGAATGAAAGAACACATTTTTACAGTTGTAGGCCGTTACAAGGGGCGTATTGATGGCTGGGACGTCGTCAATGAAGCCGTCGGAAATGATGGACAAATGCGAAAAAATAAATGGGTTGAGATAATCGGCAAAGACTACGTCCAAAAGGCCTTCGAATACGCCCGCCAGGCCGACCCGAAAGCAGAACTTTATTATAACGACTTCAATATGTGGCAAAAAGGCCAGCGTGAAGGTGTGATTCGATTGATTCGTGATTTGCAGTCAAAAGGCGTGCGTGTTGACGGCATCGGCATACAGGGACACTACGGGCTGGACTACCCTCCACTCGACGAGCTTGAGGAAAGTATTGTCGCCTTTGCCGAATTAGGCGTTAAGGTTATGATAACAGAACTGGATATTACCGTCCTTCCCAGCGCCTGGGGCCATAGGGGTGCTGATATTACTCTTAACTTCGAGCTGCAGGAAAAGCTTAATCCCTACGTAAAGGGGCTGCCGGACTCCGAGCAGAATAACCTGGCCGGACGCTATGCAGAATTATTTTCACTCTTTCATAAGCACCGAGACAAGATAAGCAGGGTAACTTTCTGGGGCGTTCACGATGGGCAATCGTGGCGCAACTACTGGCCAGTCGAAGGGCGGACAGATTATCCGTTGTTATTCGACCGTCAATATCAGCCCAAACCGGCCTTCTACACAATCATCAAAATAGCCAGTAACAAGAACCAATAATTATAAACGAATCGATATGAAGAAAGAAACCGGAATTAAATTTTCGATAGTGCTTGCTTTATCAACGCTTACGTTACTCGGTTGTTCGCAGGGGCAGCCAAAAACATTCCAGAATCCGATTATCAGCGGTTTTTATCCAGACCCAAGTATCTGCCGTGTTGGTGAAGATTATTATATGGTGCACAGCTCGTTCGAGTATTTTCCGGGCGTCCCTGTTTTTCACAGCAAAGATTTAGTGCACTGGCGTCAAATAGGATACTGCCTCACACGCAAAAGCCAGTTACGGCTTACAAAGATGAGGGCTTCCGGTGGGATTTATGCACCGACACTTCGCTATCATAAAGGCACATTTTATATGGTAACAACCAACGCAGGTGGCGGCGGAAATTTTTATGTTACCACCACCAACCCGGCTGGTCCCTGGTCGGAACCGGTTTGGCTGGACCGTAGCGGAATTGACCCATCTCTTTTCTTCGATGATGACGGCACGGTCTATTATACCCGACACGAGGGTATGGGGGATGGTTATATTGCTCAGGGAACGCTCGACCTGAAATCAGGAAAACTTCAGGGCCCTTTAAGAAAAATATGGAGGGGCACAGGCGACGTCTGGCCGGAAGGACCGCATTTATACAAGATAAATGGCAAGTATTTTCTGATGATAGCAGAAGGCGGGACCAGCTACGACCATAAGGTTACAATCGCTCGCAGCGATTCTCCCTGGGGACCATTTGAACCCAATCCAGATAATCCAATTCTTACCCATATCAATCGCCCCGACCATCCTATCCAGGCGCTGGGGCACGCGGATATGGTTGAAACGCCGGACGGCTGGTGGATGGTCTGTCTGGGCATTCGGCCTCAGGGCGGCAGGTTCCACCATTTAGGGCGCGAGACTTTTCTGGCACCGCTTAGCTGGACTGAAGATGGCTGGCCGGTTGTCAATAACAATGGCACAATAGAGCTGACACTGCCTGCACCTCAACTAACTCAGAAAACCTGGGAAAAAATCCCGGCCAAAGATGGTTTCAACAATTTCGAGCTGGGTCTTGCGTGGAATTTTCTCAGGAATCCTTACGAAGAAGATTTTTCATTGACTGAACGGCCTAGATATCTGCGTCTTAACGGCTCAGCCGTGACGCTTAACGACCAGGATTCACCGGCCTTTGTTGGTCGTCGCCAAACTGATTTTAACTGTATAGCATCAACTCTGCTTGAGTTCGAACCCAACAGTGAAAATGAGGAAGCCGGCCTCGTGGCTCGACAGAACGATAAACACCATTATGAAATCGGCGTGACTCTGCGACAGGGCAAACGCCAGGTCTTCTTCCGGAAAGTACTCAAAGGCAAGATAATAGAACCCGTTAAATACATCGATATCCAATCCGGCCCTGTAACGCTTTCGGTTAAGGCATCTCCATTGTCTTATGAGTTTTCCTGCACATCCTCTACGGGGGCTCAGGAGTCATTAGGCACGGCCCTGACGAAGGATTTGTCCGTTGAAGAGATAGGTTTTGAAGATGGGATGTGTTTTACCGGCGTGTACTTCGGCATGTATGCAACCGGTAACGGCAGGAAATGCACTACACCGGTTGATTTTGACTGGTTTGAGTACTTGTCCGCCGAAGAGGGTTTTTGATGCCGATTAAGTGACGGAATAATCGAGATTTTAATCGATAAAAAATGAAAGAATATTATTTATGAAGTTGAGTATAAAAGCGACTGGTTCGTTACTATGCTTTTACATATTACTGTTACTTTCCCGGACGGCCTTTTGCCAGGTCAGACTTCCTGTTTTGATAAGCGATGGTATGGTGCTTCAGAGAGATGCCGATGTAAAGATTTGGGGCTGGGCAGGCGAAGGCGAAAAGGTAACAATTAACTTTAACGGCAAAACATATAATAACACAGCGGGTGCAGACTGCAAATGGAAGGTGATACTTTCCCAATTAAAAGCAGGCGGCCCCTGCAGTATAAATATTGACGCCGAAAATCATATAACTCTGAAAGATATTATGATAGGCGATGTATGGGTATGTTCGGGGCAATCAAATATGGAACTGCC
>CAZBWE010000112.1:0-6810 GCA_964495465.1 uncultured Pirellulales bacterium
TAACAATTTGTCCTGATTTTCCTTTTTCATAAACCTGTCTATTGAACCACAGGCCAGAAAACCCAGTCGCCCTGCTCTTTAGTTCCCGCACTTTTAGTCCTGCCATCGACTACTGCAACCGTTCCGCCGTCATCTTTGAAATTCAAACCAACGCTATAAAGTATAAAAGTATCATCGGTTTTTTTATAGCACATCGACTGAGCACTGTATGGGTCCATCGGCAAACGCCTGAGATAAGCGCCGTCAACAAGCTCATCCAGATTTTGCGGATATCGGCCATTGTCCTGATGATACCTCAGTAAGGCAACAACGGTTACAAGGGCTTCAATACCCGCCTTATTGCGATATGTCAATTCACCAACTCTGCCTATAGCAGGCATCAAGAGCATAATAGGCCAATACCTGACTTTTTTAAGGCGCGGCCAACTGTCCAAACCCATTTCCAAATCGACATTTTCATTATGCAACTGCCAGGGTGTTTTATGCGCCCATTGCTGAGCATTACTATACAATTTTTCAAATTCGCGGCTCATATCATCCCTGTCAGCGCTGACCAGAGCCATACCTAACGACCGGCTGTAGTTGAGTAAATCGCTCTCGAAATTCCAAAGCTCCAAATACGGGAAATGCCCGACCGCTCCGGGAATCATATGACCCGAGCCGGAGCCATTATCGGTATAACACCTCTGGAGAAAATCCAGCGCTAAAAACCTTTCCGTTGTATAGTCCGCGATAAAGGTATCTTCGGCCATTAGTTTTTCGATGTCGGCCTGAAAGTTTCTCAGCAGCTCGCCGTTAATTTGTCGATTTTGCAGGATGGTGACGGCGGTTCCCGCTGATAATCCTTGTAAGGCCATACCTACAAGCTGTTCAATCAGGGACAGAGGACCTTTAAGATGCCGGCCTGTGCAATAGCAGGTCAACAGGTCATCGAAAGCCGGCTCAATGTTACCATTAAAGGCGTCGAGCCTTGCCCGCCAGGATAATAGTCTCGCAATATTCTTTATACCTTTCATCTCAGGAATTAAAATAACAATAACTATATCGTTCTCTGCCTGGCGGTGCCACCAGCAGTATGGCATCTCGGCGGCCTGTGTAAAAAAGGCGGCCGCATCGTTATTATCGCTAAGCCAATTCTTCGTCAGGGCAAGCTCTTCTTCGGTCAGCTCTGCGACCCAGCTTTTTCTCTGTATGACATCAAGCAAACTCTTTTCTATTCCTTTCTCATCCTCGACCAGAGGCGGCTCCTTATAAGCATCGATAGCTTTTTGGTAAAGAGGCGCTGCATTTTGGCTTTCAGCAACCTGCGCTCTGGCTATGCGGAGCGCTTCCTCGACATAATTAACCCTGATATTGGGTTTTCCGAGAGAGATATAAATGCAGTATAAAATAAGGCACAAAATCAAAACGCCGACAGCTTGAAAAGCTCTTGCAAATGCCGTTCGCCAGAGAGGCCGGCAGCGTTTTTTGGCCCGGCGGAGCAATACAGCAAGCAGCTTCACATCGCCGAACTCGGCAATCAACTGCTGTGCCCTTTTTTCCTTCTCTTCGTCAGTTTTACAATCTCTCAACTCATCTTCGAAATGGGCTGTTAGTTCGGCCTGGACATCGGCCTGGACTTTTTTGCGATACCGCATCTTCCTGATAACAAGCTTTATGAATTCAACAGCACAGGCGGGAAGATTTTGTGATTCCATATCTTTATATTTCTTTGCCATAATGACCTCTTATTCCGGATTGCGTAACTTTGACCTCCGGTAAAACCAGGGGCTAAATACAGGTTAAGCCGGTAGAAGCGTTCCGCCGAAGACAAGGTCCAGGCCGGCTGTCAGCTCTTTAAGCTGGGCCTTTTGCTTTACAAGCTCATCTTTGCCTTTGCTGGTGATTGAATAATATCGCCTTTTTCTGCTGGACTGGTTCTTCTCCCATTTGCCTCTGACGAGCTTGCGGGCTTCCAGGTTATACAGCAGCGGGTACAAGGTGCCTTTGCCGAGCGTCAGGATGTCACCGCTTCGCTGCTCGATGGCCTGGCTCAGCTCATAACCATACATCTGGCCGCGGGAGAGAATCTCCAGCACCACCACCGGAGCAATACCTTTTAATAACTGACTTTCAAATTTCATAAAAATCTCCTATTTTATTTTATTTACTGATTTAGCTACCGCCGCTTTGTATCGCAGATTACGTTAATTTCATTTTTAACCACGGCTTTAATATTATCTTGTTTTACTTATTATGTAATACATACTATGCAATGTCAAGTAAAAAATCAAAAAAATTAAAAAATTTTTAGACACAGTTTGACACAGTTTCGCGGATTCTCAGTAAAAATAGTGGATTTAGAACCAAAAAATTCCGGCTTGCCTTTGGCGAGAATCGAGCGGATAGGAAGATAAAGCATTCCTCACATAGGCAGCTTATCATTCTTCCGTCTTGTGTTTATACTGCAGGGTGCGGCTATAGAAATTTCTTCCCCAGCCGGTCAGCTTTCCGCCCTCAAAAACCACCGGGGTATAATCTGAGTCCCGCATTATACTATCATTAATAATCAGGCCCTCGGTCAAATAAAACCAGGCCTCAACAGTTCTGTCGCCGAGCAGATGCGTTTTTTTCTTTTTCGGCTCGCCCATAGCCAAGAGGACTTCGTCCTGTGTCATTCCCATGTCCAGACTAAGAAGCGTCTTTACGTTTTGTTCGGCCTGCGCCTGCGTTTTTCCGGTAGAACCTCCGCATCCAACGAAGAATATTACTGCTAATAATGTTACTGCTGTCTTTACCATAACGAGCTCCTTTATACCCTGATATAAATTCTATCGCACCATTTTAACAATTATCCTGCGGCCTTCAATCAAAAGGTTCCGCAGGGCGCTTTTAATGTTATGGATGTTTTCCGCCTGCAATGTCAGCGATGACCTCATCGAACTGCTCTAATACCCTTTTATCTTTCTGGATGAAATTCAAGTTAATCAGAAAAATCGTCAGGCAGTTGGACACAAAGCCGGGGACGATTTCATACATATATTCGCTCAGGCCGACATTTTTCCATAATACTATAACCACCGTTCCGACCGGCCCGTTGCAGGCGATTTGAACGGCGATTGCTACGTTGAATTTCTGGATTTTGCCATTATTGCCGGGCACCGGCTCGATTGCGGCAACCATTTTGACCCGGCATGTGATTTAGAGCAGGTCGTTTTAGTTCATTTTTTTATTATTTTATCACCGATAACATGTACCCGTAAATTAAGCGGTGGCCATTATAAGCCGATAAAACAAGTGCGCCGACAGTCCGTATGTCCGTAATAGACCGAATAAGGTAGAAAAGATGAAAAAGGGATTTTCGCTTGTTGAGCTGATGATAGTGGTAGCTGTTCTGGGTATTCTGGCGGCTATTGTTGTGCCGCAGTTTCAGTCCCAGGCCACCCAGGCCAAGGAATCTGCCGCCAAGAGTAACCTACGAACACTCAGAGGTGCAATAGAACTTTACACCACCCAACACAGCGGCATTCCGCCCGGCTACCCAAATAACAATCCAACAGAATCACCCTCTATGGATTCATTCACGACTCAAATGATAACAAACGGTCGTTACCTTGCGAGTATTCCTGAAAATCCCTTCAATAACAAAAAACTAATGAAGGTATTAGCAAACAGCGAATCTTTTCCGGCAGAGGCAACAGGCGACTTTGGCTGGATATACCAGCCGGCGACAAAAACAATCCGGCTCGACCGGACCGGCACTGATAAAGACGGCATCCGCTACTATGACTATTAGCGCGACCTTGAGCAATTAATAACACCGTCCAATCAATATTCCAGTTCCTTAATCTGTTATTTTCTGCGCCGAAGCAACAGACCTCCAAAACCGAGCAGCAACACCGTAACCGGCTTAGGAATATGTTCGCCGATGATAGGTCCGCTGAATACACGGCTGTTAGTGCTTTTTCATTTCATTTCCGCAGGATGTTTAGTGCTAAAGTTATGCTTGAAAAGAGATACAGCCCTCATGATATTGCGGGCAGATTACAAATTTATGGTAATCAAGACGGCTTTTTGCGATGCCTGGCAAGATTAGTTTGACGCAGATTGGCGCAATCCTGCAAAAATTAGCAGCCATTGATTACGCAATCAAGATCGGCCAAAACAAGAACCGAAGTGGCAATAAAACAGCCGGTTCTCGAAATGTCCTGCCTTGAAAAGAACTAAAAATATCTTCCCATAAAGATAAAAAGACGAAAATAAATTATTAAGTATTATAAAAATGGTGTATAATCAATGAAGTATTATAAAAGTTTAAAAAATGTCCATCGTACCCATTTGTTTTTTTGAGTGGGCGGTAAATAAACCTCAAAGTTTCCGAGCTGAAAGATATGGCTTTTTTCTAAACAGGATAAGACAATGACAGATATGGTTGTTGAAAACGACTTTCCAATTTTTATAAGAGAAGGCTTTCTAACCGGCAAAAGCCCACATAAGCTGAACACTCAAAGGAGACAATTCTTTTATGGTCTATCAAGGGGCTTACTGGTCATCTTTATGTTTCTATTAGGCATTGGTCCACAAATCCACATCTTTAGTTACAGAAAATATACGCCTTTCGAGGGTAATTAAATGACTAAAAGCAAACAAGCGGTTTCCCGTAATATCGGCCTGGAAGTCGGTGCAATATGTAGCAAGTATTTCCTCAAATCACAATATCTGCATTACGGATATTGGACGGACGACCTTGAAATAGACATAGCTAATTTACCTGCTGCTCTGGAAAATTACACTAACTTCCTGGTTTCGCATATTCCGGATGGGATAAGAACAATTCTTGATGTTGGATGCGGTCTCGGAGGAGTGGCCAAGAAGTTGGTTCAAATGGGTTATCAGGTGGACTGTGTCTCTCCCAACACGTTTTTCAGTGAGCAGACACGTGAATTCTTGGAGGATAAAAGCCATGTTTTCGAATGCCTCTATGAAGAGCTGCAAACAGAAAATCGATATGACCTGATATTATTCAGTGAGAGCTTTCAATATATTGCTATTGAAGGGGCAATTAAAAAGTCACTCGGCCTTTTAAATAGCCAGGGATACCTGCTAATCTGCGATTTCTTCAAAAAAAATGCAGAAGGCAAGGGGCCTCTATCGGGAGGACATCCATTAAATAAATTTTACGCCGTCATTTCCAAATATCCCTTTGCACTTGTAAAAGACCTGGATATCACCGATGCAACAATGCCAACATTAGACATTGCGAATGATATAACCCAAAAAGTTATTGTGCCATCTATAAACCTTGGGCAACAGCTATTAGAAAACAGATACCCATTGGCGTCAAAATGTATAAAACGGCTGTACAGAAAAAAATTACAAAAGATTAACAAAAAGTATTTTAGCGGAGACAGGACCGGCGAAAACTTCAGGAAATTCAAGTCGTATCGGCTTATTCTTTATAAAATCACAGATACGCAAAAGACTTTGCAACCCGACCTTGTAGATGCTTTTCCGAAAGCTGATGAATTGTAGTCCTACGGGAAAAAATGAGTCACTGCTTTCAAGTTGTTGTTACAAACTTTTTAGACAAGGAACAATCTCCACAGCCCTTAATTTTATTTCTGCCAAAGCAGTGTTCCAGTCCTTCAGCGGTAAAAATAGTTGTTTAATTTTCTAAAAGTTTATCCCAAATACCACAGAAACGGAGAGGGCGGGATTCCAGGCTTCGCCTTAGAACCCAAATTTGCCAAAGGCAAATTTCCATAGGGGCTCTGCCCCTCTGGCGTACCCTTCGACTTCGCTCAGGGTTCTGTCACCCCGACGACCTGGGGAAATTCTTTCCCCAAACCCCTTTAGGGTTCGAATCCCTAAAGCTATAACAAGTGCATCTTAATTTATGTCAGCTTTTGTACCCACGAAGATAAGTTTAAGAAACGGAGAGGGCGGGATTCGAACCCGCGGTAGGGACAAGCCCTACACAGCCTTTCCAAGGCTGCTCGATAAGCCACTCCGACACCTCTCCATAAATAGTTCTGATTTCCGGGCTTTGGGTCTATAGTTTCTTTTCTTTTTTTATATATCGAAAGAATACACGCCTTAAAGCTGTTTTTCAACCTTAAATTTCGACTTCTGGGCACACATATTACAGAGATTATTGCAGCGCTACATTAAAACGCTGATAAAAATGAACCATTCAGGCCGATTTTAAGACTAATAGAGTAACGAAAAGACAATGACCTGCGACAGTCGTTGGTCAAAGCTCAAAAGAGAAATATAAATTGAAAGGGACTGATAATGCGTTCACTAAAGATATGTCTATGGATAGCCGGTGTTGCGTGTTTGTTGTCGGTATTCGGGATGTTCATACCTATCTCGACGTTCGAATCCATTGCCAGAGTCTTTGGCGTTGAATCGCTCCCTGATACGCCGTTGTTTCTGTACGCCATTCGTGTGATGTCGGCCATGTATGTTGGGGTGGGAGTGTTTTTTATGATTCTGGCCCGACACCCTATGGATTACGGAGTATTGGTACCGTTTTCGGCCCTGGCTGCAGTGTTCGTAGGTGCGGTCTGTGGAATAACAGGACTAATGGTAAAAATGCCCATTCTGTGGTTTCTGGGTGACTCTTTGAGTTGTATGGTGCTGGGATTTCTCATCCTTGTGTTTTATCGGCGAGCTAAGTAAACGACTGGATTAATGAAAGACGAACGCTGTGATATTGAAAACCAGATTCTGGTAATGGATGCCCAGGATGGCGATGCCGGGGCTATGGAGAAGCTCGTCAGCCGATGGCAGAGGCGGCTCTGGCAGCACGCATTTCGGCTGACTGAC
>CAZBWE010000113.1:0-6436 GCA_964495465.1 uncultured Pirellulales bacterium
TATTTTTCTACTGCCTGTTTTTTTATGTATTCAATATAAATGGAAAAGTGTTTTTCGGGCACGACACAATTCCCGTCGCCATCCGGATAAATAACCTTGAGAATTTTGCCTCTTTCCCATTCATTTGGATATATGTTGTGTTTCATTGAAAAACCATATATTTCCAGTAAGTCTATATTAGGAACAGCAAGAGGTTCCGGCTGTGCATTGTAACAAATACCGGGAACAAGGACTGGTGTTACGAAGCCGTCATTTAAGCCGATGTCCATATTTTTCCTTATGGTATCGACAAGAAAATAGCCAGTGTACCACTTGTCTCTCACTTTTTCAGATGCATATATTGCGACACTCTTCGGCTGAGCACCGAGCTCTCCGAGTTTCCGGTCGATAGCCAGTGTCATTGCCCTGTTATACGGATATTGGGTGTTTTTCACGGCTTCAACGGCAAGTTTCGTGCCTAAAAGATTCGAATATATATCTTCCCAGGAAAACGCAGAATTGAACTCCGGCTCAACCCCTATAAAGTGCACCCCGAACCATGTGAGAATTTCATGCCATATCGTTGCCTGAAATACCAGATATGGTGCAACATCGAATGCGATTGAATCAGCAATTTTTTCTTTAGTTTTGCGAGATAAGCTGTCCCAGCATTTCGGATAGGCAAACAAAACTTTATGCTGTGAACGCTCTATTGATAAACTGAAGGTAAATACATCGTCCTTTCTCATCAGGGCATTGCGGATTTTTACAATAAAATATCTCGTATAATCGGCACTCCACCTTAAATGAGTTATGTCTATATGCCCGGCCTTGCAGGTATATACGATACCGTTTTTTTCAAAAGGGCTAAATAGACGGTAAGAATGATTACCAAGCTCATCCGGTTCGTAAAATCTCGGCCCCGGCGGCGGAGTGGGTAAGGTGCCCATGCGAATTCTTGGGGAACGGAGACCGCAACTGTTTACAAGAATTATTAAACCTGATAAGGACAAAAAGTATAGGGTTTTTGCTTTCATATTTCTAAGGACTCTTTATCGGCTAATGCCTCCTGTTAGAAAATCTTAAATTTGGAAAATACGTTCTTAGACGATTAATAACGAACTTTCAGTTTGTTCTTTTATAAGCGGCTTTACAAGCTACTACGCCCCTGTATAGTGATACTGTTTAATCGATGATGTAGTTATATTTTTCCACGGCTTCTTTTTTGATATAATCCATATAAATGGGAAAATGCTTTGCCGGCTCGACAAACTTTCCGTTGCCATCCGGGTAAATAACCTTCAGGATTTTGCCTTTTTCCCACTCTTTTGGATATATCTTGTAATCCATTGAAAAACCATATTTGGAGAGTATATCTGTGCTGGGAACGGCAAGCGGCTCAGGTTCGACGCCCTCACAGAAACCAGGAACAAGAATTGGCGATACGAAGCCATCACCCAGGCCAGTATCCATATTTTTTCTTATCGTGTCAACAAGCAAATAACCGGTATACCATTTATCCCGCATTTTTTCCGATGCCTCTATTGCAACACTTTTTGGTTGAGCACCCAGCTCTTTGAGTTTTCGGTCAATAGCCAGTGTCATTGCCCTGTTGTAACTGTTGTTTGCATCTTGAATCGCCTCGATTGCGAGTTTCGTGCCCAGAAGATTTGAATACATATCCTCCCAGGAAAATGCGGAATTGAATTCCGGCTCGAATCCGGCGAAGTGAACGCCGAACCAGGTAATGATTTCGTGCCATAGTGTTGCATTAAACGCCAGATATGGCCCTATTTCGAATGCAATCTCATTCGCAATTTTTTCTTTTTCTTTGTGTGACAGGTCATCCCAGTTTTCCGGATAGCTAAATTTAACCTTATGACGTGAGCGTTCCAATGATAAAACAAACTTGAATCCGTCATTCTTTTTAAGCAGTGTTTTTCGAACCTTATTTGTAAGATATCTTGTATGGTCTGCATTCCATCTTATGTGTGTAACATCCAGGTGGCCAGCTTTACAGGTGTAAACGATGGCGTTAGTTTCAAATGGGCTAAAACGGTAAGAGTGATTACCGAGGCCGTTCGTGTCGGCAAATCTCGGCCCTGGCGGTGGAGTGGGCAATGTTCCCATTCTTGGTCTTGGAGCGCCGGGATTACAGCCATTTAAAAAAGTCATTAAACCTATTCCAACTGCACAATTTAATATTTTTCCGAACATAGCTCAAACCCTTCTATCTTTTGGCTTTTTATGTTTTAGAGACATTCGAAAAATAAATAATTATATTGTTGGATTATCTGCAAGATATTCCGTTCTTGGCAGGTTATCGATTAGAGGCATTGCGTATTCAATAAAGTTATCGGTTACGCCATTACCATCTGCATTGATAAATTCATCAGGCATAGATTTTGTTTTCTCAGCTACGTTTTTCAAATCCGTGCGGAATAATTCCACTTTATAGTCCTTACCGTTGCCAAGCCGTTTTATTGCGACCGAGCCGTTATCTTCCTGCATAGCAAACTGAACGGCCTGGCGTCCGCACCACCGCGCTTCACGCACATCAACCTCTGACTGCAGCCCTGCAAAACTTCTTTGCAGATAACCGAAGGTGTCGGCGCGGACCCGCTTGACTTTTAGTGTGGTTTTTACCTGGGCGGCCAAGAAGTCTGCTAAAGCACCTGTTCCAGACAATTGTATATTTCCGTACGAATCAGTCTCACTTTCTTTGGCCAGTTTTTCAGCCCAGGTTACACCATCGTGGTCGCAAATTCCTTCGCTGACAGCTACGACACATCGGCCGAGCTTCTTATAGACAGCTTCAACATCGCTGAGGAATTTGTCTAGAGAAACACCTCTTTCGGGGACATATACCAGATGTGGGCCATCATCATCTCTTTGCCTGCCTAATACGGTAGCGGCGGTCAAAAAACCGGCGTGCCTGCCCATAATCACATCGATTTTAATGCCGGGCAGGGAGCGGTTGTCCATATCATCTCCCATCAGTGCGCAGGCCTCGAATTTTGCGGCTGTTCCATATCCCGGGCAGTGGTCGGTCACAAGTAAATCGTTGTCAATAGTTTTGGGGATGTGAAACGACCGTATATCAAAGTCAACATCATCGGCCACTTCGTTGATGATATGGGCCGTATTGGCTGAATCATTGCCTCCAATATAGAAAAAATATCTGATATTTCGCTTTTTGAAGACTTTGAGAATTCTCTCACAGTATTGCTCATCGGGCTTGTCCCTGCTGGAGCCCAGAGCCGAGCAGGGTGAAGCAGCTACCTTTTCCAGCATATTCGTTGACAGCTTCGTTAAATCAATGAACCGGTCATTCGCCATCCCGACTACTGCGTGAAGCGAGCCGTAGAGATTTTCGATTTCCGGGTGCTTATTTGCCTCTTCGATTACGCCGACCAAAGACGCGTTTATCACCGCTGTCGGCCCGCCTGATTGCCCCACTACTGCATTTGCTTTTGGTGCATTTGCCATTTTGCAATATCTCCATTAAGACTTTATTTTACTATCGGATATATGGGCAGGTTATTATATAAATTCAATGATTGCTGACAAGGGCAAATTTATGAGATTTCGGCACCACAACCCGGCTTTAAGAAATAGAGCCATTTTGCTATGGTTCTGGATTTTAATATAGCTGAAGCTGCCCGGCTGTATAATGCCAGCTGTTGACGATAATGTTCAGTATAATCAATTATTTGCTCATTTGTTATATTATCGGTCTTAAAATCTATGAGAGTCAGTCCTTGAGGTGTCTGAATCAGCATATCAATAATTCCTTGAACTACGATGATTTCTTCGCTCGCCCCGCCGCTAAATTCGGAGGCAGGCAGGGCAAAGGTGAATGGCCATTCACGCCGGACATTCGGCCAGGCATTGAGAGCCGTTTTTCCTAAATCACTTTCAAAAAACGAAATTATTGATTGCGTGTTTATATGTTCGGCCACGGCCTCGGTTATGGCACTATTGTTCAGGAGCTTTTCTTTTGTTTTTTCAATTGTGTCTTTGGTTACGGATTTAGATAAATCAAGCTGAGAGATTACAAGATGTGTGGCCGTGCCAATTTGTCGGGGTTTCGTGGCACGGGCTTGAAGCCCTTGAAAACACGGCCAAGATGGCCGTGCCACATCGAATTTTACATATTCGTCGTTGCGATGCGTGAGTTGAGTTACAGATTGTTTGGCAGGTAAAGCTACCGTATCTTCAAATCGATACCTCAAAACCAATGACTTTTTAATTTGCCGGAGCTGCTTTGATTCTTTTTGTTTTGCAGGTTTTATTTTATCTATAGAAGTATGTTTGCTTAGCTTTTTGCTTTTTAAATCAACGACATATTGAGTAAGCTGTTCAATTGCTGTCTTCTGATATACTTTCAAATCAAATAAGCTGGTTTCTTGTGCCCGCTCTGCAAAGTGAGTCTCAAAGGCATTATGCAGGGATTTTTGGTTGCAAAGACCGTAAAGAATCCATTCAAAAGAGCTGTGGCAATCACGAAGGAGCCAGTCTGGAACTGTCCCGGGACCGACAAGAAATCCTTTTGAAATAATTCTTCCGCAATCGAGCCGTTTTTGTGAGGCTGTAAGAATAAGCCGTTCCCTGGCCCGGGTTGTAGCCACATAAAGAATTCGCATTTCCTCTTCCATCGCTGTCGAATTTTTTTCTTCTGCAATAACGTCGTGGGCAAGTGACTTATATTTCGTGTTTGATTGCTGGTCGATAATTTGAAGTCCGAGGGTATCTGACGTGTTAGTGATAACATCGGAATGAATATCCTGAAGATTGAACTGGCTCTGGAGCTCAGCGAAAAAGACGACAGGAAATTCCAGGCCTTTGCTTTTATGTATGCTTATAATGCGAACGGCGTTACCTGCCGATTCGGGCGGCTCTGCGGGCGACCAGTCCTGTCCTGTTTCCTGTAATTTTTCAATAAACTCGACAAATCGGGTAAGTGAAGCTATGTCACCGCTTGTAGCAAAGCCCTCAAACTGGATGGCTCTGTCGTGTAGTTTGAGCAGGTTTGCTCTTCTTACCTGCCCGTTAGGCAGAGCTGAAACAAATGACAAAAGGTGTTTTTGACGGTAGATTTCCCAGATTAAGTCCGCGAGCTTTCCCCGCCGGACAGCCGTTCGCCAGTTTTCAATCTGATTCGTTATATCTTTTAGTCTCGAGGCAAGCTTGGCATCAGGTCCGTTTTCGCAGTAATGAATAACACAGTCGTAAAAGTTTGTTGTTTCTTCGTTAGCAGAGCTATGGAGTTTTATCTTTGCCAGCTCCGTATCACTGATTTTGAAAAAAGGACTTCGCAATAAAGCTGCCAATTCGATATCGCGATGTGGGTTATCCAGAACTTTCAAGAGGCATAAGCAGTCGGTTATCTCGGTTGCCTCAAAATAACCTGCTGTTGCCTGACAACTGGCTGGAACACCGGCTAATTGAAGTATCTCTACATATTCGTTGGCTTTGCCGGCCAGCGAGCGCATCAGTATCACAATGTCGCGATATTCGACATCACGCATAACCTGCTGCTTCTTGTCGTATATCTGAAACTCCGGCTTACCTGTATTTGCTCCGACCATCTGCCTGATACGCTGTGCAATCATTGCCGCCTGACGCTGGCGGGAGTTGATAACGTTTTCATTGGATTCATTTTCATTTTGATTTTCATCTTCGCTGTCTATGCTTTTTTCGTCGAGTATATGGAATTCTACCGCGTTTTTGGCATCAGTTTCATCCTGGTTATGCTCCTGTGCCGGTTTAAGTTGTGCCGATTCATCGTAATCAACCTCTCCGAAAGAAGACGTCATTATTCTGCTGAATATCCTATTAACAAAATCAAGGATTTTCTTGGCTGACCGGAAGTTGGCGTTGAGGTCAACACGCAGAGCTTTGGGTGCATTTTTGGGGTCAGCTGAAGCAGATTTGAGGTCCTTTATGAAAATCTTCGGCTCAGCTCCGCGCCAGGCATAGATACTTTGTTTGACGTCGCCGACGACAAAGATATTGCCTTCGGTGCTAAGCATTTCCAATATAGCTTTTTGGACGGGATTTATATCCTGGTATTCATCAATGAATATGTATTTGTATTTACTGCGAAGCGCTATAGCTGTTTCCGATGGCGAAAGTTCATTTTCAGAATCAACATCTTTTGTCAAAAGCCGTAATGCGTGGTGTTCAAGGTCGGCAAAATCCAGGCAGTTGGTCTCGCGCTTGGCCTGGCTGTAGAGCCGGTCATATTGCTTAACAAGTTCGATAAGGACCTTTGTTTGTAAGCCGACCGAACCGCCGAGTTTGTCAAGATAATCGGGATTCACTATTGCAAGCTGCGAAAGCTTCTTGAATTTTTCCACTGCGCCTCTTGCTATATCCTGCAAAAGTTCATTGACAGGGTTATCCAAATCTTTAGGTTTGTAGGTAGTTGGTTTTGTGAAATTCCTTATCGCAT
>CAZBWE010000114.1:0-2659 GCA_964495465.1 uncultured Pirellulales bacterium
CCTTTGGAGAGATGTTAAGCAGCAGCTGGCCGTTCTTGCTGACGATATCAATCAGCGTGTGTAAAACTTCCGCCGTGCCCTTGATTTGCAAATCTTCCGTATAGCACCAGCTGCCCCGGCTAATTGTATCATCTGTCAGCCAGACGTAATCAGTCAGTTCATTCGTTCGGCCTTTTTCATAATCTTCAACACCTATCTCACGCGGTAGGTCATCCTGCTTGAATGTAACGACAACCTCTTTGCCCCACTCGCCGGCCTTATTGAAATAGTATGCAAGGTATGAAGTTTTAGATTCGTCCGGGATTTCGTCCAGCCAGGAGTCAAACCACATCAAATCCGGCTGATATTTGTCGATAACCTCGAGCAGTTTGCTCTCCCACATATCCAAAAACTGCTCGCGAGGCATATAGCCATAGAGGATTGCCTGTTCGGGGTCGTCGAGCAAAGAAGGAAAATTCCTTCTGACGAATTCGTAATGGCCGGTCCATCTCTTTCTGCCATTCTTTTCCATTAGATATAGATTATTGCGAGCGTGATGGAAAGTTGTAACAAATCGCATCCCGCGTTTACGTATTGCTTTGGCCAGTTCGCCGGTGATGTCGCGTTTCGGCCCCATATCCATCGCGTTCCACGGAGTCAGGTCGCAGTCCCACATTGCGAATCCATCATGGTGCTCGGCAACAGGCCCGGCAAAACGGGCACCCGCTTTCTCGAACAGCTCAGCCCACTGGTCAGCATCGAAATTCTCGGCCTTGAACATCGGAACAAAGTCATGATAATCGAACTCCGTCGGCTCACCGTATTTTTGCACGTGATGTCTATACTCATTACTGTTTTTATTGTACATATTACGCGGGTACCATTCGTTAGCAAAGGCAGGCACAGAATAAACCCCCCAGTGAAAGTAAATACCGAATTTCGCATCACGAAACCATTCCGGAGCAGGATTATGCTTCTTTAGCGACTCCCAGTCGGCTGTATAAGCAGCTTTGGATTCACCGCAGGTGGTTTCTGCCCGGCGGGCCTGAGAGGAGCAGCCAATCAACAATCCTGCGACAAGTATCAGGCAAAAAAAGCAGCTTGCCGGCTTCCACATCTTTGCGACCTCCAAAACAAACTATGAACTATAAACAATGAACTACGAACCACGATTCAGGGCATACGTTTGAGACCTTCCCAGCGTATCTTCCATTTTCCATTATCGGGAAAACCTGGCGTCGGCCGGTCGGCGCAGCCATCCCAGCCCGCAGCCATCATTGCAACAGCCGAAAGCAATCCGCCGTTTCCCGGCAGGTAAAGCGGCAAGCGGGCCGACTGGTAATTATGTCCGTTGGCAAGGTAACGGTTCTTCTGCGATTCGATGAAAAGTGCATCCACTGCTTTTTCGGGCTCGCCCAGCCGGGCCGCCGTCATTGCAAGCATCGGATAATCCCAGCCCCAGGTTGTCGGCCATTCCCAGCTCTGCAGGACATTGTCGAGCGTCCGCCTCATAGTGTTCGGGTCAATCAGCGGCGTTGGAGGAACAAAACCAAGCGCAGCTACCATAGAAGGATGGTCGTGCAGTATCGTATAGGGCGGGGTCTCGATTGCCGTGTAAATGCCTTCCCGAATAGTGGGATGCGAAAGCAATTTTATTACCCTGTCCCACTGGGGCTCACAGTCCATACCTAGCCGCTGGCGCCACTTCTGAGCGGTTTCAAGTCCCCAACACCAGTAGGCCAGCTCGAATGTCGGGTTGAGATTGTTTGCCTTTTGCGGCCCATAGCTTTCCTGGGCCGGTATTAACGCCGGCCCCAGCACGTAGCGCCTGCCGGCTTCATCCCACACGGGATATGAAGCCATAAACTCGGCAGTCTCAAAAACAATATCTTTGTATCGCTGGAGAGTTTCACGGTCTCGACGTTCACGATAGCATAACTCTGCGTAATAAATCGGGTGGGGCTGCTGCCATATCAGGAATACTCCGACCTGACTGGGACTTTCCCTGCCGTGCGGTGAGGTCATTTTTGGCCAGCGGGCGCCTCGATAGCCCTGCTGCTCTGCCGTCTTCTTTGCCAAAGGGAGAATCGATTGGTACCACGGCAGAGACCTCTCCAATAGCTCCAGCCGGTCCCACAGCGCAAAATGCACCGCATGCCACCAGTGCATCTCCAGATGAAACTTGCCGAACCAGCTATTGTTCACAAGCCCCGTTTCCTGAGGCGGGCAGGAACCGCAACATTGAATGGCCGTCAGGTATTGTGACAGAACAACTCTCCGTTCGAGCTCGGCTGCACGAGGGTCGGAGCACTGGGAAAAATCAATCGCCCCGCCGGTGCCCCAGAATCGCTGCCAGTGATGTGCGGCTGCTGTGCGAACCGAATGAAAATCCGGCAGCAGGCCTCTGGCCGGAATTGGAGAAAAGGCAAATGCAATTTCGAGCCAGGCATTTCCGCCTGAAGCATTGTGCTGATAAATCTCAAATTCGTGTTGTGATTTGGTTCGCAAATCTGCTTCCTGCGACCAGCCGAGGTAAACATAGTAACGGTCGGCATCGAGCGTCCGTGTCAAAATTGCCTGATGGTCTGCGAGTTCCAGCGCAGTTGTATGGAGCTTCGGATGCTCCCAATCCGCCGCGCCGCGCCAACTCGCACTGCCATAAGGAAACGCCAGCGAAACC
>CAZBWE010000114.1:2759-6144 GCA_964495465.1 uncultured Pirellulales bacterium
TGATAGTCGGGAAAAGTCTGCAGGCCGGTGATGTCGGCGGTGAAAGCAAACTCGCCGTTGCCGACACTAAGCGGTGTGAGCGGGTCGGGCTTGTTGAGCGTAACATTGTGCCTCGTTACCAATGCCCGGCGGTCAATTCCGCTTTCAGCAGAAACCTGATGTCGTCGGTTTTCAGTTTGTGAGACCATCGGGCTAACGGCCTCAGACGTTTTGTCCTGCGGAGTTTGGTCGGTAACAGCGGCGGTGCTGTTGGGGTCGTTGGAATCAACGCCGAGATAGTAACTGGTCATAGGAACCTGGTCGTAGCCCATCGCCCTTAAAGCCACATCCAGCCGATATATAGGGTCCTGCATTAGGCAAACTCGCCTGTCACGTGCCGGTATTACAGTCGTATAGATTCGCATTTCATTGCCGACGTAAGTTATGAGCTCCTCGCGCCAGTCGCCGAGGATGTCGGCCATTAATATAACACGGCCCTCGATACCGGAGGTGAGGGTCGGGCCCTTGTATTTGAAAATTGACAGCTCGCGAGACCAAAACCCTCTGCCCTGTATGAGCTCTCGCAGCAGGTCGCCGTCCCACCAGATAGGCTCACAATCAGGCGGTGCGGGACTGCCCAGGTTCTTTCCCTGAGCTGAGAAGAAAAATTTATCGCCCCAGCATTCCATACCAGGAATTGTCGGGTCGATGTCAGCAGCAAAATCAAACCTCATTTGATTATCGGCTATTTCCTCTGTAATGCCCCATATCAGGTTACCGGTGCGGGCATCCCACAGACTCAGTCCGTTCTGCGGATGCGGGTCTTCGTAGCTGTAGAGAACCTCCAGGCCTGGGCGTTCAGGGTCAATATCGGATATATAAAATCTGTCGCCGTGCCCTAAACCGGTGCTCCACATAATCCGTCCGTCGTTATCAATCGCTATCGAGCCGTTCAATATCTCGTCACAGCCATCGCCATCGATGTCTGCTACGTGGATGTTATGCTGGCCCTGGCCCTGATATTTCCAGCCGGAGGTTTGATTTGACCAGCTCCAGGCCTTATGAAGCTTCTTGTCCTGCAAATACCAGGCGTCTATTCTCATCAGCCCATAGATACCGCGGATAACCAACAAGCTGGGCGTTTTGCCGTCGAGATATGCGACGCCCATCATATGTCGGCTTGCGCGGTTGCCGGTAGTATCTCCCCAGTCGCTGAGCTGTCCCCGTGCAATCCAATCGACCCTGTCAATAACCTCGCCTGTTTCTCCGTTTAAAACGGAGCAGTATTCCGGTCCGGTGAGGACCTGGCCGTTCTCGTCACGGTGGTCGCCCTCGCCGGTCTTCAGTGCGACCTCGGCCTTGCCATCGCCGTCGAAATCATAGACAATCATCGGCGAGTACCAGGTGCCCAGCTCAATAGACCAGCCGAGGTCCATTCTCCAGAGAAACGTTCCGTCTCTTTTATAGCCCTCGACCTTGAATGTGTCGGGGCTTTTCTGCACCCTGCCCGGGTCCACGCGTCCGCCGGGCCGCTTGATAATAAAATCATACTCGCCGTCGCCGTCCAAATCTCCGATACCCACTTTGTGAATCCCGCGGCCGGAGATGTCATCCCGCAGCTTGAGCGAGATATACTGCTGCATCGGCGGCTCAGCCGAAAGCTCCGCCCGTGGGGAAGCGGCCTGCTCGATACCCTGCACAACAGGCGCAACCCACCAGGCATTGTTACAGTCCAGCGGTGCATCGGCATCGATGAAGTCGGTTGTCTTTTGAATTAGCTCGGCGTTCAACTTTACAGCATCTGCATCATTCGTGGAACGGTAAACATTAAACGCGATGCCTTCGGGGTCTGTTTTTAACAACCGCCAGCCGATATAGACTTTGCCCGTATCAATCGGCGTAGCGACAACACCGCGGCCGAGCTTCTCTTCAATCCGCTGCTCGGCCCACCCTAAAGTGGGATTTTCCTTATAAAGCGGATTGAGCGTATAAGCGCTGTAATTCGGCGGTATCGAAGACCCTACAGCTGACGAACATAAACAAAACAAAAACAAAACAAATGCGTGCCTCCTAAACATAACTAACCGCCTTTCGGTTTAAAAAGTTGAGTTTCCAATTAATCTGTACTTTCCAAAAAGTAAAATGCTAAGCAACGAGCTTTAGCAATTTATAAAACTGCTTATGAATTTTGTTAATTTCATAGCTTTTATCAGAACCAGCCAAAAATGTCCACTTCAAAACCTCTCTTCTAATAGCAGCACACTTATCATCATGAGGCGACCGCCGATTTGCATTATCCCATGGGCTATCACTGCGGTTGCAGAGAACCCTTGCGGACTTGTCCCAGGCCCACACCACCAAATACAGCCACAGACCGATCACCGCCGCACACAGCGGGTCTGCCTGCTTTTAATCGTCGGTATAAATCCCTAAAAATTATCACAAATCTGCTGGCCTGAGCGAACCTGTCCTGGGCGTTGTCGAAGGAGCAAATGCTCTGCCGTAGCCAAAAGAGAGATTCCTCGCTGCGCTCGGAATGACGTGTCGTGTTCGTATGTTTAATGCTTCTCGAATAATGCACTATTTACCACATAGCCCTTAAATGCTCAATCACCACCAGCAGTTTGTCCAGCGCCAAAAACATCAGAGATAAAATCGCAATTACCCACATCACCGCCTTTACATCTCTTGCCCTGCCGGATACTACCTTTATAAGTACATAAGAAACAAATCCGAACGCCAGGCCCGTGCTGATACTGTAGCTCAAAGCAATCATCACCATAATAATAAATGCCGGAAATGCCTCGCCCAGATTTGAAAAGTCTATTTTCTTAACCTCCTTCATCATAAACAGTCCCACCATAATAAGCGCCGGAGCCGTTGCATATTCCGGCACTACTTCCACAATCGGCACAAACAATATTGCCAGTAGAAACAGCAGGCCGGTAACTATAGAAGTCAAGCCCGTTCGTCCGCCCTGCTCGATACCCGCAGCCGATTCAATATATGAAGTAGTGGTTGACGTCCCTAACACAGCTCCTATCATAGTTGCAACAGCATCGATGCCCAGCAACCTGTCCAGCCCTCTGATTTTCCCCTCTTTATCTACCATATTCGCCTGGTGACAGCACGCCACCAGCGTTCCGATACTGTCAAACATATCCATAAACATCAGTGTAAAAATACTTCCCAAAAAGCTCCATTTTAAAGCACTAAAAATCTTCAATTGCAGCGAGACCGCCTTTATATTCAAATGCAGCGAGATAAATTTCTCAGGCAGTGCGGTTTTTTCATCAAATAAAATTGCCAGGCCGGTTGACACCAGTATCCCGATGACAAGACCTCCTGAGACCTTTTTCATTTCAAAGAAAATCATTACCAACAGACCCACAAGGCCTATAAGGAC
>CAZBWE010000115.1:0-6028 GCA_964495465.1 uncultured Pirellulales bacterium
AGCGGTCAAGCAAAACAAGCACAATGGAATGTAATGTTCTCATTCGCATTTATCTCCTGAGTATAAGATAAATTATACGATTGATTTTATTTATTCTATATATTAAACTGCAAGAATAAAGTTAATTAGTCGAGATTCTTCGCTTCCTCCTTCGCCGAGGCTACGGAGGACAAGACGCTCAGAATGACTGTAAAGTAGATTCCTGCTTTCGCAGGAATGACAGGAGTAGGACGAGGTAATTATGGAGACAGAAGAAAAGAGTCTCAAAAAAGCGGTGCTTTGGGAGCCGGATAAGGATAAAAAGGTTAGATGCAAACTGTGCAGCCACAGGTGCGTGATTGATGAGAGAAAGGTCGGCAGGTGTAATGTTCGCAAAAATATCGATGGAGTATTATATTCGCTAACCTACGATAAGGTATGCTCGGCTAATCCTGACCCTATCGAGAAAAAGCCGCTCTTTCACTTTCAGCCGGGGACGAGAAGTTTCTCCATCGCAACTATGGGATGCAATTTTCAATGCGATTTTTGTCAGAACTGGCAGATAAGCCAGGCGGCTATCGAGAACGGCCAAATCGATGGCGAGCCAATAACGCCGGAGCAAATAGTCGAGGCAGCAGTCCGCAACGGATGTAAAAGTATCGCATATACTTATACCGAGCCGACTGTCTTTATGGAACTGTGTAACGATTGCGGCCGGCTGGCGAAAGAAAAAGGGCTGAAGAATATATTTGTCAGTAACGGCTACCAGACAATCGAGGCGATTGATTTTGCCAAAGACTGGCTTGACGGCATAAATGTCGATTTGAAGGCCTTTAGCGAGGATTATTATAAAAGGTTGTGTAAGGCAAGATTACAGCCGGTGCTCGATACAATCAGCTATATCGCAAACCAAACAAATATCTGGCTCGAAATTACGACGCTACTGGTGCCGGGTGAAAACGACTCTGATGATGAACTGAAAAAGATTGCAGAATTTATCGTTACAAAAGCAAATCCTGATGTTCCCTGGCACATCAGCCGATTTTACCCGCAGTATAAGTATCTGGACTCTGTGCCTACACCGCTCGAAAGTTTAGAACGTGCTTACGATATTGGCAGGGCGGCAGGGCTGCATTACGTTTACTTAGGCAATGTGCCCGGTGCAAAATCAGAGAACACGTTTTGTTACAAGTGCGGCCGAACATTGATTGAGCGTATGGGTTATAAAATACTTGCAAACCATATAAAAAAGTCCTGCTGCCCGGATTGTAATACGAAAATTGCAGGATTTGAATTATAAGACTACCCCCGATGGCCATAGCCATATCTGCTAGGGCCTCCGCGACCTCTACAAAAGCGATATGGAGGGCCAAAATCAATAGCAGGTTATATGTATTCGAAAGGCCCGCCCTCAATTGACAAAGCTTTACCGTTGACCAGAGCATCGGCAATTTTTTTGTGAGCGGATTCGATAATTCTGCCAAAGGTCTGGCGCGAGACGTCCATTTTTTGTGCTGACTGTTCCTGATACAGTTTTTCAAAATCCGCCAGCCGGATTGCCTCAAGCTCATCAAAAGTCAAATTGACCTGCTGCAAGACAGAAAGAGGGACTCCCCTTGGTTTGTAAAAGGTAACTTGTGGCAAATATGCCACAAGTCTGCGTTGTCTTGGTCTGGGCATATTGTAGCTGCCTATAAAAATTAATGGTCGCAAATATTTTCACTACATTGCAATTGTCCGCTCAAGTATTGTAGGGCCAGCTGCTGCGGCGTGGTGATAATGACAGCACCATCAGTATTGCTGATAAGCTGGACTATCGACAACGGTTCGTCACCCGTTCCGGGCGGACAGTCAACAACCAGATAGTCAAGCTGTCTCCAGTCAACTTCAGTGATAAACTGCTTTATGAGGTTATGTTTCATCGGTCCGCTCCTTATTTTCTACTCAAATTTTTTACCGAGTAACTTTACTGCCGGCAAAATAAAAAGAAGTAAAAAGCCGATAAGTATCAGCGTATATGAAAGGACTATCCTGCCTGCGACACCGGAAAATGAAAATCGGAGGCCTTCCACGGTATAAGTAAGAGGCAATGCATAAGAAAGATACTGTAATGCCGCAGGCATCTTTGAGACCGGATAGACAACGCCGCTTAAAAATATCATCAAAAAGCGGGGTAAATTAAGTAGGGTCTGCGCCTCAAATACTTCCTTCACCAAAACACATAAAAGAGCACCAAGGGATGAAAAAACCAAGAGTGAAGGAATGATGATTAAAATAAGATAAACAAAGTTAGGCTGGAGCCCGAGAACAATTGTTGAACCTATTGTTACTACTGTTGTCATCGCAAAACCGAAAACAACACCACCCAGGACCTTTCCAAAAAGCACCGCTGATAAACCAATTGGCGCCAAAAGCAATCTTTCCAAAGAGCCAAGTCTAAGCTCAAAATTTATAACCACTGCCTCTGCAGCAGTAGTACTAAAAAGAATCGTCATCGCAATTAATCCGGGCACTAACTCTTCAAAACTTCCGGGATTTCTTAAATAAAAAGCTAAAATCCAGGTAATCGGAAAGACAATGCCCCAACTGACTGCCGGCGGCTTAAAATAGTATGTCTTTATATCTTTTAAGGCGATATAGAAAATACCTCGTAAGTTATCACGCCACATCTTACTTTCCTTTTTCAATTGCTAAAACCTCCGGCTCTAAACCGGTAATCTCCATAAATGCCTCTTCCAATGATTTTTTATTGGTTTTGTCCTTTAAAGCTTGAGGCGTATCAATCGCCAAAATTCTCCCTTTTACCAGAATAGCTACACGGTCACATAAAAGGTCTGCCTCTTCCAAGTAGTGGGTAGTAAGAAAAATGGTTACTCCCTGCCGGCGAAGGTTAGATATCAAATTACGCAAAGAACGGGCTGCTACTACATCCAAACCAACTGTAGGCTCATCAAGAAAAATAACTTCAGGGTTATGAATTAAAGCCGCCGCAATTGTTAGAGCCCGCTTCATACCCCGGGAAAAGGTGCGAAAGCGGCTGTCTTTGCGCTCGTAGAGCCGAAAGGTTTTCAGCAATTCCTCCGCTCTTTTTCTCCGCTGAGTGCGAGGAACGCCATAGAGCTGTGCCATAAATAATAAGTTGTCAAAACCACTCAAATCATCATAGAGATTGGAAATTTCTGGAACAACCCCAATATGCTTCTTTATCTGCACAATCTGTGAATTAATATCAAAACCCAAAATAGACGCTTTTCCATCTGTGGGCTTGGAAGGCCCCGTAAGCATCCTTATGGTTGTAGTTTTTCCTGCGCCGTTCGGACCTAAAAATCCGAAGACTTCACCTTTCTCAACTTCAAAACTGATATGGTCAACAGCGAGAATTTCACCGTAACGCTTTGTTAAATCTGATACTCGGATTATCATATCTTTACCCATTTTTAGAATGTAATAACTTTATCAGCTTCTTTTATCCATTCAGCCGGTTCTGTCATTTTAGCTTCCTTCGCACCTTCAAAATAAGGCTCACCTTTATGTATTCCACAACGAGTCTTGCAGGTGCCACACACCTTGACAGGGACACTTTTTTCAATCAGTTTCTTTAACATTTTCCCTAAATCGAAGTAACCTTCGGGCGGCATAGCCGCATCACGAGCCACATTTAGGATAATTTTTTTTACAGGGCTGGCCCGCAATATGCGGCTCTGTAGTTCCGCAACTTGGGCAAACGCAACTACCACTTGTTCCAGCAAAGAACAGACCACCAATTCTACCTCTACCTTAGCCCTAACCCGGCCCCATGCCTTGGCCGGAACCGCGCCCCTGACCGTCCAGCTCTGTCCCATCTCCTCCCGGCGTCTTAGTCCTCTTCAAAAGATTCAATACTTTAAGAAAAAGCTCTGTATATATTATGGGCATATGCTCATAATAGTTTAAGTAAAATTTTGAAAAAATGCAAATTTTTTTACTACCACCAGAACGTTTATATTAGTTCTTAGTGAGAAAAAATTGGTGCAAATGCCTGAATTTTAGTTAAAATAGCTCAAATTCTTTACAAATATAAAAATTATGGGGCCTCATTATGAAGATAGTTGCCGATGAGAATATAGCATTTGTTGCTGAGTGTTGCAGCTCGATAGGCGAGATAATAACTATACCCGGCCGAGAAATAACACCAGAAGTTATTAGCGATGCGGATATTTTGCTCGTTCGCACCATAACACCGGTAAATGAAAATCTGCTCGCCGACAGCTCGGTCAGGTTTGTCGCTACGGTTACAATCGGCTTTGAGCACGTCAAAATCGATTACCTAAAAAGCCGTAACATCGGCTTTTCCTCGGCGCCGGGGTCAAATGCAAACTCGGCAGCAGAATACGTTATTGCAGCACTATTAGAAATCGGACAGAAGCACAATATTACTCTCGAAGACAAATCGATAGGCATTATCGGTGTCGGTAATGTCGGCAGCAGGGTGGCCAAAAAATGTGCAGCTCTGGGAATGAAAATTTATCTGAACGACCCTCCGTTAGAAAGACAAACCAAAGACAAAAAATATCTGCCTATAGAAAATCTTTACAACTGCGATTTTATAACACTTCATACGCCCTTGACATTCGAGGGAATTGATAAGACATTTCAACTGGCTGATGAGAAATTTTTCAAATCGCTTAAGCCCGGCTGTGTATTTATAAACGATTCACGAGGCAGTGTCGCTGACAACAGTGCCCTTAAACAAGCCATAAAAACAGACAAAATAAAAGCTGCCGTTCTGGACGTATGGGAGAATGAGCCGAATATTGACACGGAACTTCTCCAAATGGTTGATATCGGAACGCCACATATTGCCGGTTACTCGCTGGATGGTAAGATTGCAGGAATGATTATGATTTATAAGGCGGCCTGCGAATATTTTGGTCTTGAGAGCAAGTATGATATCGAGGATTTTCTGCCCGAACCGGCAGTATCGCAAATAAAGATAAACCCTTCCAGCGGCAGCGAGCAGAAGATACTGTCGGATGCAGTTAGAAAGATTTACGACATCAAAAAAGACGATGCTAATCTAAGAGCAATTCTAAATGAGCCAATAAAGGCAAGAGGCAAGTTTTTCGATTGGCTACGAAATAATTACCCCGTCCGAAGGGAATTGCAAAATACGAAAGTTTTATTAGCCACAGAGAATAAACTAACGGGTAAAAAACTTTTAGATAAATTGGCTGGGATTGGTTTTAAGGTTGAAAATGGGGAAAGTTAGAGGAGAAGATTTGGTTGAGTGGCCGAGGGGAAAGCTGAATTTTTCAAATGGCTGCATAGTGATGGGCGTATTAAATGTGACGCCGGATTCCTTCAGCGATGGCGGAAAATTCTTCGATACTGATAAAGCCATCAAGCATGGGTTACAAATGGCTGCTGATGGGGCTGCGATTATAGATGTAGGCGGCGAATCTACCAGACCGGGCGCTGAGCCAATTTCTATCGAAGAGCAGATAAAACGAGTAATACCAGTGATAGAGGCACTTGCCAACAAAATAAACATTCCGATTAGCATCGATACCTACAATTACGAAGTTACTAAAGCTGCATTGAATGCCGGAGCCGCAATGCTAAACGATATAACTGCTTTAAGCGACGAACGGATGGGAAAACTTGCAGCAGAGCAGCAAGTACCTGTTGTGTTGATGCACATGCAGGGCACACCCGCAACAATGCAGGCAGAACCAAAATACGAAGACGTAGTAAGTGAAGTTTTAGAGTTTCTGTCGAAGCAAGCAAAAAGAGCGGAGAAATTCGGCATACCCAAAGAGCGAATTTTTATTGACCCGGGGATCGGGTTTGGCAAGACGTTAGAGCATAACCTTGAGCTTCTCAGAAATATCCATAAATTTGTAGCTACCGGCTATCGTGTTTGTATCGGGACGAGCCGTAAGAGCTTTGTCGGCAAACTCACCGGCAAAGAAAATCCAGCAAATCGGATATTCGGCACCGCTGCAACGGTTGCTCTATGTGTGGCGGCAGGAGTATCGATAGTCCGCGTCCACGACGTAGCTGAAATGGT
>CAZBWE010000116.1:0-6024 GCA_964495465.1 uncultured Pirellulales bacterium
ACAGGTGGCAGGGCTAAACCCTTCGACTTCGCTCAGTGCAGGCAACCCTCGGCGGTGCAGGGGACTAACAGATTCTCAAGGAAGATAACTAACAACGTTAATATATTGATTACAACAAAAAATTACGTGCCGGGTGTTGGCGCTGCTCCCTGCCAGTTGTTCGGGTCATTGCCGTAAAATTGCGGGAATAATCTGTGCAGTGATTCACCGCTGCCGTCCGGCCCGGCAGGCCAGGGGTCTTCGCCGGCCGGATGCGAGCCATCGCTGTAATTGACTCGGTCCACACGAATGTAATAGCGTTCGTGTGTTGCCGGGTCCTCATCGCCCGGTTTCGAAAGCTGTATTTTCTCACCGCCGTTGTCTAACTTGCCATCGTCCCATTCGAATATCTGCACTCCGCCTGGAACTGTGGGATAGCCCGCATCATTAAAGGCGTCAATATTTTTAACTAAGAGCAGATACTCTCCATCTTCCATTGTCGTACCGAGCGGAAAATCAAAGGTAACGCCGCCGCTGTCGGTAAACCGCCAGGAGACATAGATGAGCTGTTCGGTATCATATTCCTGTAATGTAACAGTCGAGCCGCTCATATTAAGCAATTCCACGTATTCGGCCTCTCCCGCGGTATCGGTGGGATGATACATTATTTCGTTGATTACGATTGGACCGACCTTCGGATAGGCATTGGCAGAATCGGGCGTGTTCTCGCTCATAGCTACGAAATTATACGTGCCTGTGCTCTTGAGATACCGGCCAAACGCTATACCGGTTTCGGATGCATCAAACTGCTCAATATCCATCTCACCCATCAACTGACCATCACGTCCTGCGTGGATATAGAGCGTTTCACCGTTCTCGCTGAGAGCAAAAGGTATAAGGCAGCCCGGGTCGTTCAGGTCGCCGAAGTTCGGTTCTTCATAGAAAACGATGTAACCATAGGGTCCAATCGTCGTTCCTTCGGCAATCTCATATTTCATAAGATTGCTGTCGCTGTCACTAAGGAACCAGCCGCCTATGTTAATGGTTTCTCCCGTGGTGTTATGCAGCTCAATCCAGTCGGTTGCCTCGGCGTGTGAGTGGGCCAGAAGTTCGTTAATGACAATGGTGCCTCTGTCTGGAATATCAGCGCTGTCATCCCAGCCGGGTGAGCCGCCGACATAAGCGCTCGTGCGCCAGCCGCTCTTACTGTCCCAACTGTTGGGGTCGGTGTTTTCAGCATCCCTTATGGTCAGAGAGAACCCTTCACCATCGGTAATATCGAACCAGCCGTCGCTATACTTGAAGTCGTGAATTGTCTGGCCGGCAGCATCTTCAAGGATTATTTTTTCACCGGCGTTGTCCAAACTTCCTGTGTATTCGCCGGCAATGGTATTCGTGTTGAAATTGGGCTCTGATGCATATTGTGATTCAAGTGCATCATAATCTTTTACAACTAAAGCAAATTCGTCAGGGTCAAGTGTCCAGTCCGGGAATGTGAAAGAAATACCTTTTGTAAAACTGACCAGATTCAGGTTGATTGTCGTTATCCCGATGTTTTTTAGCTCTATATATTCTTTGTCGGGGTCATTGGGGTCGTTCGTATCTTCCGGATGATACATAATTTCAGTGATGCGCAGATTTTCTGCAACAGGCCCAATGGCATATACCGCCTCATTCAGGGCACTCCAGGTTGAGCCATCCTTCGCACGTGCCTTGACCTGAGTGCTCTTGCCAAACGTAATAGCTCCGATATATTCAATCGCAGTAGGAGACACTGCGCCGCCTTCACCGCCTGAGCCGGCTACCAGCTCGGCGCAGATAAGAAAATCTGAGCTCGTGGAACTATGATTCATTCCGTGAATGGCAAGCACATTGTCCCCGACATTTAAGTCCCCGAGATATGCGCTTATATCAATGCTTTCGTCCCAGCCGCCAGTACTGGCCTCGTGGGTATCGATGTCGGCGCTGGAGTTCCATTGCGGCGTGCCGGAAAAATTACGGCTTGCAACTAATGTGCCATTTAGATAAGCAACAAATGCGTCGTCATAGCGAACCTTCAGGGTCATATAATCAAAGCTTGCCAGGTCGCCTGATTCCACGGTGAATGGAATACGGATGTAGCAGGTGGTGTTTTTGCCCTGGCCGTACATATCATCTGTAACATCGAGACTAATGAGGCCTTCATAGCCGGATTTCGCCTCGTAACCGACACCTCCGGGACTGCCGGTGCATAAATCCCACGATGAGTCGTCGAAATTGGGGTCTGTTCTCCAGGTGGTGCCGATGTCGCTATCTGGCACGAGGGCGCTCTTGTTAGCGTCTTCCGCCGCCAGTGTGGTTTCAGAACCCTGTGATGTTGTCGGTAAGCGCGGGTCACCGCCGTCCAGAGTGTACCATATAGTGCCGCTTGTCGCTGTTATTGAAAAGAGGTCACTGGTTGAAATATACCCGCCGTGCTGGTAAGAGCCGTTGATATAGAAGACCGGAGCATCAAGATAAGGGTACAAGCCGGCACTGCGCAACTGGCTCAGAACGATGTTACGGCGTGCCGGGAAGTAGTTATTAATAAGGCGGTCTCGTTCTGTCACCCATTCGGCATCCCGCGTATAAGGCAAATAGGACCTACGATAGTCGCCCCAGCGTGCAGACTCGCCCACAATGGCACGGTCAATATCCATTATGCGTGTCCAGTAGCGGTCAGCCGTATTTTGCTCGGTCAGAAGACCATCGTTGAAAAAGTGCTTGTGAGCGTGGTCGGCAAACAGCATGCGGAATTCTTTGTTTGCTTTAAGCAAAACAGTAAGATATGCAGGATTCTCATATCCATTGATATAAGCAGCGACATTAACCCGGTCAACGCTTTCACCCTCAAGGGACCACTCTACGTCCCAGGGTATGAATACAAATCCTGAACCCGGCTGGCGCTTACGTATGGCGTAAAAGTTTCTCGGAGCCGTATCGTTGCCTATCAGAACCGGCGCATCGCGGCTGCCCGTATGGAATATCATCAGCATATAATCAATCATTGCGGGTATATCGACATATTCCTGAATAGCAGCGTATGCCTCCGGCGTTGACAGGTCGGCCTCTGCCAGCGTGAACAGCTCATCCCACGCCTGAAGATCTCCGGAAAGAAGCTCGATGACATTCTCACCGGTCCAGTACTGGGCGTCGGTCTTAAGAACATCATAGTCGCTTTTGCTGCCGCCGAGATGCTCGCTGGCAAAAGCATCGTCCGGGCGTTCGGTCAGAATATACATTCCCCAGTAAAGGCCGTTAACATAGACATGCACATGCCGGCCATAGCCCTGCAGCCGGCCCATATCACGTATCGTATCATGTGCATACAGCTCACGCATATACTGGGCACGCTGAGTGTTACCTCCGCTGTCGCCCGTCCAGCTATAATTCCAGGTCGCACGCAGGACTAACTGGTCAAAAACCTCAATATCACTGTCTTCGAAAAGAGGAAACTGGAGCTTTGTGGGACCATATTCACTTCTGAAGATTATTCGCAGAGACTGTTTGGCGACGGGCTGAGTCCTTGCATAGCCGCCGTGAGCACGAAGGCCGGCGTTGGCCTGGATATATTCTCCTGTGCAGGGGTCTATGATTTCGATTGATGCCTCCCTCTCCCAAAGCTCACCCCGTTGAGAGGCGTTGGCGTAGAGGCCGGTTGCAGCTCCAAAAAAGTCATCATTGGGAATGACTACGCAAACTGATGGAATGGCCTGGAGGTCGTCTTTGAATGTAGCTGAGTATGCAGGGTCATCGACTACGTCAGGGTCAACCTCGTAATCAACAACGAGTGGGCCCCAGTAGGTTGGAAATCCCGGCGGAGAAGCGGACTGTTCAGTTACATCATCGAGAGAGATATATGTTCGACTGACAACGCGGGAACTGAGCCATCCCGGTTTAACGGCTATGACTCTTAAGCAGGCGGTGGGGTCAATATGTATCGGGCTTCCGGTATATTGCAGACTGCTCTGTGTCGGCTTTGTAAAATCTGTTGTGTAGTAGATGTTGGCGTCCGGAGTGTCACAGCCTATATAGACATCGAAACCGGTCTCGTAAAACCCCCCTTTAGAACTGAATTCCGGGTCGGCAACGACTCCCAGATATCCCTGACAATTACACAATAGGGCCGTCGGACCATCGAAGAATCGCCAGTCCTGGCCGTTGTCCGGATATCGGCCGTAGGAAATATCTGTATATTGCTCATCAAAGACAACCACATCAATCACAGAACTTCCGTCAGTATCGAATAATCCAACCTCTTCACCATCTTTATCAAGCTGAAAGTTTGTATGGTTGTTTCCCTCTGTCTCTTCCTCATCCGCCCAGAAAAGGATATAACCCTGCGGCTCAATAGTGGTGCCATCCGGGATACGCCACTTGTCGGGATTATCGAGATTATCCGTCAGATACATACCACCTAAATCAACAGATGCACTGCTGGCATTGTAAATTTCTATCCAGTCGTCATTATCGCCGTTCGGGTCCTGCAGATAATCCTTATTATCAGCCATTAGCTCGTTGATGACTAACTTTGGGGCACTTCGGCGCCAGTTACTCGCAAATTTTGCATAATCGGCGTTATCCACGCCTATACCTTCCTGACCGCCAACATCAATAAGATTGGCAGGGCTGCTTTCATCAGCCAGCCAGTCGTTTGCCATTAACTGTAAATCGTAAAAATCAACTTCATAATCGCCGTTTATGTCACCGACTGGAGACCTGTCGAGCGCCAGTGCGCAGGTGGTAAAATTCCAGACTATCCCCTCATAAATACTCGTGCCGTAATGCGTATCAACCCGCCAATAATAGGTTGTGTCGTCATTAAGTATCGGGCTGCAGGCATTTCCGTCAGAGACCTCTATAATCTGCGCGTCAATAAAATAATGGCTATCGCTTACATATACCGTATAACCGTCGGGAGGATTTATTGGTTCTGTCCAGCTAAGCTGCGTGGAGGACCGGACACCTGCAGTATTATTCGGGGGATTCGGATTAGTTGCTATGTATGAAGCAGATGCCAAATCAGGCCCGAGTGTATAATTTGTATAAATTGTGTCGCTATCCAAAGCGTTGTTGTAAATTCGAAACTCGTCAATAGAGCCATTAAGATAAGGATCGGCGTTATACAACGATTTGCCTAAATAACTATAGACATTATCAACCGCTGAAAGAGGGATGGATACGCCAATAGAACCCGTAGGCTCTCCGTTAAAATAAATGCTCATTGTATCATTGTCACCATCATAAACACACGCTATGTAAACAGGCGTGTTGTAAAGGATAAGGGTGTAATTGATAATCTCCTCATTGCTGTTTCCCGGGTCGTCGTCGGAAATCACGAAACGCGATGTATTAGAGCCGCTTTGAGGAGTAAAAAAGATGTAATATCGCCCGTTACTGGCATTAATGTCGCCGAAATCGAATACCCTGACCCACGCTCCATTATTGGAGTAATTGAACCAGAATTCGAAAGTAACGCTTGTAAAGCCGGTTATCAGGTCGCTGGGCAGATTAACATAATCACCATTTCCGTCGAGCTGCACAGCATTTGAGATTATTTCCGCATCCCCCACCAAGGTGCCGTTCTGGCCGCCAACAGAGTCAACAGCACCTGAATCGCCGTTAGTAAAACTATAGCGATGGACAAGGTCTGCGTGGCATATAGAGCCAAAAAATATAAAAAATATCAGTGAGAGGGCTAACTTCCTCACAGCATTAAACCCCCAAAGCATAAATTTTCATCTTTTTTGAGCTGACCAACTTTTAAATCTAATGTGAAAAGTTGAAAACAGCATTTTTGCTGGTATTTGAGCAAATCGGGCATTATATAATCGTTGTAACATCGTGCTTTAGAAGAGCTTATGTAAAAGAACAAACCAAGACAGCCAATCTTATTTATTTTAACATATCTAAATAGAAAAGTCAATGCTGAGCTTTCAGTGTTTTGGTGCTGTTATACCTACTGATTGCGAATTTACCCGCCTGGGGTCGGAGCGGCGGCCTGCCAGTTGTTCGGGTCGTTGCCGT
>CAZBWE010000117.1:0-5975 GCA_964495465.1 uncultured Pirellulales bacterium
GGCGGTTCGAGCTGGTCGTTCCAGATGCCCTGCAGGTTTGCCGGCTGTGAGCCCGGCCGGGAGCTTGCTATCAGCAGGTATCTGCCGAACTGGAAGTATAGCTCCGCCAGTTGCGGGTCGTTCTGTGTGGCGAAGTTTTTGATACGCTCATCCGTGGTTTGCGTAATAGCTTTCGTTGTGCCGAGGTCAAGCTGGACCCTGCGAAACAACCGGCGATGGTCGGCCACGTGTGCCTTGCGAAGCTCGTCATAGCTTTTGCCGGCTGCGGCTTCGATTGTCCGGCGACAGATTTTTTCGGGATTTCCGCTGACATCCTTGAAGTTTTTGTAGCTGGTCGCCGCCGCCAGGACAAGCGTCGCCGAATTGGCGTTGCTTATGTGCAAGCCGTCGTCGTCTGCCTCGATGCTCCCGCCCTCCGTTGTCCCCTGCAGCAGCGATGCGAACTTAAGCACGCTTTTTCTTTGCTGTTTTTGTTTGTCTGTGTATCCGCGAAGCTGGCCTTGCATTGCCAGCATATTTTCTCCCGCTTTGCGCGTTTTTGCATCCGTATGGGGGCTCCTGAGCGTTGCCATGAACGTTAGTTGGCCGTCTGTTTCGCAGCTCAGATGCACAACTATCACCTGGTCCGGAAAGCTGGCAAACACCTCACGGTTGTAAGCGATACCGTCGTTGCGGTAGTAAACCTGCGCTAATCCGGTGTCTATATCTAACTGGCGTGAGTATTGGCTGATTTTATTATGGCCCGGAAATTGCAGAACCAAATCGCCGAACGGCTGATATCGTTCCTGCCGAAGCGGCACGCTCATCATATGTTCCATCGCGAGCGCTTCGGCCTCACCTTGTTTTCCTTCGAACAGCAGCTTGCGAACTCTCGGCAGGTATTTGGACGCTCCTTTATGATGATATTCGTGCGGCTGGCCCGTCCAGAGTGTGTCTTCGTTGAACTGAAGCCGCTCTTGTTCTGTGCCCCCGAAGACCATTGCACCCAGCCGCCCGTTTCCGATGGGCAGCGCCTCCGTCCATTGTTGTGCGGGCTGACGATACCACAGCTTCAAATCCTGCCAATTCTCCGCATAGCTGCTGATATAATCATCCTTTTCTTCCTGGCCTGCTGCGTATCCTGAAGCAAAAAAGATAAAAGCTGCAAGGCAGAAAATTCTGATGGTGCTCGCCTCTATTCGGCTGAGCGGGAGCTTCGCTGCTCCGAATCCCTCCGCTTTTAGGATTAAAATTCTCGTTTTTGCTGTTCTAATTTTCATTATCACTGCACTTTGTATTTTGCATATTGATTATCTAATAATAAGCGAAAAAGCCGGGTTATAAAACCTTGAAATTTATTGCTTTTAGACTTTTTTTCTGCCTGGATTGCTTGTTTTTTTTGGGGTCTGTGGGCCGAATTTCCGGTGTCACGGTGGAATTTAATGTGAATCGAATTTTGTTAATTGTGGAATTATTATATATTTTAAAGAGACACTGTTTTGCAGCGCCCTTTTTTGTTGTGAAACACCCGTTTTTTTGTAAGGGCGGGGGCGATACGTGGTGAAAACGCTCGTTTGGTCCGAAAAAATTTGTGTTATATATAAAGTTGGTCCCGGTAGTTTATACATTTCTTGGGGGGAAGTGATATGAATCAGGGAGCGATGCTGCACGACACCGAGCCGATGCAAATCCTGAAGACCGCAATCGAAAAAAAAGTCCCTGCCATTATGACCTACTTGTCGAGAGGCAAATGGCACGTTGCAAAGGTTCTTCTGACGCAGCTAACTGATGACAAGCTGGGTGTCGAGGCCGCCCACCCTGGGGCAAGGCCGCATCCGATAAACATACGAGTTCATCAGCCGGTTGGCATATCATTCAAGTATGAATATGGCAAGTTTATTTTTGATACGACCGTAGTGGCTTTGGAGCCGTCTCCCGCCCCTGCCGGTGGGGGTTTGGTAATCCTTGTGCCTCCGGACGCAATTGAGGTCGTTCAGCGAAGAAGCTATTTCCGTGTTTATGTGCCCGGCTTTTTGAAGGTAAACGTGCTGTTGTGGCACCGCAGCCGAAGCCAGGCGGAGCACGAATCTGAGCAGCATCTGTTACGGGGCCGCCTGATATCCGAAGAGTCGCCGACGCTTCAAGAGACTCTGCCGAAGCGGCTATGTCCCTCACGCGAAGGCGGAAGCTATGGCGACGGAGCGATGTCACCGCAGGGGCGTCAGCGAAATAAAGAATATGTGCCGCAAAATTATTGTCAGGGCCGACTTGTTGATATCTCAGCCGGCGGTGCTCAGGTTTTGATCCCGCACTGGCTGGAAGCTGGCACGGATGTTGGTAAGGATTCAACTGGTATGGTGAAACCGGAATTTAAAAAAGGTCAGTTTGTAGGTATGCGCTTCACACCTATGCCTTATGAAATGCCCTTGATGCTCAATGCTCAGATTAGAAATATCCTGCCCGCGGCGGAGGATGAGGGGATGTATCTTGGACTGCAGATTGTCGGCCTGGAGGCAAGTCCCGAAGGCCGAAAGGTGCTGACGCGGCTCGTTGGGGTCGTCGAGCGTTATTTCAGGATAAATCAGACCGGTGTAAAGCTTCAGGATATGAGACCGGACGGAAGCGGGTCACCCCTTTGCACAAACCGGAGATAGAGCGGTCCTGTTACGCAACAAACTACAGCCCGGTTAGGTGCTGTTCTGGTACGGGACGAAATCCAGCGCTGGGTCTCTCTTGCGGATTACTTTATAAAAAAACCATTTCACTAAGCTGCTCGCTGCAAAGCCGCAGAAAATCAATACCAGGGCCGTCTGCCTGCTCCAGATAATCAGCCCGAGGAAGAGCAACGCTCTGATAAGATGTGCGAAGGGTTTTTTGCCTCTTATGTATTGGTTGAGGATATGCGGATATCGAATCCTGCTGACCATCAACAGCGCCACGCCGACGGCCAAAAACGGCAGGGCATAGATAATTGCGCTCTGTGGCCATGTTTCTTCATGAAAGATTATTAAGCTGACTATTACTCCGGCGGCGGCGGGTGTTGGCAAACCCATAAAGCTCATATGCGCAGACTCGTCTTCCTCGTTTTCCACATTGAATCTGGCTAATCGAATGGCTGCGCAGCTTACGTATGCCGCTGCAGTCAGCCAGATGAAGCGATGAAGAAAACTTCCGGCCGCAGGATTTATATCAGCAAAGCCGGCCAAATGATTTTCCAGAACTTTTATCATCAAAAGTGCTGGTGCTACGCCGAAGCTGACAATATCGCAGATGCTGTCGAGCTGCCCGCCGAAGCTGGACGTGCTTTTGACTCTTCGTGCCACTCGGCCATCGAGCATATCGGCTATCATTGCCAAAAATACCATATAACCGCCCATCGCAAGATAGGAAATTTGACTGCTGCCGGCCTCGGCGCTTTTGCTGGCAAAGATAACTGCCGTAAAGCCGCATACGCCGTTAAGGATAGTTATCAGCGACGGAAGGATAGTGATGTAGTTTAGTCTCTGTTTGCGCACACGTCGCAGCAAACTCTCTTTGGCGGCTTCGGTTTTTAATCTGGGCATCTCCCAAACCTCATATTTTGTCTTTTTGCCACCAAGACACTAAGACACTAAAATTTATGATATATTTATTTTTTATCTTTGTGACTTTGTGTCTTCGTGGCTAAATTCATATTTTACCAGCGGCGTCAGTCCTGCTTTTACTTTGTCGCCTGTTTTCACCAGGCACTTGAAATTTTCACTTATTGCCCTGTCGGGGCTTGCCGCTGTCGGGACCGGCACGTATAGTTCTGCTCTCGACCCGAATTTTACCATTCCGAATTTCTCACCGCCAGTTAATTCTTGGCCTTTTGACGCCTCACAAACGATACGCCTGGCAATTGCACCGCTGATTTGTCGGACAATAAGCTTGTCTTCCGGGCTGTCGGTCCTGACTAAGTATAAGTCGTTGGATTCATTGACCCGGCCGGAATGTGGATTTGCGGCATTTTTATGTCTGCCGGGTTTGTAGGTGATTTTTTCAACTTTTACATTGCATGGCGCGCGGTTGATATGAGCATTGAAGATGCTCATAAAAATCCCGATTCGAAGCGCATCGGAGCCGATAAAGCCCTCTTCTTTCACAATCTCAATATCGGTTACTCTGCCGTCAGCCGGTGCCAACAGCAGCTTTTTGTCCGAAGGGCAGCGGCGGTTAGGGTCACGGAAAAACATCAGAATCCATATCAGAATAACAGTTAGCAGCGCCTCTATCAATGCGATGGCCCAGCCGGGCAGAAATGCAATACCTGTTGCTAAGCAGACAGACATCGCCGCAAAAACAACAGCCGGAAAAACGACTACCTGCGGCCAGCCGTATTTTGTCAGTGGAATTCTCATAGTAAAAATATGGTAAAATTTGTCTCGCTGATAAGCAAGAGAAAAGGCCGACGCTGTGGGAATCGGCCTTTTAAGGAGGGTAATGACGTGGCCGCACCGTTTGAAGTTGACTTTGCATCCGAATTAGTGCGGCTCTATATATATAGACGCCCGAATTCTAAAAAAGTAACGGGGTTTTTGAAAAATCTTTGATTTTGTTGAAAAAAATAAGAAAAAGTGCTTAAAAATCAGGGCGTAACCCTCCTCTAATCAAAAATGGAAAGCCCACCGGTATATTAGATAGCTGCGTGCTTTGTAATATCGACAGGGCAAAAAACCAATGACTAACTTGACTCATTTATAAAAAAAGCTGAACCGTCATTTTCTTGGAGCTATGACAAGACCCATTCCGTCATTTCGAGCGCAGCCGAGAAATCCGTTAAAAACAGCGGCACAAAGGGGTTCCTTATTTTCAAAAGTCACCGAGGCATTTCAACAAATCATTACAAGTTCTTAATGCCCTTTTACAAAGAAAAGTTGATTTCGACTCCCGTTGTTTCGTTATTCTATGCCGTTTTCGGTCGGTCTAATGGCTGCTGCTGCTCTCGCTTATGATAAATTATTTTCTTGACGGACACAAACGTTCCAGCTAATATTTCTTGACAGAATTGGGAGGATATGGCAAACTGCCCCCTGTTTTAATCATAATGCGGGCATGAGAGAGGATAACAGAAAAGACAGTAATTTGATAAAGATGAGTAAGCACTATTTATGAAAGGTTGGTTGGAATGGCTTGTAGAATTTTGGCGACTCTTGCAGATAAGTTAACTAAACATCGGCGGTCCGATTGGGCTGCCGGGTATCTGGAACGCGGCTGGGTAATCGCAAACCATAAATTGGTTTCTTTTCACGCCGCTTTTATTTCGTCGGTCTTGAATCTTCCTGCGACGGTCGAAGGAAAGTTTGAAACATTGAAATTTATGTTCCTCAGCGGTGAAACCATAGTTTCTGCTGTTATACTTTACCTGTCCTGGCACATCGGCATAGCTTGGCACGAGCTGGGACATTACATCACTGCCGGAAAACTTACCGCCCTAAACAAGGATTCGCAGCAGATTTATGACAGGGTGGTCGGCGGCGGAACTGCCGCCAAATTGGCTCATTACACAAAGGCATTTCTGACGATACCGTGGGGAAGATTTGATGGTGTTAAAAGAGACGAGGGAAACTACGCCCCCGACGCACCTTATAACCTTGCTGTGGCTGCATCGGCGCCTATCTGGAGTGGTTATATGGCCTCGGTTTTCCTGCCGATTTCAGCGGCCTGTCTGGCAGTAGGACTGCTGACCAAAAATGAGTCAATGATATACATCAGCAGGTTTTTTATGGCGCCGGGTTTTGTATCGCTGCTGGACCGCTTCCTGGCCGACCGCGGCAAAGTTAAGGAATTTAGAACAAGGGAAAGACTGGCTGCTGAACAGGCCGCAAGAGCGGCCGAGGCCGTATCAAAGGAAAGCTGGATGTTTAAAGTGAGTCAGGTGAAGGAAAAATTGCTCACTACCAGGATGCAGATGGTAACGCTAAAAGACGGAACAAAGGTAAAAGCGCCCTGGCAGTTCAGAAACTGTGCTATGGGAG
>CAZBWE010000118.1:0-5967 GCA_964495465.1 uncultured Pirellulales bacterium
AACGTTGTCACTAAACAATTCTAATATTTCATTTACCATTAAATCTTAACCATAAATAATCTGAGATTTCCTATTTAAACACTTGGCTACGCAACCAAGCCTTCTGATTCCATCATTATAAGAAGTTCCCGCTGCTTGTTCAATACTTGTCCTGAGCCTGTCGATGGACTCGTGAAATCTTTTGCATTTCGATGAATTACGCCCTTTCTGTCATTTCGGTCAACGCCGTCCCTCTCAAGCCGGATGTTATGTGATTTCTTCCAAATTAAACGAAAGCTGATATTTTACTAGCTTTACATTCGGCAGCCCCTTTACTGCGCAAATAACCCGAGTATCAAAACTAGATGCTACTAAAATACCCCTGACTTTTGGTTGTTCATTAGATGATAACAGGCAGCCCATGTAACCAAGTAGCTGACCAAGAGCGCTGTCTTTGGCCTTACCTGCCTTTATCTCTATTGCGACTAATCCCCCCGTTTGTTCTTTTGCCAATATATCGATTCTGCCTACTTCTGTTTGATACTCCACGCCACCATCTACAAGGATTAGTCCTGGTTCGATTTCTGACAGCCTTGTTGTCAACCAATTATGCAAATCGCGTTCAAGAGATACGCTCGCTTCAATCGATTCTTCAATATTAGATTCAATATCAGAATTCTCCTTTTCGTCAGAAACGTTTCTCTCAACACCAGATACCTCTATTTTCCCTGTCTTTATTTGAGATTTGTACCATGAATAATGCGACTTTTGCCATTTGCTATTTGGAAAATTGGCTTTAACAAGGGATGTCAACTTCTCATAGCTTGGAAGCTCGCCTTCCGACATGTAGGTGTCAATTACAAGATCCTTGATGGATTGGTAGCCGCTCATAAATCTCCTTTCACCCAACAATGATTATACAGTTTTATACGCCTATGGCGTACTGTATAAAACGGGAAAGCTTGTCCCCGCATGCCTCTTGGCGGGGAACAGACTGTTTCTGCCAGATTAAGAAAATGACCTGAAACTGGCATTAAATCTACGCAACTGTTTATATCGAAATCTGTACGCAAATTCAAAAAACTATAAAACAGTCTCGGCCAAAGGCCGAATCATTAATTTTGCATTTTACATTTTAATTTTTGAATTCTCAAGCTGACCAATCGGTCAGTTTGAGGCGGTTAACAAGTTCCCGTTGCTTCTTCAATACCTGAGACGAATCTTATAGCCCAATAATCTGCTCACCCGGACCCCGCAGTGACATCGGCTTGCCCAGGATTTCGTAATGCAGAATCGCCCTTCTTAATGATTCAGGGTCACTTAAGTTAAGCAAATCATAGGAAGGATGTGATATTAACCTGGATGTTTCAGAAGAAACAGAAGGAATAACGCGTTTGTCTTGCATTTTTACAGATGGTTCACTGGTTAAAACAGGAGAATTAATAGCATCAGACTGAATTTTTTGACTAGGAATCGGTTCTTCTGGTTTTATAGCAGGGCTATAGCCGGATTTTTCGGCTTTAACAGCTATCTTCTGAGCGGCGGACTGTAGCCAAGAAATTTTTCCCCGCTCGGCAGTCTGACGATATTGCGGCTGCGGCATAGGACCGGCGGGGAGTGGACGATGTGGTTTTTCTTCGCCGGTCTGTGGCTCTTTCTTTTTCATTTTGGCTTTTAGAATACCGCTGAGCGAATAGACTGCTATCATCGCTAAGAAGACCACAATTTGAATCCAGTCTTTGGAGCCGTTATTTTTCGCTGCTACAATATGTATTAAGTAGTAATACATAGTTTTTTTATATACTCAAACTGACCGTTTTGTCCGCCCCTATAAACGCAACTCATCTTTTGACAGGGTATTATGCGCCATAAAAACAATAATAAAACCAGCCATCCGGCAGTCCTGCCGGATTCGACTCCGGCACTATTTCTGCCGGATTACACTTTGATTTTTGCATTTTCAAACTGACCCTCGGTCAGTTTGAGTTATATAAGTATTACGGCTTTTCTGCTCAGTAGATACTGCTTACAACTATTCTTTCGGCTTCGGCTTTGCGATAGAGTCCCGCATTGAGGTATCGGCCATAACGTTTTTCATTCGATAGTAGTCCATAATGCCGAGATGGCCTTTTATGAAGGCTTCAGCCATAGCCAAGGGGACTTTCGCTTCATTCTCGACGACCAGCGCCCGCATCTCCTGCTCACGGGCGAATGCCATGGCCCTGCGTTTTTCTGCCTCGGCCTGTGCCCGAACTAAATCTGCCTGGGCCTGGTGCTTCTGCAGTTCCGCCCCGACGTTCACACCTACATCGACATCGGCAATATCAATTGACAGAATCTCGAAAGCTGTCCCTGCATCAAGTCCCTTTGCAAGAACGGACTTGGATATCCTGTCAGGGTTCTCCAGAACGCTTTTGTAGGTTATAGCACTGCCGATAGTCGTAACAATTCCCTCTCCCACACGAGCAATAACTGTTTCTTCGGTGGCACCGCCGACTAACCGCTGAATATTCGCTCGCACCGTCACTCTCGCCTTTGCCTTCAACTGGATACCGTCCTGAGCAACGGCATCAATTGTATCCTTGCCCTTTTGTGGGTCGGGGCAATCGATAACCTTCGGATTTACACTGGTTTGAACCGCATCGAGTATATCACGACCGGCCAAATCGATTGCTGTTGCGGTCTGCAGCGATAAATCGATATTTGCCCTGTTGGCTGCGACTAATGCTCGAACCACATTAGGCACCCTGCCGCCTGCCAAATAATGGCTTTCCAGGTCCCGCGTAGTTAGGCTCAGACCTGCCTGGACAGCCGTTATCTTGCTCAATACTATTGTCCTCGTATCGACTCTTCTCAGCCACATCCCGATAAGCTCGGAGAATTTAACATCAGCTCGTGATAGTTTCGCCTGCAGCCATAGTCGGAAAAACTTTAGGAACAGCAGAAACATTACAAACACTACAAGAATAAGTATGATTAAAAGTGCCACCCCAATGGCCCTTACAGGATTTTCTGCAGCTAAGATTAAATTCGTTAAGTTATACATCTCTTTTCCCTTTCATTAACTTTCTTCTATTACTCGAACAGTTAATTGTGTGCTTTCCACCTTGATAACTTTTATCTTTTTTCCTTTTTCAATGTATCCGCTTTCAGCCACACATTCGATTCTCCATCCTGAAAAATCGCACATACCGACCGGCCTTAGCGGATTGGTTACAACACCGACAGCGCCAAGCATATTTTTTAATTCGGGTGTATCAGGTACTGCGTCGCCCTGCTGACGTTCAGGCGGTGTAAGCGTTACGCTTTTGCCGAATCGTGTTTTTGGAAATATTTTATAAGCGATAATCAGAGCCGAGGGTATCATCGCAATGGCGATACCTATACCCACCATACCTGCAGCCGTGCTGTGCTGAAAAAATATCGCCACCCCCCCTATCAAACACGCCAATGCACAGATACTTATCAAGCCCCCGCTTGGCACAAATACCTCAGCTACTATCAAAGCCGCGCAGACAAGATAAAGAAAAACAGCAAGCAAAAGCCACCAGCCCATCTATATTTCCTTTTATTTAATCAGTGTTAATCTGTGTCGATCTGTGTCTAATTTAAAAACATTATTAATCTGTGTCTTTTTCCTTTGCTTTAACCACAACTCTATTTCCGCGAACCTTGATTATCTCAATTCTGGTGCCTTTGTCAAGAAAATCACCTTCGGCGACCACATCAATTATCGCATCACCGAATTTTGCCCTTCCTGAAGGCCGCAGGGTTGATACCACCTCGCCGACATCGCCTATGTTCACCGTAGGGGCAGTTCGCGAACTGCCCTTACTCTCAGGCGGTGCAGTCATACTAACCTCAAATTCACTGCCCTTCTTTGCACCCGTTGGCAAAAGTATAAGCCCGCTTAAAAACTGAAGTTTGGGCAGGTATTTCGTCAAAATCCACGCCAGAACGACAAATCCCATAAAGCCCGACGCCAGACCGACAACTCCCCACGTGAAGTCGTTCCAGGCGGGTACATCCTGTGGCCAGGGCAGTTTGTCCGGCGGATTTTTAACCAACATCCCGAATAAGCCCGCCATGATGCATAATATCCCTGCAAAACCTACGATGCCAAAACCGGGCAAAACAAAGATTTCAGTCATCAATAGTAGTATCCCGATAACGAATAATGCCACCTCCACCCAGTTTGCCATTCCATGAAGGTATCTACTGCCAATGATGATTACGAAACATATAACAGCAGCCAGCCCCGGCAGACCGACACCCGGAGTATTAAATTCGATATAGATTCCCAAAAGGGCAAGCATAACAAGTACCGCCATCACAGCTGGGGAATTCAGCCAGCGAACCATTTCCTCCGACCAGGTTGTCTCCAGCACTATAGTTTCCCCGGCAAAGGTTACGCCGTCTCGCTTGGACAAAAACTCAAGAGCGCCGTTCAAATCTTTAACCTGCGCTCTTGCTATGCCGTATTCAACGGCATCGGAAGCAGTTAGTGTGAGCAGTTCTTCGCCTGTAACAACCAGCTTCTTGTTTTCCAGGTCATATTCGTTTGCATCCTCAGGCAATCGCAAACCCTCGAAAAACTCATACTCCCCTGTCTCGAGATTCTTTACCCTATAGACCTCGATTCTCATAGTTACCATTGCCCTGAGCAGTGCCCGAGGATAACCGTTTGCCTCTGCCGCCCTGTCGAAGGCCGCACGAGTGAAGCTTTCCGTTTTTTCCCGCTCCACGCCTTCAAGCTTGCCGCCAAGCGCAATCGGAGCACAGTCCCCTATCGTTGTATTCTCCAGCATTATGATATCTTTGCAGGAAACGCTTATCATCGCGCCAGCCGATATTGCCTCGGTCGTTATATATGCAACGGTGTGTGCTTTCTTGCCGACATCGAGGATGAAGTACTTGGCTATATCATCGCCGGACTGCAGAAGCCCGCCATAAGTCCCTATTTCATAAATCAGGTATTCCGCTCCCTCATCCAGTGCCATATTGGTTCTTCGCTGGATGGATTTATAAAGCCCATCGTCAATCAGCCCCTTGCAGACGATCACTGCTGCTTTTACAGCCGGAGTCTCTACAGAGGCATCGTTCGGCTCATATAAGACCCCAAGCGAGGCCTGAAACAGCAACAGGCACAACGCGACAGCCGTGGATATCCGAAGTGCATTCTTCATAACCGTAATTTTAGCACGGGCGAACCACTTTGACAACAACTTAATCAATAATAAATAGCGTAAAGATTTAGCCACTAAGGCGCAAAGGCACAAAGAAATAAAAGTGAGCTAAAGTGAACTAAAGTGCCTAAAGTGAGCTAAAGTGAGATGCAGATTAATCATTTGGGAAATTAAGCCAGGCGAATTCCTTGTGATATTTCCTCGCTGCGACATCCCGGGCTTTGGCTGCCTCGATTTCATTATCAAATTGGCCAAGACGTATCGTTTTGCCTTTAAAGGTAATCGCGGCACGCCATTTATATCTATCCTTAGCCCAAAAGACGCCTTTATATTTAGATGTGCCCCTGTGTGAAAACGGCCTTGAATTGCATTTGTTCTGCTGACGCGTTGCCAATCTCAGGTTCGCCCTGCGGTTATCCAGGCCATCACAATTTATATGGTCAACGACAAGGCCATCGCCGATATGGCGATGGCAGTTATGAGTTCGTAGTTCTGAGTTCAGAGTTGTTGAAGTCAAAAGCATATGTTCCATAATCTGGCGATGCATGTGAACAAACATATTTGTTTTATGGTCCATACGAGCAGCGTATTTACTTCTATACCTTATATAAAGATGCCAGTCATATTTATTGAGCCACTCGTAATTTTCGGGGTCAACCTTGGTATAGACCCCCCTGCCCAGCCGGATTAGGCGGAAGCTATATCCATAGCGCAGCCGGCGATATAAAAGAACCGGCGATAAAATCAGATAATCCAGAAAGGCCGGTATTTTTATTGTGATGTTATACTCTGATGTTTTCAA
>CAZBWE010000119.1:0-3715 GCA_964495465.1 uncultured Pirellulales bacterium
CTTCCCACAGGCCGGGAGCACAGGCGTCATTTACCTCATCGACCTTCCAGTAGTAAGTCTGGCCAAGATCCAGAGCAAGTGTTCCGCTGGTAGGATAGTAATTTTGACTCTGCTCCAGACTATAAATCAATCCTGGGAGATTGGCGTCGTTTACATCGTTAAAATCGGTGCCGAAATATACATTGTGTGTGTCGGCATAGATTCCCGGAGTCCAGCTAAGAACCACGTCTCGACGCACATCTGTGCCCTCATCAATCGGACTTGGGAGAGAGGCTAACACGGGGGGGGCAACATCTTCCATAATAATAATTTGATCAATCAAAATGTCGATACCGGGGTTTTCCGATTGGATATAAGCGCTCGCATAACCTGTGGTTAATTCGTTCGCGAATGGGAGGTTGCCGGACATCGCACCTGACAGAAGGGTGATCGAATCGCCTCCAATGGTCAGCGAGTAACTTGTGGAACTGATGTCCAGGGTCAAGTCCAAAACGGGTGCAAGGTTCTGTGCTCCGGGATACCAGTTAAGCGTATCAAAGCTCCAGGTCGCCAACACTGTTTTGACGTCGGTACTGGATTCGTAAAACAAAACAGAGGTCCCATTCCATCCGCCGGTACCGTCCGATGTCGTGAGAGAAGTGTTTTCAAACTGAATCCAGAAACCGGTCGGCAGTCCGGTGTCGTAGTCCCAGGTTTCATTACCTTCCTTGACACCTACACAATCCCGAGCTGTCGCTCCAGCGGATGTATTGCCCACAGCAAAGCTAACATCCTGAAACTTAAAGCGAGAGATACCGGACCCGATGCCGGCGCCTTCTTTGGAGACAATCGAGCATCGAGACCCACCGTGAGTCGGGCCATTAAGGGTTACTTTTGAGTCCGCTTCCGTGACGTTTCCCTCCCATCCAATGTCCCAGTAATTAAATCCCGTGCCGATGCCCGTGGTGTTGGTCGTAACGTCACCATCATCAAAGTGATCATCTACAATAACCGTTTCACCCAAGGCCACCGGCGACAACATTGCCACTAATGCTAAAACTAATAATCTTTTACTCATAATAATCCTCCTTAAAAATCAAACCTTACTGTTACGATTACAGACTCTATTTTGCTTCTTGGCTACGCACCAAAAAATTCGTTTGTTTAGAAGGGATACGTAATCTCCTTTACTTCACCCACTTCAAACAACACTTGAAACAAGCGCCAAGACTGCTCATCAGCTTATACACCTGCCAATAGCACTGACCAAATTATTTCCTGCAAATCAGGATAAGAATTCGCCAGATTATGACGCTGCGTTATTCCATCGGTTCTATATTATCGTAATTTAACACAAAAACGCTGACGTGTAAACCCCAAATCGGAATATTAGTTTCTCTTTTTGGAAACTGGTTACGTAATGAGGAAAAAACAACATTATCTTATTTAATCGCTACAATTACTACAGTTGATATAATACTCATATTTCATATAAAAACGCCTGGGAAATCATTGTAAAATAAGGACTTATATGCGGTTTGGAGTTTTACTTGTATCAGATAAGGTTGACTCTAAAGTTACAAAGGTCATACAATTATGATTGTTGCCGACGTGTTTGTATGATTAAATTTTGTTAGTTTAAAAATCCCCGAGAATTGCAGATGAAACAACAGGTAGGGATTGATTTTCCTATAAGGGTCAAGCTAATAGTATAATTTTTATTAAGGAAACTTGTTTAGGAACGGCTCGATGCAAAAATTTAAAAAGGTTATCTTGATGATTGAAAGTTCGCGTGGCTTTGGGCGGGCGCTGATGAGGGGTATTGCAAAATATGCTTCTCTTTTCGGCCCATGGATATTTTATCACGGGAGATTTTTCTACCTGGATAAAAGTTTTTCAGCCAAGGCCAGAAGAGCAGAGCTTGAGCATTTGAAGAGATGGGGAGCAGACGGAATTATCGCCCGTGAGCTGTCTGTGCATACACGAGAAGAAATCGTTGCCTTAGGCATCCCTGCTATTGTTTCAACGGTTTTTGATGAAAAACTTGAGCCGAATATAGGAAATATCTATGTAGATAATTACGCCATTGGGAAAATGGCAGCCGAACATTTGTTGGGAAAAGGTTTTTGTAGTTTTGCGTTCTGCGGCTTGAACGATTTCTTTTGGTCTCGTGAAAGAGCAAAGGGTTTCTCTGAAGGAATAGCAAAAGCCGGTTACGATGTTGCCGTTTATAAACAACCCAGATCTCGCAAAAAGCTTTTATGGGGTTACGAACAAAGCGTACTTTCTGACTGGCTTAAATCACTGCCCAAACCTGTTGGGCTGATGGCCTGTATTGACGAGAGGGCTTTGGATGTTATTCAGGCATGTAGGCAGGCAGATATTCCTATTCCTGAGGAAATCGCAGTCATTGGCGGAGACAACGATGAATTGATATGTGGATTATCGAATCCACAACTTTCCAGTGTAGCCATTACGGGAGAACAAACGGGTTATGAAACTGCGGCGTTGCTGGATAAACTGATGCGTGGAGAAAAGCCGGATAAAAAGGATATGACGATTACTGTCAGGCCAACATATGTTGTAGCCCGGCATTCGACCGACGTGTTAGCTGTTTCCGATAAACAGGTGGCTAACGCTCTGCAATTTATTCGAGCCCATTGTCGCGAGCCAATCCAGGTCAGCGATGTCACTGATGCTGTTGCGATGACGCGCCAGGGTCTGAATAAAAAGTTTAATAGAATCCTCGGCCGGTCAATCCATGCCGAAATCGCCAGGTTCCGTATGGATATGATTATACGCCTGTTGTTGGGAACAGATATGAGCATATCAGAGATTGCATATTCGATGGGATTTACCGAATCAAAACATCTAACCCGTTTTTTCCATAAAGAAACAGGAGTGTCCCCCCAGGAATACCGGAAGAAATTTGCAGTCAAGGCAAATATAACTGTTAGAAATTACTAAAAAACGGCCTTTATGATTGTTTCCAAAATGAGAAATAAATGACCCCAACGGGGCTTCTCTTGACGAGGGGGATTACGATATAATGGAAAAGTTGAAAAAGGGTAGAATTAATATTTACGTATATTTGGGGTAAATCATTGAAAGAGCTGATGAAACCACGACAACGGGTGTTAAGGGCTATCAATTATCAAGTCCCTGATAGAGTGCCAATCGATTTGGGGGGATTTCAGACAGGTATTCATCGAAAGGCCTATCGAAATTTGATTGATTATTTAGGGCTGGATGAAGAAATTGTGATTATGGATGCAGTCCAGCAATTAGCAAAGCCCAGCGAACAGGTGTTACAGCGTTTCAGGGTAGATACGAGATATATATGCGCAAATGCCCCGGAAGGTTTTGACGGCAGGATATTGCAGAACAAACGTGATGGAAAGCTGTGGCATGATTTAAAAGATGAATTCGGTATAGTCTGGTCGATGCCTGATGACCAGCAGTTATATATGGATATTTCTGTTCATCCTCTCGCAAATGCCACGATAGAAGATGTTAAAAAATATCCTTTTCCAAACGGCAGAGACCCATCCCGTTTTGCCGGGTTGAGGGAAAAGGCAATTAAGATGCGAACTGAAACCGATTTTGCGATTTGTACCGGAATCGGCGGAGTTGTGTATGAGTACTGCTGGTATTTACGCGGTATGGAACGCTGGCTGATGGATACACTGGAAAATCCAGCTTTTTGTGGGGCCTTACTGGACCAAATGCTGAAATA
>CAZBWE010000119.1:3815-5904 GCA_964495465.1 uncultured Pirellulales bacterium
TGAGAATCAGAGGCAATCTTAAATGCCTGAGACGACAACATCTGTAAAAACCAGACTCGGCGTTCGATATGATGAATATATCCAGGGGTCGTTTGCAGCTTCGGAGAGTTTGTGCCAGAATTCAAGGTGATTTCCGGCAATGTTCATTTCTGCAACCGATTGAACGGGCTCGCCGCCCTCAAAGAGCTTTCCGGTGATTCCGACCGATGTATCTCCCGTGGTCGAATTGGAATTACCGCCGATAAATCCTGTAACGAGAATACCCCTGACAAGGTCCTTCATAATCTCTTTTACCGACCTTTTGCCCGGCGGGATAATCAGATTTGAAGTTCCTGCTGTTGTCGGCTCACAGCCGAGCTTCCTGCTGTAATACCAGTCAATATAAAATTCCCTTAAGACGCCTGCTTCAATCATAATCCTCTTTTTTGCGGCGAATCCGTCCCCATCATATAATTTACTGCCCAGTCCACTCACGACCAGAGGATCGTCAATAAGTGTAAGATGCTCGCTTGCAATTTTTTGCTCCTTTTTATCTGCAAGAAAGGACTGCTTCTGCTGAATATTTCTGCCGTTCATTGCTGAAAGAAGGCCTGAAAGCAATCTCGGAACGTTTCGATTCTCTATGATGACAGGCAGGGTCTCTGTCTTGATTTTCTGTGCGCCAAGCAAATCGAGCGCACGTTGTGCCGCAACTTTACCAATTTCTTCATTCGAAGGGAGACTGTCTTTATTGACGGAAGCTACGAAATTATAGCCGTTTGGTCTGCGGTCACCCTCGTCCTGCACCGTTACTTCCGCACCAACCCAATATATTGTCGATTTGCGATATCCCTCGAATCCATTGCTTCTCAACACGACGGATTCCGTATGAGAATCCTGCTGATCAGCCGTTACTGATATAACTTTCTTGCTGCCTGTAGAAAATGCGGCCTGCTCAATTGTTTTGACCATCGTATGTCGCTGGTCGGGTGAGAGCTGCTCGTAGCCGGGGTCAACGATTTGCAGGTCAATTTTTTGTCTGCCTTGATAGTATTTCGGGTCGGGCAGAGAACGATATGGGTCTTCAGCGAGGAGTTTTGTTGTGGCAACAGCTTTCGAGATAAAGTCCTTCAGGGCATTTTTACGCATATCCGAAGTGCTTTGGCTTGAATATCGGTGGTTGGCGAAAATCTCGATGTTGAGACTTCTTCCGGACGCTTCTTTTATGCTTTCCGGTTTTTGTTCGCGATAGCTTATTTCCACAAAGCGCTCGCTGTATATTCCGACCCGACATTCGTCCGCCCCGGCGGATAACGTGGTCTTCATTGACCAGGCGGCTAAATCATACATTTCTTTATTCATACTGGTAGTCCTTTGTCTATGCTTTTACGCCGCCGACTGTCATAGATTTAACTAAAACAGTAGGCAATCCGAAGCCAACCGGGACAGACTGCCCGTTTTTTCCGCAAGAACCGGCTCCCCCTTGGGCCATTTCGAGGTCGTTTGCAACCATAGTAACGTTTTGTAACATTTTTGGGCCGTTTCCAATAATATTTATATCTTTGATAGGCGAGGTTAGCTTGCCGTCTTCAATCATTTTTCCCTGAGAAACATAAAATGCAAAATCGCCCTCGCCAATTTTCACCTGCCCGTTGCTTACATCCTGAATGTAGATGCCTTTTTCCACGCTCTTAATAACATCTTCAGGGCTTGCCTGTCCGGCCAACATATACGTGTTTCTCATTCTTGGTAAAATGTAATGCTCGTAGCTCTCGCGTCTTCCGTTGCCGGTCGGCTCGACTTTATAGTGTTTAGCGGAGATTTTGTCGTGCATATATGTGCGGAGGATTCCATTCTCCACTAAAACTGTTTTCTGGCTGATAGTGCCTTCATCATCGACATTGATTGAGCCAAGCAGTTTAGGATTGGTTCCGTCATCAACGATGGAGACAAACGGCTCAGCGACCTTTTTGCCGAGCATTGTGGCGTAAGTTGAAATCCCTTTTCTGTTAAAGTCGGCCTCCATTCCGTGCCCAATCGCCTCGTGGAGAAGAATTCCTGTTATACCGGGACCCAGAACCACGGGCATTTCTCCTGCCGGTGGTTGAAC
>CAZBWE010000120.1:0-5725 GCA_964495465.1 uncultured Pirellulales bacterium
ATTCATAGCGCGACCGATAAACAGGATGCTGCCTGAGATGTTATCGCGAATCAGAAATAGGAATGGATGGTCGGCACGAAAGACCGGTATATGTCCTGACCTTACCGAGGTTACTTTCATAACCACTCCTGTTGCCGCTGCTGCTTCAGTTCCCTCTTCGTTTACATCGATATAGGCCTTATGAATAACCGCCGAGATAAAAAGGTCCTTTTTCCCATTCATCCCTGAAAAATCAGCTTCACCCGGTGTAAAAGCGTCTGCCATCCCCATTGATTTGAGTATTGAAGCGAGGCCAAACTGGCTTGTCATCCTGAACTTCGGGATAGAAACGATAACTTCGCGTTTGTGGAGTCTGGTCAGCCATTGTGAGAGGTTTTCGGTCGTAAGTGTTTTCTCAAAATCAGTCAGCCCGTCAATTTGCTCAGGCAGGAATATAATCATCGACAGCTCATTATCTACATATGGCAGTTCAAGCACCTGGAAATCTTCGGCTTCCATATAGCCGAACTGCCCCTTCTGATTCATCATTGCAACATTGACCTTCTCATCGCCAGCGAGAGTAAATGGAGCATTTTCAGTGCTTTCCTTTTCGAATTGGCTTGCCCAGTTGCCTTTAAAGTAAATGGCGTTTGTCAAAACTAATCGGGTCATACTGTTGAGCACTCCCGGTGCAATAAGGTCTTTGATTTTGTCTTTGGTTTTTTTCTCTACCCAGGCATTTATGGTTTCTCGTGCCGTTTCAGTCGCCCTTATAAAATCAACCTCGTTGAGACGACCGTCAAAGTTTGTTTCGATAATCTCCGGAAATTCAGAAAGAAATCCATAGCCCTGCTGGCCCCATAAGGCGTTGGCGACAGTAAGCTCATAGCTGCCTTTTTCGCCTCTGTCGTTCAGGTCCTTTATGACTTTTCCAAATGATGAGGCAAATCGCTGCCTGTCCGACACAGGCGATGATGACGGTTCTCTGTCCGGCTTTGTAAAAATAGTAAAGTGTAGCGCATTGGCCATCTGGGTTTCTGTCTGGCCCCTTGCGCCGACATAGGTCATTGCCAGAGCTGTTGATATACTGTATGGTGAGAAGAACAGATTTCCTTCCTTTGCTCGCAGCTCTGTGAAAAGCGACAGGGCGAATTCATTATTTGCCTGCGCAATGATTTGTTCGTCCGTCTTTTTGCTTTCTGCTGTTTTTTCTGTCGCCCCGCAAACGGTTTCATATCCCGTCAGAAGCAGGAGTATCAGAATGTATTTTATCGCTTTCATAACAATTACCCCTTATCGGCTCTCGATATCATTTTCTGTCCTCACCTAACGATAAATTACTACGCTAATTATAGCTAATTGGTTTAATGTTTAGTTGTAAAAAAGTTGTAAAAAATGACGATCAGAGCTAAATATCGGGTGAAAAGCAAATAATCATTGCACACTTGGCCGGTTACATCTCGTGTCTTTGTCATTTCGGTTATTGACAAAGCGAGGCATTTCATATTATAATATCTTAAAGAATGGCTGCAAAAAGTCCGTTTAGTAAGGAGAGGTGGATTTATGGAAATTGGTAACTTCTGTCGGCAATTTAAATGGCACATAGTCGTTATTTGTGCTGCGGTATTATTGGTGATACTGCTGTCATTATTTACCGGCATCTTCCAGGAATCCCAAACCAATTTGCTGCAAAACCTTGTATGGCTGCTTGGTGCATTAATATTCCTGAGTGCACTACTGGCGATGTTGTCGCGGGTATTTAAAATACTTGAGGCCCTTCGAGACAATAGTTCCAAGCTCGAAGAGGTTGCCGGCGCTTTGGATAAGATCCGGTCGGGGCTGCAGCAAATCGACCAAAGCACGCGCGTCAGTGAGACAGCAAAAATGATAGCTTTCCGCGAAGCGGACAGGCAATCTCTGCGACAGGTCGTTTTTGAGAAACTTCAGCAGCAGGATTTTGACACAGCTAAAGAAATAATAGGTGAAATTGCAAAACGCCCCGAATATAAAGACCTCGCAGAAGAATTAAGTGACCAGGCGGAGAAATACCGCGCTGCCTCTGTCCAGGAACGTATAAATCAATTAATAGCGAACATTAATGGATTGATGGAAAACTGCCATTGGGTGCAGGCGAGTGTCCAGATTGAAGGATTAATCAGGGCGTATCCCGACAGCGAAGAGGCAAAGGCAATGCGACAGGAACTGCTTGATAAAAAACAACATCGAAAAAGAGAGCTGCTCGCCGCCTGGGATGAAGCCATACAACGCAAAGAGACCGACCAAAGTCTGGAGATTCTGAAAGAGCTTGACCTTTATCTGACGCCTAACGAGGGCCTGGCGTTGCAGGAAGCGGCAAGGGATGTGTTCAGAACCAAGCTGCATAACCTTGGCGTTCAGTTCTCCATCGCCGTCACCGAAAAGCAGTGGGAACATGCCCTCGATGTTGGACAAAAGATTACCAGTGATTTTCCCAACAGCAAAATGGCAGAAGAAATCCGTGGTAAGCTGGACGTTTTAAGGCAGAATGTCCAGGTGCAGAGCAGCTAAAACCTCGCCTCGCTTCGCTGTCGAAGCGGGTCGGGATATTTCATTTCATCCGAAAATTTTTGACAGGATTTACAGGATTATCCTGCTTATCTCGTTCAAAGCTCATCACGGGCTGAAAATTCGGCAGCAAAATATATAGAACCATCGGCTACCTCTTCAAAATCCTTCGTATGTTCTTTTCAAAGCTCTCCGCCTGCCGTGTAATTATTTCTGCTGCTTTTTACCCATAAAAGCCGAAAATATTTAAGAAGGGCAGTTTAAAATTTCTCCTACTTGTATGTAATGTTAAACTCAATGCTTGCTGATACGAAGGACAATCCGGTAGCCAATCAAATCGTAATTGTCATTGTTATTTTGATGGCTGTTGGAACGGTCTTTGTCTTTTCGGCGAGCGCGAACGTTAGTCAAAAACTTGACTTGCAGAGATTCTACGATTTTCCGGCTCTTCGGCAGATTTTGTTTTTGCCTCTGGCGTGTGCGGTTTTATACCTCGTATCCTGTTTTGATTATCGCCGGCTCGGTTTGTCTGACGGCTGGTTAAAGTCTTTAAGTACTTATCTGCTGGTCTTTAGCGTAATACTACTCGTTCTCGTTTTGATTCCGCAGCTGGGCACGGAGATAAACCAGGCCCGAAGATGGCTTAGAATCTCGGCAGGCCCATTCAAGGTAAGCTTTCAGCCGTCAGAGCTGGCTAAATGGGCGGTTGTATTCTTTCTTGCAGCCGTCTGTAGTAAATTTGGTGCTGATATTAGGTTATTCTGGAAGAGGTTTGTTCCTGTATGTGCTGTCGTCGCCCTGGTGGTTGCACTTGTAATCATCGAGGATTTCGGGACGGCGGCGTTTATAGCGCTTTTGAGTTTTTTGATGCTAATAATCGCCGGCGCAAAATGGCGGCATATTTTGATTCCTTTGCCGTTTGGCGCTGTGGCCTTTCTCATAATGCTGATTCGCTCGCCCGGCCGAATGGGACGAATTTGGGCCTTTTTGAATCCTGAAAAATGGGCTGGTTCTGTCGCATATCAGGCGAATCAGTCGCTGATTGCCCTCGGCTCCGGCGGGTTGTGGGGCAAAGGCCTCGGCAGGGGCATCTGCAAGTATGGGCATCTGCCGGAAGATACCACCGATTTTATATTCGCAATTATCGGCGAGGAGCTTGGCTTTGTCGGGACGGCGGCGGTCATCGCATTATTTATCATTTTTGTCTGGCTCGGTATTTTAGTGGTTGTGCGGTGCAAAGACAGCTTTGGACAGATTCTGGCCGGCGGAATCGTATTGGCCATCGCCATCCAGGCAGCCATAAATATCGGCGTAGTGACGGTTGTGCTGCCGACAAAAGGGATACCGCTTCCATTTGTAAGCGCCGGCGGAACGAGTATGCTGCTATCGGCTGCTGCGGTTGGTGTGCTGCTGAATATCGCCAAGCAATCAGCCGTGAAGTCAAACCAGTTTGTGGATGAATCAGTGGCCTGACCATATATTTCATCTAAAAAGGCGTCACCGGCCTGCACAAGCCCGATTTTGCACGGATTAACGGCACTTTTGCCCATTTTTTGTAAAAAATTGTTAAAAAATCCTTGTCAGATTGTGATTTTTGTGTTACAATGGAATCTAAAGTGAAGATATGAAGGCAGAGAAAAAATTATCATAATATTGTATTTGCCATCATAATTTTTTTGTCTTAAATTCATACCTCTACTGCCTTCACAGAAAGTTAATAGCTTTTTGTATTTTTAGCGAATTGTGCTCGCTGTTTAGCTTATCAAAAGCAATATGGGCGCAAGGTCTCAAATGAGAGCCGGCTTAAAATAAATCGGCTGCAGGTGCGTTGCCTGTGCCGTCATAATATTTTTATCATAAATTTCGAAAGGACAGGAAAATGAAAAAGCGAACATTTTTAAGGGGCTGGATGGTGTTGTTGGTATTTGTTGCAGGGACGGTATCTGCAGCTATGGGGCAAATCATATATGTTGATGCGGATGCCCCCGGCTCAAATAACGGCTCCTCGTGGGAGGACGCTTATAATTACTTGCAGAATGCTTTAAGTGTTTCCTCAAGTGGAGACGAGATTCGGATTGCACAGGGTGTCTATAAACCCGACCAGGGAGCAAATCAGACGCCCGGCAACAGACTTGCTACTTTCCAGCTTATAAATGGCGTATCTCTCGTGGGTGGCTTCGCTGGTTTTGGTGAAATAGATCCCGATGCGCGAGATATTGAATTATATAAGACTATTCTAAGCGGTGACCTGAAAGGAGATGATGTCGAGGTTGCTGATCCTTGCGATCTGCTTAGGCACCCTAGCCGGTCAGAAAACAGTTGTCACGTGTTGAGTAATGAAACCGAAGGGATTGTTGTGCTGGATGGATTTATCGTAACTGGAGGAAATGCAAATTATGGACGAAATAAGCATCGATGGGGCGGGGGTCTGCTCAACATAAGTGGCAGCCCCGTTATTATTAATTGTAGGTTCACTAACAATTCTGCTTCTTCTATCGGCGGCGCCATGGTTATGCGAGTAGGGACAGTTGTTAACTGTATATTCAACCATAACTGCGTAGGGGGATATGGTGGAGCAGTATGGAGCGATTATGGTAGCGGCATTACTATTTCTAACTGTACAGTTGTAGGAAACTCATCTGAATACTACGGCGGAGGAGTTTATTTGATACTTGCTGTCTCTGCCTATTCAGCACTCGAAAATCTCCACACTCAAAATATCACGGGAGCTTTAGACTCGAAAAAGGCTGTTATAAATTGCATTTTTCGTGCAAATAGAGACGAAGACGGTATGGATGAATTTGCGCAGATTGATACAGGCCCCCGGGATTTTTATCGTAATGTTATTGCATTTAGTTGTATTCAAGGATGGACTGGGGGGGGTGAGGGTAATATTAATGCCGACCCTTTATTTGTTAATGCCAGTAGTGGCAATTACCGTTTAAGCTATGGCTCACTCTGTATTGATGCAGGCACAAATAATCCCCCGGGAGGTTTGCCGGAAACGGATATTAACGGCAAGCCGCGTATTAAAAATGGAATTGTGGATATGGGGGCTTATGAATTTTGGCCAACTTGGTATGTCAATAGTGTTAATGGTGATGATAATAATAACGGCCTGAGTCCGGAAACAGCTTTTGCAACGATTCAGAAGGGAATCGACTCGGCTGAGGATGATGAAATTGTGTTGGTATATCCCGGT
>CAZBWE010000121.1:0-5646 GCA_964495465.1 uncultured Pirellulales bacterium
GGGCTTTTAACAATGTCAACATCCGCCTGGTCGGCCATCAGCATTAACGCATCCTCGATAGGCGTGTTTCGAAACTCGATGCTTATTCTTTTTTGCATTCGTTCTTTAAGCGCTGTGCTTATATCTTCCTCTGATTCCGCCGCTGGCTCGATAGCCAGCTCCTCTGCAGGTTTCGCTTCCGGTTTTGCTACTGCTTCCACTTCCGCTTCCTCTGCTGGTTTAGCTTCGTTTTGGGCTATGGTGATTGCACATATCATGCAAACAAATAAAAGAAGCGCTATAAACTGTAATCTCCTGTGTCTTACCAAAAAGCTTTTCATAATAATTCCTCTTTTCAATTAACGACTAAGCATTCTGTTTTCCGAAAAGTCCGGCAAACAGATGTCCGGCAAACCACCGGAGTTTAGCTTTCACAACGTTTATTTCACCTTTTATCATTCGACTTTTTGTGTCCACCGTTGGTTGTTCATTCTGAATTCGATTGAGTCCTCGTTTATTTTTACAATGGTTACATCTGATATTGTGTCGCCTTCATGCACAAGTTGAGTGCCGACTACCGCAACCGGATTGTCTTTGCTGTATACAATGCCTCTTACGGGCAGTCTGCTCATCCTTATACCCTTTGCTTCAGCTTTGGCGCCTTCCGTGCCGGCTTTGGCTGATGAGCTGGGCTGCATGGGGTCTCGAAGACCTGCCGGATAGGGCTCCGGAATCTCCCAGTCAATTTCGCGTTTTGACACGGCGGCAACGTCTTTCGATTTGGATTTTTGAGCGGTAGATATTGCGCCTGAGGGCGATTTAAAGAAGGGCATAAGCACGAATATCAAAACAATAATGAGAGACGGCACTATGACCAGCATTATCTTGTGTTTTGTAGGGCTCACACCCTCTTCGGGTGTTAGAATCCTCTTTTTTATCTTTTGCCACATTTCCCCTATACGGGATTTGCCGGCCGGTGATTTGGGAATTCCAGCCGCTTTGGGCTTCGACATGGGCGGTATTGGCTTTGGTGTAGGTCTTTGCTCTGCCGGACCTGCTGGAGCAGAATCTGATGGCTGTTTAGCATTGTCCCTGCCTGGAATGGGGACACCTTCGAAGATAGACGATATCTCCTTATGCAATCCCGCCTTATGCTTTTTCTTGGATTCATTCTCTTGCATTTAATATCTCCTCAGCCAAGGCCTTATATTCTGCTGCCCCTTTGCTTTCGGGCGCATAGGTCACGACGCTCTCTCCGGCGCTTGGGGCTTCAGCTAATTTTATGGTTCTGTGGATAACCGTATTAAACACTAAATCACCAAAGAAATCCCTCATCTGCTGCTGGATTTGCTTGCTTAAGGTAGCTCTGCTTTCGACAAAGGTCAGCAGAAGACCCAGAATTTTTACCTCGCAGGGGTGGAAACGCTCTCTGATGATGCTGACGGTTTCGAGTAGCTGTTTCAGGCCTTCCATCGCATAGTAATGTGCTTGAACAGGCACGATGACATCGGTGCTCGCTACGAGTGCATTAAGGGTCAATAAGCCAAGCGACGGAGGGCAGTCGATGATGCATACGCCGTATTTGTCCTTGACGGTTTTTATCTGCTCACTTAAGACGAACTCTCTTCCGAATACGAGCGTCAGCTCAAGCTCCGCGCCTGCAAGAAGAATATTACTTGGCGCCACATTAAGCGATTCAATTTTGGTCCCCAATATTACTTTGGAAAGGGGGACTTGAGCATTTGTAAAAGTAAGAGTGTTATAAATAGTCGTAGGTAGCTTATCAGGTTGATATCCCAGACCCAGGGTTGTGTGCCCCTGTGGGTCTAAGTCAATTACTAATACCTTATTGCCTTGTTTGGCAAGAGCAGCCGCAAGGTTCACCGCAGTTGTTGTTTTGCCGCAACCACCTTTTTGATTTGCTATTGCTATTACTTTCATATTTATATACCGTCAACTTTTCTATACAGGCCGGCGGATTCTTAATTTTCCTGTTAAAGAAAAACCACGTACCTGGCCGATGGCCCGTATCGTTATATTTTTATAATTTCTTATGAACTTATCTGTTCAGCCAAAACCTTGGCACTGCTCGTTTCTTCATACGAGATTCTGCCGTTTAGTGCCTCTTCGGCTAATGCCTTGTATTCGTCAGCGCCCTTGCTTTTGGGTGCATAGCTCAGAACGGACTCACCGGCACTTGGCGCTTCTGCCAGTCTTGTGGTTCTGTGAATAACAGTGTCGAACACTAATTCGCCGAAAAAGTCTCTCATCTGCTGCTGTATTTGCCTGCTCAGTAATATCCTGCTTTCGACGAAGGTCAAAAGGACTCCCAGAATCTTCAAAGCGGGATTGAACCGTTCATTGACAATATCTATAGTCTCGAGTAGCTGCTTCAATCCTTCGAGGGCGTAATACTGAGTCTGAACCGGTATTATCACATCGGTGCTCGCGACCAGTGCATTCAACGTAAGCAAGCTCAGCGACGGCGAGCAGTCAATGACACATATGTCGTAATTATCGCTTATAGGTTCGAGCTGCTGTTTCAGCACATACTCTCTCCCGTAGAGTGTAGCCAGCTCAAATTCCACTCCTGAAAGCAGGATATTACTCGGAGCCAGATGTAATCCTTCGACGTTGGTATTTACTATTATTCTGCCGATTGGTATTTGCACCCTCGATATCGGGATTTCCGCCTTGGTAATAGCGTCATAAACGGTTTTATCCAGGTCGTCCGGGTTATATCCGAATCCCAGTGTAGTATGTGCCTGTGGGTCGAGGTCGATTATCAAAACTCGTTTTCCTAAGGTTGTAAAAGCTGCTGCAAGGTTAACAGAGGTGGTCGTTTTGCCACAGCCGCCTTTCTGGTTTGCTATTGATATTGTCTTCATTTTTGCACCATAAATCGTGCCGAAAAGTCGGCGTTTCTAAACTGTCTTGCTATTTCCTGACAAAAACTGCTACGCTCATACTTACGCGATTGCCTGTTCCGCTTTTATCTTGTGCTGAGCGACTCATTGTAAACTCATCTACAAAAACGACCGGTTTATGTCTCTCCAGAGCATTTAAGAAAGTCGTAAACTGCTCAAAGCTGGCCGTAAAGCTGATGTCAAACTGATTCTCTCCTATGTGTTCACAATCGCCGATATTTGATACTCTGCTTTGCTTGTTTCTTATGCTGAACGTACTAATTTTCGCATCGCTGGCAATCCGGCTTATATCGAATGTGAGGCCGGCCGCATCTTCAAAACCAATAATATAATTATCCAGCTTGTCCTTTAATTGTTCTATTTCTCTTTTTGACTCGTTTCTGGTTTCCTCCTGTGTTGCTTTGATAGCGGATTGGTGACCCTGTTTTGCCTTGGCAAGTTTCTGCTCAACGGCATTTTTGGTTTTGTTTTGTGGCGCAAGCACGAGTATATAAGCGAAAAGAAATAATACAAAGCAGCCCATCCACGACAGGGCTACTGTCATAAGTTGTTTTTTGTAAGATTTTATGAAATTTTTCCTATAGGCCGAATTCATAAATAATCTGTCACATTCCTGGTTTTAAAGTGCAATCTATCTCGTAAGAAACAGTTCCCTGACCGTCTGCAATCCCATACTTCTGTGAAACTGTGATGTTTTCGAGCTTGGGCCCAAGGAAAGGCGAGGACAGAAGACGCTCTCGAAATTCCCTGACCGCTTTGTCACAGTCGGGCTGTGCACTGCCGTAACCGCTCATATGCAATGTTCTTGTTAAAAACTGGACATCTACCATTTTTTCGGGGTCGTCTTTACTGGGCACCTTTTTTTTGATGGTGCGCTGTTTTATATTAAGATTGGTAAGTGACACCGAAGGGGGTATATTCTCCACCACTTTTGCCAGTATGGGAGACCATTGAGTATGTCTGCCAAGAGAGGAGCCGACTTCTGATATACAGGAGCTCACGATACTTTTCTCCTCGTCGAGCAGTTTTTGGGCCTCTACAACATCTGACAGCTTGTTAATCTCCGCTTCGCACCTGATTATTTCCTTATTCAGTATCGATATGGTGATTTTATTGCGGAGATACAAGCTGAACATCACTATTGCGATAACAGCCGGCACTATAATCATTACCGAAGCAATGGCTATGTCTTTAGGCCTGCTCTTTACAGGAATTCCCTCTCCTTTTAATAAATCTATCTCGTACATATCAGAACGACCTCATCGCAAGACCTGCTGCTACCGCCAGTGCAGGGCCGTGTTTTTCGAGAACGTGTTTGTGCCAGTTCCCTGCATTACAGCGTATTTTTTCAAATGGATTCCACAAAATCGCCTCTGCCGGCAAACGGTCATTGAGCAGCTCCACAAATCCGTTCACCAGGGCGAAACCGCCGCATACATATATCTTGTCAACAACTGCCGGCTTCTCCTCCGCCTTGTAATAGTGTGATGTTTTAGTTACATCAATAATCAGTTTATTGCACGCCCTTGCTAAGCTGTCACGGAGCTCGAGCTGGTCTTTCTCGGATTCCCCGCGAAGAATTTTCTCGACGGCCCCTGTGGCCATATTCTTTTCTTCTGCTATCTGGCTTATAATATCGTCGCCGGCATAATCCAGATCGCGGATAAAAGGCAATCCGTTATCTCGCATAATTGCCAAAGTTGTGGATGTGTGTCCGACTTTCAGGATAGCTATCGTCTGGCCCGGCTGCGGCTCTTCGTATGCGCTGAAGCAATTTAAAAGTGCCAGGCCGTCAACATCCATCAGAACGCAATCAAGGGATGCTTCCTGAGCAACCTCCTTTTTGCTTTGGACTATATTGTTTGTGGCCGCCACCAGGACACCCTTTATCGTTTCTTCATTTTTGGGTATCAATTGATAATCGACCGTGCCGTCTTTCGTGCTGAACGGGCAAACCTGCGATGCTTCCAGAAATACCGCTCCGTCTATTTCCTCTGCCGGCAGCACGGGAAACTCAAAATCGCGAACCGCTACCTCCGGGCCGCATACGCTGCATACCGCAAATCTCGTCTGGGTCCCCGTTACCTCAAGGCATTTGCGGATTGCCTTAACCGTGTTTTTTGTTTTCAGGTTCGGGTCATCTCCGCTCGGCATAATATCAATGATACCCGCTGATGTAACTGAATAGCCGGTATTATCTTTGCTTAGCTGCACCATCTTGACCGACGATGAGCCGATATCGAGTCCTATGACCTCGTTTTGCTTGAAATTAAATACCATTTCAAATCCGTTATTTGTATTTCGTCTTGTTTTTACGCTACAATATTAGCGCTTCAAACATTGCAATTATTCATCGGCTTTAAAAATGGGCTGTTTAACCTGGAAATTAGATTTGGGCCGTTTATGGCCTATTAAACCTGTTTTTGAAATGCAGCGTCCTATAAGTAGCGATATGGCTTGTAGTTATGCAAAGCGGTAGGCAGGTTGCTCTTTATATTTAGCCACAAGTTTTACTTATGGTTTGGGGGTAAGTTATTACGCGGTTGCTTGCCCGCCTTTGTCTGGCGGGGTATGGACTCCATACTTTTTAATTCGACATTCCTTGTTCGATATTCGATATTCTGTTTTTATTTAAGTTTTTTGCCGGTGACGTCTATAGTCGGTAGTCATGCCAGCCGGCGGGCGTTGGAACATACTTGCCCTGCAGCCAGATATCGCCCGGCAGTATCCCTTCGAGAAG
>CAZBWE010000122.1:0-5643 GCA_964495465.1 uncultured Pirellulales bacterium
TTTGAAATCAGGCCCGGCATCATAGCAACCGATATGACCAGCGTTGTCAAAGATAAATACGACAAGCTGATAGCCGAGGGACTTACTCCTATTAAAAGATGGGGCCAGCCGGAAGACATCGCAAAGGCAGTCGGGGCAATTGCCGAGGGCCGGCTGGACTTTTCAACCGGCCAGATTATTAACGTCGATGGCGGATTCCATTTAAGGAGACTGTGAATTTTAAATAAGAAGCACCAAATTCTAAATTCGAAACAATATCAAAATTCGAATTTTAAAATGTCCAAAAGGTTTGGAATTGGGGATTTTTGTCATTTGGACTTGTTTCGGATTTAGATATTCAAATTTCGAATTTTGGGAGTCATTAAATATGGATATTAAAAAGACAATCACGACGCTGTTGCAAGACGGCTTTATACTTGTCTTCAATCAGGATAAGCTCGACATTGTCAAGACGGCCCAGGCGCTTATCAAAGCCGGCGTCAACAATATGGAGGTAACCTGCCGGATAAGCAAACCCTTGGAGAAGCTGTCCCGGCTGCGCAGAAAGCTACCCGACTTCGCAGCAGGAATGGCGAGCCTGGTCGATTCATCGGCGATGCTTGACGTCTATAACAAGAGCCATCCGCAGGACCCGCTGCCCTCGGTCGAAGAGGTTGCACAGGCAGGCGCATGCTATCTGGTTTCTGCCGCCAATTTCTGTGATGAGAGCTTTGCGAAATATGCAGGCAGGATACCAATGATACCCGGTTGTGGCAGTGTGAACGAAATTTTGACCCAGTTCTCCAAGGGTGCAAATCTCTGCAAGCTCTTCCCGGCAAAACAGCTTGGCGGCCCAGACTTTGTCAAGGCGATAGACCCTGCCATACACAAGACAATCAGCTTGGTCCCAACCGGCGGAACAAATCCAGCCAACATCCCCGATTATATTGATGCAGGCGTTCTGGTTCTGGGCGGTTCGTTTAGTATGATTGAAAGACCGACTATGAAGAAAATTATCGATGAACAGGATTACGACCTTTTGGCTGAGGAATTAACTAAGATTAAACGGCTGATAGATAAGCTGCGAAAAGAAAAATACCCCGATATTGATTTCGCTACAAGCTCCATCGAACAGATAGGTCAGATTACCGGAAGAAATTTTAATCTTCAATAAAAAATTAAAACAGGAGAAACGGGATTGTGGAAACGAAACAAATAGCGAACAAAGAAGTTACTTTCCATCATTACAACACGGTGATTGTCGGCTCGGGCGCCGCAGGGATGAACTGCGCCGTGCACCTGTCCGAATTTATGCAGCGAAAAGGAATTGCTCATCCGCAGGACAGAATCGTCGTAATAACCGCAGGGCTGGGCCTGGGCGCATCGAGGATGAGCGGCTCGGACAAGCAGACATATTATAAAATGGGCACAAGCCCGGATGTGGCCGATAGCGCCGAAGAATTTGCAAAGAGCTTGACCGCCGCCGGCTGCTGCCACGGTGATACGGCTCTTGTCGAGGCAATCGGGTCACTTCGTGAGTTCTATCATTTGGTGCAGGCGGGAGTAGCTTTCCCAACGGATGCCTCCGGCACATTCATCGGCTATAAGACCGACCACGACCCTTACGAACGGGCAACCTCAGCAGGGCCAAAGACCAGCAAATTTATGAGCGAATCTCTGCAGAAGCAGCTCGAAAGATACGGCGTCAGAACAATCGACAACCAGGAAGCCGCACATCTTTTAACAACGGGTTCGGGCGGCGACAAGCGAATCGCCGGAGTCGTTACAATAGACAAAAAAAACTTCGCCATCAATGTTTATCTCGGCGAAAACATAGTCCTCGCAGCCGGCGGGCCCGGCGAGCTTTACAAGACGACCGTCTATCCAAAGGGCCAGTTGGGCATTCACGGGCTTGCATTTAAGGCAGGGCTGATTGGGGTAAATCTGACCGAGTCGCAGTTCGGCCTGGCGAGCATTAAGTTCCGCTGGAACGTCTCCGGCACCTATATGCAGGCGCTCCCGCGAATATTCAGCACCGACGCCGATGGAAAAGATGAAAAGGAATTTCTGACGGACTTCTTCCCGACGATGAGCAAAATGGCAACGAATATTTTTCTCAAAGGTTACCAGTGGCCCTTCGACCCGCAAAAAATCGAGAACCTGCAATCATCACTGATTGATGTCCTTGTCTTCAACGAAACGCAAAAAGGCAGGCGGGTCTATATGGACTTTCTGCACAATCCCGTCGGCAGTGAATCTATGGATGAGTTTAATATTGATGACCTCGAACCGGAAGCAAAAGGGTATCTGCAAAAAGCCGGTGCGCTCCAGAAGACGCCCATCGAACGATTGGCATATATGAACACTCCCGCTATCGAGATATATACGGAAAACGGAATTGATTTATATTCTGAGCCGCTGGAGATTGCGGTCTGTGCCCAGCATAATAACGGCGGCTTCGCCGTTGACAAATGGTGGCAGTCCAACATACCGCACACTTTTATAATCGGCGAGATGGCAGGGACGCACGGCGTCAAGCGGCCCGGCGGCTCTGCCCTTAACGCAGGCCAGACAGGCGGACTTAGAGCGACCGAATATATAGTAAATGCCTATGGCTGCGAGCTGCCGGATTATTCAAGTAAGAAATCCGACATCGAAAAGCAGTTAAGTGGATTTATCGATAGACTCGATTCCTGCAAAAGCACCTCCGGCCTGGCTGCCGAGGAGGTTCTGGAGGAGGTCCGAAACCGAATGACTGCGTCCGGCGGACACATCAGAGAGCTAAACGATGCTCAAAAAGCCCTCGGGCAGGCAGTCGAGCTTTATAAAAACATTCGACAAAAAGGATTCAATGCGAAAGACGACTCGGCTTTAATCACGGCGATACAGGCGGAGCACCTGGCACTGACAAGCGTTGCATATCTTAAGGCCGTTGTGGAACTGCTGAAGCAAGGCAGCGGCTCACGCGGCTCACATCTTATCCTTGCCAAAGACGGTATCGGAATACATCCCGATGTGATTGACAAAGCAACGGATAAACCCCTGAAGTTCAAACCCGAAAATCCATCCTTAAGAAATTCCATATTGCAGGTTCAATACGATGAAAGCTCGCCCGATTTATTCAGGTGTGAAACAATCCCATTAAGACCCGCACCGAAAGAGAGAAAGGCATTTGAGCCGGCCTGGAAAGATTACAGGGAGGGAAAAATCTACAGCAGTTAATGTCCTGTTAAAAGGAGGATATCAATGGCAGTAATAGACTTAAAGCCGAAGTCGGAATGTAAGTATGACATACTCTCACTGGGCGAGATAATGATTCGACTTGACCCGGGCGAAGAGAGGATTCACACAACGCGGCATTTCCGGGTCTGGGAAGGCGGCGGAGAATACAATATCGCCAGAGGGCTTAAGCGCTGTTTCGGCCAGAGGGCCGCGGTGGTTACCGCCCTTGTGGATAATCCCGTCGGGAGACTGCTTGAGGATTTGATTTTTCAGGGCGGCGTAAGTATAGAGTATGTCAAATGGGTCCCGTATGACGGGATTGGGCGGAAGGTAAGAATTGGGCTGAACTTCACGGAGCGAGGATTCGGCATCAGGGCTGCGGTCGGCTGCTCCGACAGGGCAAACAGCGCCGCCTCACAGCTAAAGAAAGGCGACATCGATTTCGAAAGTATATTCGGCAAAGACGGCATCAGATGGTTCCACACCGGAGGCATTTTTGCGGGACTGTCCGGCACGACGCCCGATGTTATTATCGAGGCCGTCACGACAGCAAAAAAATACGGCACCATAGTTTCTTATGACCTGAACTTTCGCAATTCGCTCTGGAAGGATATCGGCGGCCAGAAAAAGGCAATCCAGGTCAATCGAGCCATCGCACCTTATGTTGATGTGATGCTCGGAAACGAAGAAGATTTCACAGCCGCCCTCGGTTTTGAAGTAAAGGGCACAAGCAGGAGCTTCTCAAAGCTCGACCCGACGAATTTCAAGGAAATGATTAAGCAGGTAAAAAGTGAATTTCCGAATTTCAAAGTCGTAGCCACAACGCTTCGAAACGCAAAGACCGCCTCGGTCAATGACTGGGGCGCTGTCATTTATGCCGAAGGCGAGTTTCACGATGCGACACTCAGACCCGACCTTGAAATATACGACCGTGTAGGCGGCGGAGACAGCTTCGCATCGGGACTGATTTTTGCCTTTATGGAAGGCAAAACGCCCGCTGAGGCCGTGAACTACGGCGCCGCCCACGGCGCTCTGGCAATGACCACGCCCGGCGATACAACTACAGCCGGCCTGCGCGAAGTCGAGAAAGTCATCGGCGGTGGTGGCGCCAGAGTTGACAGATAGTCCGAACACAATGTTCGAGAAAAGATATTTATGATTGTTCAGGCGGTTAAATGGATTGGTGACATTGACGGCTGTCTTGAGCTTATAGACCAGCGGCGATTACCCGCCGAATTGGTTAAACTGAAATGCGGAGATACTCACCAGCTATTCGAGGCAATAAAGACACTTGCCGTTCGCGGCGCTCCCGCCATAGGAGTAGCTGCGGCTTACGGGCAGGTTTTGTCTCTGCAAAAGTTAGAACCTGCCGCTAGTTTAAAGCAGGCGCTCAAAGTTATAGCCGATTCGTGCGAGTATTTAGCATCATCGCGTCCCACTGCGGTAAATCTATTCTGGGCAGCCGATAGAGTTAAGCGAAGCGCCGAAAACTTTGCTGCCGCCAAACCGGATGCAACATTGCAGAGCTTGCGCGAAGCTGTTCTGGCCAAGGCAAACGCCATTTACAAAGAGGATATGGATATGTGTCTTCGAATCGGCCGAAACGGCGAAAAGTTCATAAAAGACGGGGCCGGTATCTTGACGCACTGCAATGCCGGTTCGCTTGCCACAGCCGGGCAGGGAACGGCTCTTTCGGTGGTGTATGAAGCAAAGAAAAAGGCAAAAAAATTTAAGGTCTATGTCGATGAGACCAGGCCGCTGCTGCAGGGAGCCCGGCTCACCACCTGGGAGCTGAAGCAGGCGGGCATCGAAACGATTTTAATCTGCGACAATATGGCCGGTTGGCTGATGAAGCAGGGGAAAATCGACGCTGTTATTACCGGCGCCGACCGAATCGCTGCAAATGGCGACACGGCAAATAAAATCGGCACTTACAGCTTAAGCATTCTCGCCAGAGAGCACAAAATACCGTTTTATATTGCCGCACCGTCGAGCACGTTCGACTTGAGTATAAAAAACGGAAATGAAATACCTATCGAGCAAAGAGCAGCCGAAGAGGTAACGAGATTCGCAAAAACACAGATTGCGCTCGATGGAATTTGTGTGGAAAACCCGGCTTTTGATGTTACCGAAGCAAAAAATATCACCGCCATCATTACCGATAAAGGCGTGATTGAAAAACCCAACACTGATAAAATCCTAAAACATCTGAAGCAAGACCATCCGGAGAGCTAACCGATTAGTTTACGGTGAAACTCAAGTCACGGCGACGACTTCTTTGACCTCGGGCACCTGCTCCTTGAGGATTCTTTCGATACCCATTTTCATCGTCATCGCAGCGCCGGGGCAGCCCCGGCAGGCGCCCTGAAGGCGGACTTTAACCGTATTATCGTCATCGGTCCCCACCAGCTCCACATCGCCTCCGTGTCCCTGCAGGGCCGG
>CAZBWE010000123.1:0-5608 GCA_964495465.1 uncultured Pirellulales bacterium
CTGAGCTTGCCTTCACTGAGCTTGTCGAAGTGTCGAAGGAATCCGTGTCTAAAACTCCACCAAGTCAGCCAGAATCAATACTATCTCGTCTCGATATTTCCTTAGAAAATCAAGCATTGGTCTAGACGAGGAGTATGATGAGTAAGATTGCGACTGCAAGAGCTAGAAGGGCAATAATCCAAATTTTTGGGGGAATACTTTTTTTGTAGAACTGCATATATAGGTCTCCATGTCAAATTTCATCTGCCAAACGGTACGGCTCACCGGCGCTGCTGGTCCGGTTGCAATAACTTCAATCGTTAATATCTCTTTTTCACATTATATCACCATTAGCCCAACTTTCAACAAAAATTTCCCGCAAGCCAAAAATCCTGATGAAAATTCCTCCGCGATTCAGATTTACTGGATTGGTGAATTGGTTATTGGTGATTGATAGAAAATCCCCCGAAGCAGGCTTCGGGGCTAAACAAATGGATTCCTGCGTTCGCAGGAATGACAAAACCTTATAATCTGCGAAATAGGGCATACACATAGTGATAATTTGCCATTCTACCTCAACGGGACTTCACCCCGTGAGATAATCCTTCACTCGTCCATCCTCTGTCCTCTGTTATCTGACCGCCGCTTGGGCTGCTGCTAATCTTGCAATCGGCACTCTGAAGGGCGAGCAGCTTACATAGTTCATTCCGACCCTGTGGCAGAAATCGATGCTGGCTGGCTCGCCGCCGTGCTCGCCGCAGATACCGACCTTCAGTTTCTTTCTGGTCTTTCTGCCTAATTTTGTCCCCATCTCAACTAATTTGCCGACGCCTGCCTGGTCGAGCGACTGGAACGGGTCAACTGCGTATATACCCTTTCGAACGTATTCGCCTAAGAACTTGCCCGCATCATCGCGCGAAAAGCCCATCGTCATCTGCGTAAGGTCGTTCGTCCCGAAGCTGAAGAATTCCGCTTCCGTAGCAATCTCATTCGCTGTCAGCGCCGCTCTCGGCACTTCAATCATCGTGCCGATGAGGTATTTGACTTTGGCCTTTCTTTCCCTGAAGACCTTATTAATTTCATCGACTATCTCATCTTTGACCAGCTTCATCTCTGTAACCGCCCCGGTCAACGGAATCATAATCTCCGGCAGAACGATTTTGCCTTTCTTCTTTACGTTCAAAGCCGCCTCGATAATCGCCCTTGCCTGCATTCTTCCGATAGCAGGATAAGTTACGGTCAGCCGGCACCCTCGATGTCCTAACATCGGGTTGAACTCGTGAAGCTGCTCGACCTTTTCTTTTACCACCGCTGTTTTTACTCCGAGCCGCCTTGCCATCTCCGCCTGGCTCTTCTCGTCCTGCGGCAGAAATTCGTGCAAAGGCGGGTCCAGCAGTCTAATCGTTACCGGCAGCCCCGCCATCGCCTCGAATATTCCCTCGAAGTCGCTTCTCTGATAAGGCAGCAGCTTTTTGAGCGCGCCTTCGAATTGTATTTTCGCCCTGGCGTATTTCTTCTCGATTGTCTCTTTATCTTTTGGCGTTTGTGCCGCGCTCAATTCCGCCAGCATATCTGCATAATCATCCGCCGCCAGAATCATCTGCCGCACAGGCCAAATCCGCTCGCCCTCGAAGAACATATGTTCCGTTCTGCAAAGTCCTATCCCTTCAGCGCCGAATCCTCTGGCCCGTTTTGCATCTTCCGGCGTATCTGCGTTTGTGCGGACTCCTAATTTGCGAACGTCATCGCAGATTTTCATAAATTTGCCGAAATCGCCGCTCATAGTCGGCTCAACCGTCGCCAGTTGTCCCGTCATAATTTCGCCGGTAGAGCCGTCCAGGCTTATCCAGTCTCCTTCTTTGATGACCTTGCTGTCGATGCTGAGTTTCTTTGTTTTATAATTGATGTTCAGGTCGTTGACGCCTGCCACACAGCATTTACCCATCCCTCGTGCGACCACTGCCGCGTGTGAGGTCATCCCGCCGCGAGCAGTCAGGATACCTTCTGCTGCATCCATCCCGCCGATATCTTCCGGGCTTGTCTCGATTCGGACAAGGACAACTTTTTTACCTTTTTTATTCCACGCTTCTGCAGTATCCGCCGTGAAGACCACCTGCCCGACCGCTGCCCCTGGCGATGCCGGCAGGCCCTTGGCGATAACATTGCGTTTGGCCTTCGGGTCGAAGTGCGGATGCAGCAGCCGGTCTAATTGCTCCGGCTCCACACGCCCGACCGCCTCTTTCTTTGTAATCAATCCATCCTGCACCATATCGACCGCAATCTTCACCGCCGCTTCCGCCGTCCGCTTGCCCCGCCGCGTCTGCAATATATAAAGTCGTTTGTTTTGAATGGTAAATTCCATATCCTGAGTATCTTTGTAGTGCTTTTCGAGGCGGGTCATCAGGGAAGTCAGTTGCTTGTAGGCCTTCGGCATAACCTTCGAGAGTTTTTTCAATTCGATGGGAGTTCTGATGCCGGCGACGACGTCCTCGCCTTGGGCGTTCATTAAAAACTCGCCGTAAAACTCCTTTTTGCCGGTGCTCGGATTGCGAGTGAAACATACACCCGTGCCGCAATCTTCGCCCATATTGCCGAATACCATCGCCTGGACGTTCACGGCGGTGCCCAGCAGGCCGGTAATTTTGTTCAACTTGCGATATGTAACCGCACGAGGCGTGTTCCAGGAACGGAAAACAGCGTTAATCGCGTGAGTCAATTGAGTTCGGCCATCCTGCGGGAACATTCGGCCTACGTGCTTTTTATATACGGCTTTGTATTTTTCGACGACCTGCTTTAACTGCTCGGCGCTAAGCTCATTGTCCAGCTTGACCCCTGCCTTTTTCTTGGCGGCGTCAATTACGTGCTCGAAATGCTCGTGGTCGCAGCCCATAACCACATCGCCGAACATATCAATAAACCGACGGTAAATATCGTATGCAAAACGAGGATTTTTGGTCTTTTTTATAATGCCATCAATCACATCGTCATTTAATCCGAGATTAAGAACGGTGTCCATCATTCCGGGCATTGACACGGCTGCTCCGCTTCGGACACTGACTAGTAAAGGTTTTTTGGGGTCGCCGAGCTTGGCGTTCATCGCTTTTTCGAGCTTGGCCAGGTTTCTGTCAACTTCTTGGGCAAGGCCTTTCGGCCATTTGCCGCCTGATTTGTAGTATTCGCCGCAAACCCTTGTGCTGATAGTAAAGCCCGGCGGGACCGGAACGCCAAGGTTCGTCATTTCCGCAAGATTTGCACCCTTGCCGCCGAGGATTTCTCTCATCTTCGCGTTGCCTTCGGCCCTGCCGGAGCCGAAAAAATACACCTGTTTTGTTGCCATTGTCAAAAATCTCCTTCTAAGCTAAATTGCGTATTCAAAAAACCTTAAAAACGTCGGGATGATACTCCATACCCTAAATACATAAATCCGATAACAATCCCATAGGGAAAAGAATCGCGCAGTTTACAGCATGAAGGGAAGGATGTCAAGACTGAAGTAACTCCGAATTTCCGAATCCAAAGCCCTAAATTCGTCATTCGTAGTCCCTATGGGATGCCTTACGGCACTACGGAGAATAGACAAATTCTAAATGTAAATGTTCAAAATTAAATCCTATGTAGAATGTAGGGCTAAATATTGCTTTGTTTGTTGTTGTATTGACAAAGTGGGTGTTGGCGATACAATGGAGATGTTGGACTTTTTTGGTGGGAGTAGCTCAGTTGGATAGAGCACCGGATTGTGGTTCCGGGGGTCGCGGGTTCAAATCCCGTCTCTCACCCTTGTCTCGTATTGCGTGATGCGTATTGCGTCGTGCGTATATCGTATGTCGCATCCCCCATTGGGAGAATCCATAGAGTAAATTGACTCAATACCAATGTTGCTGTCTGTTTTATCTGCCTGAACTAAGCCGGAAAATCACTTACGGATCCGGGTAGCCCGGATATTTATACCAGGTGGCGGTCTGGCCTACAATCTGGTCGGTGAACATCGTGGTGTCTGTGCTGGTGATGGTCGAGCCGCTGCTATCCTGCACATCAAGAGAGAGCATGCTTGCGGCAATTCCAAAGCCGGGCTGGGGTTGCACACCGAAAGTCGTCCCGTCATAGCTGCCGCTTTCACTGATGCCGGTAATGTAGTCCTCGTCCGTGGTGGTAGAACTAATTTGGGCGTTGTGGGGCACTCCCACCTGGGAGCCGCCGCTGTCGCGCTGCTCAAACTGCTTTTCGGCAGTAACTGTTACCGACTCGGCGGTCCCGCCGAATGTCTGGCCAGTTCCTACAACCCAGGTGTCGGCAGCAGAGCACGCACCAGCTTCACCGCCAACATACAGCAGACTGACACCGCTGGCGTCGATGCCTTGAGTTGCAAGGAAGGCAGAGCTTCCCCCGCTGCTATTTGTCCGCAAGGCCTCTGCCTGGAATGTCGAGGAGAAATCACCCACTGACCCATAGTAGGTTGCAGACAGGTAGGCCCATCCTGTCTCGCTATTTGTGTAATTCGCATACGTCCCGTATGCCTGACCTTTGCCGAGCAGAGTGAACTCTGCGGTGACGGCCGTAGAATTCTCACCGCCCGGGCCGGGCAGATCGGCGGTAATAGTAAAATTCGGGTTGGTAACATTGAAGTTAACGGTTGCGTTAGGGGGGCCCGGCATAGCCATCGCCGGCGAACCAAACATCATCGACAGAGCGGCCGTTATAATTGTCAAAACTTTCTTAATCATTCTCCTCCTCCTCAGCAATCACTAATTAGCATCGAAGGATGCCCAGGATTTAAGGGCATCGGCATCAAAGGTTGTTGTTATAGTTCCATACCCAAAATCGAAGCCGGTGGATACCTCAGTAGCAGGGGTTGCAGCGGTGAAAGAATAAGTCCCTATGCCTGTGGCCCAGGAGCGAATCTCAGCATACAATATATCGGGTTCTGCCGGCTGAGGAACAGAGCCGAAATCAAATGTTGCTATGGTTGCCGAATAATAGTCACCGCTGACATCCACAGAAATCATGGAATCCTCCTGCGGAGTAAAAGTCCCAAGCCCGTCAGCATCCACGAAGCCAAATTGCTCTACAGAATAAGTGTTGGAATTGCCTGCCGCCATTGCTACGGATTCTCTGATACCGCCGAAGGTAGCGGAAAACTCTAAAGAGCCGTTCTGTATGAGGGCGCCATAGGTATCTCCTGCTAAAGAGATACCTGAAATGCTGTTTTCGCCGCCCGGGACATTGGAGCCGTAATACGTGCTTGAGGTATCTATACTTCCCTGGCCTATAAAAAGGGCATTCCTGCTTATGCGTGTCCCGGCGGGGTCGGAATATACATGCTGGTCCAAAACAGAAGAAGCTTCAGGGCTTGTTGTTATCATATTTATCGTATCCACGGCCCAATCCGTATTCGTAAGAAAGCTGACACTGGAGCTGCCGTATCCGTAATGGAGGATATCCGTTGTTCCAGGTCCGGTGAAAGAAAACACTGTCTGAGCAGCGGCGAAATGCCGGGGGATAAGCGAGAAGCTCAACGTCAGAATTATTATGTAAACCTTCCTTTTCATATTTTCTCACCCTTTTTCTTTTGCTATTGCATTAAAGTTAATGCCAAACCAATAACGATATAGAGAAGGGCAGAGATAGGATG
>CAZBWE010000124.1:0-5566 GCA_964495465.1 uncultured Pirellulales bacterium
GCAGTAGTTGGTTAGCTGATTTCGACAAAATGTCCGATTATGTTTTCGGATTCATTGTTGTTGTTAACTATACATTAAAATGGGAAACATTATACGCAAATGGGAAATAAAAAAAGCTCGATATGAAAAGAAAATCTCCGGAGCTAAATTGCCTATTTTCACAAATATAAGCAATGGTCCGAGTAGCCCTTTTAGCGAGTTAATAGGACGTGGCTTCGACCTGCTTGAGCAGGAATTAACCCTTGCGAGAACCACCCCTTGTATCTATTAGCCCAGCTAATCCATCTTGATAGTATTTTTTCCTCCAACGATAAAGTGTTCCTCTGGGAATACCGCACCGTTCAATTGCGATCCTATCTGCTTCTTTAGCCCCGTGCAGATAACGAAGCTCTTTTTTGGTATTCGCATATAGCACAATCTTACTTAATTTCAATAAAGCTTCGTCTCTCTTTATCGCCGGACATGTTCCTAATTTTTTTAATTTGTTAATGGCCTTTTGATTATTGACAAGACTTACTACTTCTGTCACTGGAATTAGCTTTTTCCCATTAAGCTGTATCGTGTTGCGAAAGCACTTTTTGCCGTAGCAATTATGTATTGTCTTTTCGCTCAAACCCGTCAATTTTGAGACTTCTGCAATCGTATAATATTCTATGCGGATACTCATTTCAACAGCTCACGTCTCTCCGAAAGCCACTGTTGCAGCTCAAAAGTTTTCATTGTGCTTAACGCATAAGCGATACGCCTTATATTTTCTTCCCTGTTCGGCCTACGCACCGCATACAGGTGAGAATCTTTATCTTTGCCCCAGGCAGGGACTCCAAATTCGTTTTCAATAGAGATACGATATGTCTCAATAAAATTATCGTCCTTGTCTTTGAGCCAGTCCCGAAAAACCGAAACGTTGGAACGAACATCGGGGACGGCAGAGCAATCGTTTTTTTCCGGCTCTGGCTCTCTGACGATTCGCTTAAGTGCCGACAAAGCAAAAGGGCATAACGGGTTTCCGAGCTTAATTAAGCACCAGGTCAAGCCCTGCTCTATCAACACTATAACAAACAGCATAGAGACGACCGGCAGTTGACAGATTGTCTTGATATAGTTTTTCACGGTTTCCCCATCAATTCGCCCGCCAAAACAGGTCTCAGTTCATATTCTAATTTGCCTTTTGAAAACTTAATCGAGCCAAAGCGGAAATTTTCTTTTTTCATAGAGCCATTTTTAGAAATTCGTTTTAGAAATTCCTTGAGCATATTATGTAAATTATACTGGTGCCACAAGTCCGATTCGATAATGTTCTCTGTGTATTCTGTAAGCATTTTAATCCGGTCGCTGAGCAGCTTTCTCTCGGTGTTTATTTTGAATTGCAGCTCCGACATCTCTCTTAAGACGCTGTCAACCTGCTCGATAGAATCTATGCCTTTGGCAGTAATGTTTTCGACAGATTTTCCTTCTGCTCGCTCTTTTGAGACTTTTTTATATAATCTATGCCATTCCCGATTACACTCCTTGCATTTACTTGCTAATCCATCAGGACTGCTCATGTTTTTTATAAATTGTTCTGCCGGTTTTACTAAACCACATCGAGAACATCGCTTACTTTTAGAGTTTATTTTTGAGAGACTTACCGTTTTTTTATATTCTTCGTTATAAGCCCTCAGGCACGGTTTGCAATAACAAAATAAGCCGTCTTTGGCGTGCGTGTCTTTGCCGAACTCGCTTAGCGGCTTTTCTTTTTTGCATCGGCTACATCGTTTTGTATCTGCCATTTATAAAGCTCTCAAACGGCGTTTAAATCCTTTTTACGCTAAATTCCTCGGAGTTACAGGGCCGATGCCGAGGTCTTCTTTATTGACGCCGACAACGGGATTAAAAATTCTGTAATTGTATTGTCGATAATCATAGTTCATAGATACGGGGCCGGATTCTTTAACAGAGCTTACATCAAATGTCCCAGTGTATCCTGCACCGGAAAATGGTCGTCTCTCTCGTTGAATCCTGGTTAAGTTTCCCCACCTTTGCTTTTGTGACATCTGACGCCATTTCCACTCCATCTCAAAATCTGTAAAAATATCTGCTGATGGACTTACTGAAATGCGGAATTTGTCCTTTTCAAGTGATTGTTGATATTCCTGAGATATGGCCTCTCTCTCCTCTGGCGTCAAGTTCTCCTTCCACAACAAATAAGCCGCTTGTTCCTTTTCCGCCTCAGTTCCGAAAGTCAACCATTCTCTTATCTTTTGCCTTTTTTCACTGTGTCTTTCCCTCCGCTTTTGTTCATCAAAACCGATTTCCCTAACATCTTCCGCATACATTTGTTCTTCTGTGAGGTCTAATCTTATTTGCCTTGCCCGTGCCTTTGTAACGGCGTCCCTGGTTTCCAGTGTTGTTTTTCTGGCTTCTTCCTCGGACTTTTCAGCGGCGATACCCTCAGCGGCAGCAGCTTGTCTTAACGATTCCTGGATTCCACGCTGAGGCACAGTCATAAGTTTATAAACTCCTGTGGCGGCTTCTCTGCCGTAAACCTGCGTCAATAATTGCAGATATTTCTGCCTATCCATTGTCGGCTGCTTGGCCGACAAAAAAGCCAGGAGCTTTTGCGGGTCTTTAGTGACATCTTCCGGTATGCCGAGCTTTTCAATATCCGAAAGCTGTGGGGCCATAAGCGCATCTAATGTCGTTGACGGCAGAGACATTTTTTTTCTGCCGGTCTCGCCGGAGGCCAGAAGAGCTATGTTCGCAACCGCCTGTTCGGGTGTCCATCCCATAGCTTTTATGGTCGGCATACCTCGGCCTAACGCACCTATAACCTCCTCGTCTGTTAAGCCGGTAATCTGTGCACCTTTTGAAATCATCCGGCGAAATTCGCCCTGCTTCTGCGGCGTTACCATATCCCAGCCACGCATTATCGAAATAAGCTCTGTCGTAGCTTCTCCACCGTGCCTTGCAGCATAGCCCAGCATCCCCTGCAGGCCCTGGTCATACTGCTGTTGAGTAATCTGGCCGGTCCCTACCAGGGACTTGAATTGCCGAGTATAGGCATTGACAACCGGCAGGCCCATTTCTTGGGTGACGCCCGTTTTTTGCAATAATAAATTTGTGGCTTTTGTAGTGGCCTGCCGAGACTTTTCATCGAAGGCGTCAAGTGCCTCAAACAAGCTTTCATAAGCAGCTCGTATCTCCTGGACTTCCCTGACCGCTTCATCGCTGCGTGTCTTAACTGTATCAAAGAATTTCGCAACCTTGCCTGCTGCTGCTGCAATAGCAGTTCCTATCGCCAAAAAGCCGAGAGTCCCAATTTTCTTTAAGCTGCCGACAATCCAGGCCGAGGCCCTTCCTGTTTTGCGTCCGGTCTGCTCTGTCTTTTCGCCGATTTTTTCTACGGACTTGCCTGCCTCGTCCAGCTCCTGTTTGGCCTGCTGTGTTCCTCTTGTCTTTAGATGTATGTTTATGTCTTTGCTCATAGTATTTTATTATTCCAAAGCTGGCGGGCCATGCTCGGCTAAGAACGGCCCGCCGCTAACACACAAGTTGCAGCTCCGTCTTTAACTTGCAGCAGTTATCAGGCCGACAATCGGGCCTGCTTCGCTCGTGTCACCGACTCCGTAAGCATTGATGTCGATTCGCTCAACACCTCTAAAGCCAATTTGGTCGTTGGTAAAATATACATCCTGGCTTCTTGCTAATTGAAGCTGCCGTCTCTCGCCGAGAAAAGCACCTAATTGCAGGTCGCCGAGGACCGCACATATCTGGTCGTTGGCTTCCACGCTTGGCATAGCAGAGACAAATACAACTTCATAGCCAAGCAAAAACCTGTCTTTACGGTCTGACAGTATCTCGAAGATGTTTGCAACTCCGGCAGTTTCTGCCAGTGGATATACTACGTTGTAATAAAACTTTTTACTCATATACCACTTAGCAGTGTCATCGCAATCTTCCGGCAATATTCCAATCACCTTGCGAAAATCAGCGAGAGTTATCTCATTATACGCATTACCACTTGCCACGAACAGGCCTTTAATATTAGCGATTGTAGCGTCAACGCCTCGCAATGCCCCGACAATTCCGGTCATACCGAAATACGTCTCTGTGCCGTCACCGACAAAGCCGATTTCATCTTCTTTTTTGGCGATGCTGCGTGCCATACTGATACCGATTATTTCACCCAGGGCAATAAGCGAATCTTCCTCCAATTCGCTCGATGCCTTGCATAAACAGGCAAGCTTGTGCGTTGTCAAGCCGACCTGGCTGAAATCCATATCGCTCTCAGTAATTTGTTTGCCTTCGCCAGGCGAATAGACGACCAGGTCAGCTTCGACTTTAGGCACAACCTGCCGGTCAGAGCCGAGAGGGACAACCATAGCGTTTTTGCGGAATTTTCCGTAAACACCGAGCTTGTCGATAATACGGCTCGAATATTCCGTAGGGACTAAAATCCCGCCTTCGCTCATTACGCTTTCGCCCAGGGCCTTGCGGTTAAGTGCCTTGAGTATCAGCTCGCCGAATCCCTTGGCCTCTTCCTCTGTCCGCCAGAAGCGGTTATACTTCTCACCGTCCTCGGTTTTGCCGGTCATAAATCCTCTTGTCACGGTGCGGAACTGCTTGGCAAGCTCGTTGAAGGATTCTCCTATCTCCTGTATCGCCATTTTGCTTTCTTGTATCTCATCGCCTGCGGTCTTAAAACCGGCGGCGATTTTGGTTTTTTCTTCTGCTGTTAATGCCATTTTAAAGCCCTCGTAAACAATAGTTAATCATACTTTACATAACAAAGAGCAGGGAATCCCGATTCACAGACAGAATTCCCTGCTCACAAGGTGAGGTAATTAAAAAAGGAGTTACAAAATCTTCGGCCCTCGCCGAATCTATACGCAGCACCTTCGCAGCACGAGGGACACCGGCAAACGTGTTGTTCGCATAGATTCCCATACTAAAACGAAAAATCTCTCAAGCTGATTTCCTTCTTGCCGCAAATCAGCTCGGAGTAATCGTCAATATCCTTGTCGTTATCAATATCAAAAAAATCGCTGTCGGATTCGTCAGCTTTAATATCGTCCAGCCCCAAAATATCTTTTGCAAACTCCTCGCACTCTGTATCGAAGTCAGGGTCTAATGCCCTGAGTTCATCGAGGAGCTTCTCATCTTCTCGCTGCTGTTTCTTGTCGCTGACAAAATCCAGCTTCTTTTGTTTCGCCTTGGTAAGTGCTTCTCGATTAGAGGGCACGGGCACGCAGCTTATTTCCAACAGCTCTACTTTTTTGTGGACAAATACGCTCTTGCCGTTTCGCTGCTCGTAGTTACCCTCAATCGAAATAAATCCTACGGATAGTGCCTTTTGTATTTTCTGGCTGTAGAGCTGCCAGTATTCCTCGGCAAGTGCGGTTACAGTGTGAAATTCCAAAATGACCTCAAGGCCAGCCGATGTCACGCTGGCCGATATAACATTTGCCACAACAGGACTTCGACCATCGCTTAATCGATGCTGGTGAGCTGCAAGCACTACATTATTTTTGGCAACATAAATCGGCAAGCTCTCATTGAACGCTTCCGGCAGGATAATCTCGTTGTC
>CAZBWE010000125.1:0-5540 GCA_964495465.1 uncultured Pirellulales bacterium
ACATCGAGCTTATCCCCCTCGCACATCACAACCATCGTCCTGATGCAGTTTCGAAGCTGACGGATATTTCCGGGCCAGTCATAGTTCGAAAGAGCCCCCATAGCCCCGTCTGTTATACCGACAACTTTAGAGCCGGTCTCGGCAGCGGCCTCTTTGAGAAAAAATTCAGCCAGTTCCGCTATATCTTCCGTCCTGTCGCGAAGGGTCGGCAGAGTAATGCTAACACCTTTGATTCTGAAGTACAAATCCTGCCTGAACTTTTTCTCCTCTATAAGTTTTGTCAAACTCTGGTTTGTCGCACTTATCACCCGGACATCGACAACGGTCGGTTTATTAGAGCCCACAGGAATAATAACCCCATCCTCGATTACACGCAGCAGCTTGGCCTGGCTGTTCGGCGTCATATCACCTATCTCATCGAGAAACAATGTCCCTTTGTCGGCTATCTCAAATAAGCCTTTCCTGTCATTCGCAGCGCCGGTAAAGGCGCCCTTGATGTGGCCGAACAGTTCGCTTTCCAGCAGAGTTTCGGCCAGACCCGCACAATTTACCGGCCTGAACAGCTTATCTCTACGGGGTGAATTATTATGAATCGCTCTTGCAAGCAGCTCCTTGCCTGTGCCGGATTCACCTTCAATCAGGACAGATATATTTGTCGGTGCCACGCGTCTGAGAACTTCAAATATACCCTGCATTGCCGGGTTGGAACCTCTGACACCATCAAATTCGAAATGCTCTATCCTTGTTCCGGTCTTTCGGCTTCGGCGCTGAGTTGCCGCGGCTGCCTTTCGGCCGGCTTGTTCCACAAGGGCTCGAAGCTGGTCAATATCAATCGGTTTGACAAGATAATCGTATGCCCCCCGCCTTATAGCTTCCTTGCAGGTATCAATTGTTGCGTAGGCAGTGATTAAAATGACCTCCGTCTTATCGTTATACCTCTTGGCCTCTTCGAGTATGGCCAGCCCGTCAATATCACCACCCAGTTTCAAATCGGTTACAACAATATCGACCGTTTGCTCGCGCAGGATTTCAAGAGCGTCTTTTCCGTTGTAAACAGCAATCGCTTTCACGCCTTGTTTGTCAAGCGCTTCGACGATTCCATCGGCGTGGTCACGCTCATCATCAACAACCAAAATTACGGTATCTGTGCTCATCAAATTACTCTCTAACTAACTCTGAAGAGGCAATTTTATAGTAAATGATGTCCCCTTGCCCGGCTCACTGTCAACATCTATCGTCCCATTATGCGCCTCTATAATCTTCTTTACCGTCGGCAATCCCAATCCGCTTCCCTGCGGACGAAACGAATGGTAAGCATTGAATATATCGGGTAATTTATCCGCTGCAATACCGCTACCGGTATCACTTATTTGAATCACTGCATCATTTTCCTGGCGAATAGTTCTTATTAGAAGCTCCCCGCCATTACTCATTGCCTGCTGGGCGTTAATAAAAAGATTCAATATGACCTGTTTTAACATACCTGCGTCAACCTTGCAAATCAGCGGCTCATTATATAAGCCCTGCCGTATGGTTATCGAGCGGCTGTTGGCCTGCGAAGTGTAAAAATCGACCATATCATTAACAAGCTCGTTAATATCAAAACTGGCCAACTGCAATTCGGTCTTGCCGATATATCGCAGAAAGCTCTCGAGAATCTGCTCAAGCCGGTCTGTTTCCTTTTGGATAACGGCTAATTTCCTAAGTGCCCTTTTGAAACTCTGGTCGCCCTGCCCAGCCGATGAGCCCTGATTTGAACCCTCCAGTTCTTCACTGATAAGTTTCAGATTAATCTTGACAGTAGAAAGTGGGTTCTTGATTTCATGTGCAAGCTCACCGGTCAGCTTGCTCAATTCCTCCAGCTTACCGGATTGCCCGTTTATGCTTCTCTGAAATTCGTCCTGTTCTGAAGACATATTCTTCTGCGTGTTATTTTTGGCATGTGATTTTTTATGCAGAAATAACACAATGACCGGCACAGCAGCCAATAAAGCAATAACAAAACCAGCCACAAACTGCCGCACTTGTTTAGCCCTCTTCGCCACCGAGTCCGCAGAAAAACTTACATTACACACGAAACAAATGAAAATTTAAAAGCAGGGTCGAACCTGTCCTCTAAGCAGAGCCGCTGTCTTTTTCTGCGTCTGTGGGCTTTTGTGCTTTTCCCGCTTTCTTCCCTCCCTGCTGCATCTCAGCAAGAGCAGCTTTGCGAGAAAGTTTGAATCTGCCCTGGTTATCGATGGATAACAATTTTACCGGCATTAAATCCCCTACTTTGCATACTTCATCAACACTTTTGACATAACCATCGCTTAATTCACTTATATGACACAGCCCCTCTACGCCGGGTATGATTTCAACAAATGCTCCAAAATCTTTTACGGATACCACTTTTGACTGGTCGTATATCCGCCCGACCCTGGGTGGCTGCGTAATCATTTCGATAATCTCTCTGGCCTTGAGATGTCCCTCACCGCCGAGACAGCTTATGTAAATCGTTCCGTCTTCCTCAACCTCTATGGTTGTATCCGTCTGCTCCTGAATACTCTTGATTACCTTGCCGCCCGGACCGATTACCTTGCCGATTAATTCGGGGTCGATTTCAATAGAAACCAGCTTTGGTGCATACACGCTTAACTCAGACCTGGGCTCACTAATGGCCTTGGCCATAGCCTTCAAAATCTCTATTCGAGCCGCCTTTGCTCGCTCCAATGCCTCAACCATAATATTATGAGGCAGCCCTTCTGCTTTTATATCGAGCTGTATTGCCGTAATACCTTCGACTGTTCCGGCGACCTTGAAATCCATCTCCCCGAAGTGGTCTTCCTCACCAATGATGTCGGTCAGTAATTCATAGCGTCCTTTTTCGCCGGTAACCAGACCGATTGATATTCCGGCAACCGGTTTGATGATAGGAATTCCGGCGTCCATAAGAGCCAATGTTCCGCCGCAGACCGAAGCCATTGAGCTAGAGCCGTTTGATTCGGTAATATCTGAAACGATTCGAATGGTATATGCGAATTCATCTTCCGGCGGCCTGACCGCTTCCAGCGCCCTTTCTGCAAGCGCACCATGCCCGATTTCTCTTCGGCCTGGTCCGCGAATCGGCCGAATCTCTCCAACGGAAAATGGCGGGAAGTTGTAATGGAGCGTAAAATTCTGGGTGTACTCATCCAGCAGTCCGTCAATTATCTGAGCGTCCCTGATAGTGCCAAGCGTTACGGTAACCAGTGATTGTGTTTCCCCGCGTGAGAATAATGCTGAGCCGTGCGTCCTGGGCAAAATGCCGACTTCACAGGTAATAGGACGAACATCGTTATAACCCCTGCCATCGGCTCTTTTACCTTCCAGCAGCATCTTTCGGACGACCTCGCCTTCTATTTTGTCAAAAATACGTTTCAGCATCGCTGTATCGCACTTTGACTTAGCGGTATCTTCTACGGCGTCTTCTGCAATATCTTCTGCAGTGTCTTCTGTAATAATCGGCTCCGCCAACCCAGCAGCGCCATAGCCGGCGCCGACCTGTTCAAACAGCTCTTTTACGGCTGTATTGCGCTGCTGCTTATCAGGAATCTGCTTTAATTCATATAACTTATCGGCTGTCTGAGAACGTATTTTTGAAAAGAGCTCTCCGTTAATTTCTATAAGGGGGATTTCCTTTTCGACACCGACCTTTTGTTGCATCTCCTCTATCATTTCGCAAACCTGACTGACTGTTTTTTGTGCTGTTGCAATAGCTTCAGCGATAATTTCTTCCGACAATTCTTTTGCGCCGACCTCTATCATATTCATCGCGTCTTTGCGGCCGCCGAGCAGAAGATTCAAATCGCTTTCAGCAATCTGCTTATGCGTGGGATTAACGACAAATTCACCGTTAACTCTGCCCAGCCGGCAGGCCCCGATAGGTCCTAAGAATGGTATCTTGCTGATGGTAAGTGCTGCACTGGCGCCGACCATTGCCAGAATATCGGGGTCATTCTCACGGTCCGCGCTTAAAACGTTCGCCATAATCTGCACTTCCTGGAAGTATCCTTCCGGGAACAACGGGCGAATCGGCCTGTCGATTTGTCTTGCCGTCAGAATCTCTTTCGTGCTCGGCCTGCCCTCGCGCTTAATAAAACCGCCGGGGAATTTACCTGCTGCGCTGTGTTTCTCGCGGTAGTCAACGCTCAGCGGGAAAAAGTCAATTTCCTCGCTTCTGGGCGGTGCTGTAACAACAGCAACAAGAACGACGGTTTCACCATACTGAACTACAACAGCCCCATCCGCTTGTTTTGCGATTTTGCCGGTCTCGATTGATAAGGTTCTGCCCCCAATTTGTCTTTCTACTCTACATACTTCTAACATAAATTACCTCATTATTCATATCCCGTGTCCTGTGTAGTGTCACAACTAACGAGATATAATTCAAAAATTACGATTCTACTTTCTCAGGCCGAGACGGGATATTATTTCCTGATAACGATTGACGTCTTTTTTGCTCACATATTTGAGCAAGGCCGACCTTGTCGCGACCATTTTCAACAAGCCGCGCCTCGATGCGTGGTCTTTCCTGTGGGTCTTGAAATGCTCGGTGAGGTCGTTAATTCTCCTGGTCAATATTGCAATCTGCACCTCCGGCGAGCCGGTATCCCCTTCATGCGTCTCAAAATCGTTGACAATCTTCTTTTTTCCCTCTTTCGTAAGCATCTTTCGAACATACCCTTTCTTTGCTATCTAATTTTTGACCTAAACCTTTTACAATCAATAAGATGCGAATTATATATGCTTAAAGACATCTTCCAAAATAGAATCAGCCATCCGCCAACGGCGGAATCGACAATTTTGCATTTTACACTTTGATTTTTGCATTTTCAAACCGACCCACGGTCGGCTCGAATTAATTATAATCCCGTATTCTAATCTGCTATTTGCACATTTGCAAGTCTTTTTCAAATAAAAAGATAACAGCAGTAATGGCCAAATCTCCGCATTTTCTTCAAATTGTTCTATAATTCGCCAAATCGAACTCGAATTTCGCCCGTTTTGCTATGGTTAGTCATATCGGAAGCCAGCGCAGTTATCGTAATAAAGCCGTCTTCCAGCGATGTCGTATCGGTCGGGGCACCGTCAATGCGGTGAGAATTGCCCGCCAATTGGAATACGGTCTGGCCCTGCTCGTTTTTCTGCTGGATATAATACTCCTCGAAGCCCTTGCTCGATTGAGGAACGACTCTTACCCCTTTCGGCTCGCCTTTCGATAACTGGGGTATATTGACATTTATCACGCTGCCGCTCTCTAGCGGCATAAGCCGTTTCAGGACCTTCGCGCAATATCCTGCTGCCCTTTCGAAATCCATATTCTCCTCGTGAGAGAGACTCATCGCCACCGCCGGTATTTTCAAAAAGGCCCCTTCCATCGCTGCTGCAACCGTGCCGGAATAATAAACGTTTATTCCTGCATTTGCCCCGTCATTAATACCTGCAACGAGCAGGTCTATCGGGTCTTTGTGAAGCTGCATAACCGCTAATTTGACGCAGTCAGCCGGCGAGCCCTGCAC
>CAZBWE010000126.1:0-5491 GCA_964495465.1 uncultured Pirellulales bacterium
GCCCCGAGATGTGATGAAAAAATATTTGAGCTGGGCGTACCCATTTTGGGTATCTGCTATGGAATGCAGCTCGGCTGTCAAATATTAGGTGCTAAAGTTATTGCCGCCGACAGGCACGAGTACGGCAGAACAAATATGTCAATTGTTGACAAAAGTGACTTGTTCGCAAATGTGCCGGACTCTATCACCGTCTGGGCCAGCCACGGCGACCAGGTCGGAGAATTGGGCGATGATTTTGTGCCGTTGGCAACCACCCGCTCCTGCCCCTTCGCAGCGGTAAGGCACAAGCAAAATAAATTCTTCGGCGTCCAGTTCCATCCTGAGGTTGCTCACACGCCGAAGGGTTCGCTGATTTTGCAGAACTTCCTCTACGATATTTGCCGCTGCAGCGGCGACTGGAAAATGAGTGATTTTGTCGGCGAAAGCATCAAAGCAATCCGCAGCAAAGTCGGCGATGCAACAGTTATATGCGGCCTGAGCGGCGGGGTGGATTCTTCGGTTGTCGCTTCTTTGGTTCATAAGGCAATCGGCGACCAGCTTGTGTGCATCTTTGTTGACAATGGCCTTTTGCGAAAAAATGAGCGAGCTGAAGTAGAATCAACCTTCCGAGACCACTTTCGTATAGACCTGCGGGTCGTGGACTGGTCAAAGCAGTTTTTATCCGCTCTGGCCGGCGCAACAGACCCGCAGAAAAAACGGATAATAATTGGTGCGGAGTTCATCAAGGCCTTCAAATCCGAGGCATCGAAGATTGCCGATGCGAAGTTTCTTGCCCAGGGAACTCTATACCCAGATGTCATTGAATCCGGCTGCAAGGATGGCAATCCTGCAGCGAACATAAAAATCCATCACAATGTCGGAGGGCTGCCCGCCGAGCTCGGCTTCAAGCTGATTGAGCCATTGAGAGATTTGTTTAAAGACGAGGTCCGGCTCGTCGGCGAATATCTGGGACTGCCGGAAAATATCGTCTGGCGGCATCCCTTCCCAGGGCCGGGACTGGCCGTCAGAATCATCGGGGAAATAACACAGCAAAGACTGCAAATCCTGCGTGCCGCCGATGAAATCCTGATTGATGAGATAAAATCAGCAGGGCTGTATAGAAAAATCTCGCAGGCCCTCGCCGTGCTGATACCCGTCTCAACAGTCGGAGTTATGGGCGATGAGCGAAGTTACGAAAATGTTATTGCCATAAGGGCGGTGGAGACACCCGATTTTATGACCGCTGATTTCTCGCATATCCCTTACGAGGTGCTTGGCGTGATATCAGGCAGAATCATAAACGAGGTCCGCGGCGTTAACCGAGTCGTCTATGACATCTCCAGCAAACCGCCCGCAACAATTGAATGGGAGTAGTGTCTTGACCCGCATAAAATGGTATAATCAATGTATTATGAGAAAGCTCTGGCCAGCCCTTTTAATTTTATTAATTGCATCCCAGCGTGTTAATGCAGCCGATAAGGACCCGAACGGACCTAACTGCCCGAATGAACCGAACACCCCTATCGAGCAGAAAGACCCGAATGACCCAAACGGCCTGAACGACCCGAACACATTAGACGAACCGAATGTATTAATCGATCCGAACATACCATTTGACCCGAATGACCCGAACGAGCTATTGAGCACCAAGTGGAAATCCATCATTTCTATCCTGCAGAATAAAGACATCGACCAGAAAGAAAAAGAGAAGAAATTCAGTGAAATCCTAAGTCCTTACTTTGATTTCCCCCTGATGGCTAAACTTGCTTTAGGCAGAGAACACTGGCCAAAACTAACAAAAGCACAACACGAGAAATTCACTAACCTTTTTACCGAACGTCTTAAGACATCGTATGGCAAGAAAGTTTCGCTCTATAAGGATGAAAAAGTTGTAATCAATCCAAAAGTGCAAAAGAAGAATACAGTCTATATTCCAACGGAATTAGTGTCCCAGGACCAGAAGGTGGACATACTATATAAAATTCGCAGGGCGGACAAAGGCTGGAAAATCTATGATGTGGAAATACAGGGTGTCAGCGTCCTCTTGACCTACCGTTCACAATTCGACGATATCCTCAGACGGGGGACAATTGAGGACCTTCTCTCCCGTCTGGAGAAACCGCCTGATGATTGATACCAGGCCTACAGCTTCGGACAGCTATTATGAACAAATACCACTCAGTGGTAAGATTTTTTTTCGACCGCGTCGTTCTGGGGCATCCAAAGACAATTATTCTCTGCATTCTGCTCGCCGCCGGCTTTCTCGGCCTCAAAGCCAGGCATTTTCGGCTGGATGCCTCTGCAGAAACGTTGGTAATGGAAAATGACGAAGACCTCCGCTACTCGCGTCTGATTAGCTCCCGCTTCGGAGAACACGAATTCCTGGTCCTGACATACACTCCAAAAGGCGACCTTTTATCACCCGATACTCTGGCAAATTTGGCCCGGCTGCGGAACGACTTAAAATCACTGCAACGTGTCGCATCGGTCCTTTCCATCCTCGATATTCCCCTTTTGGAAAGTCCGCCCGTCTCGCTCAGCGAGCTGAAGTCCGACCTGCCTACTCTCGAATCGCCCACGGTGGATAGGGAGCTGGCCAGGGTTGAACTTCGCCAAAGCCCTCTTTATCAAAAACTGCTGGTCAGCTCGGATTTGAAGACCACGGCCCTGCTGATTGATTTCTCAGAAGATAATGTCTATCACGATTTGCTCCAGCGCCGCAACGAGCTTCGCCTGAAAAAAACATCCGGCTCAATAACTTCTGCAGAAAGGGCCGAACTCAAGGCCGTAGATGAGCAATTCCGGCAGCACAGAGACGGGATTAGGCGGCAGCGCCATCAGGATATCATCGCCATACGAACTATTATGGATAACTATCGCAGAGATGCTGACCTGTTTCTCGGCGGTGTTGGTATGATTGCAGAAGATATGCTCTCCTTCATCAGAAATGACCTGAAGCTGTTCGGCCTCGGCGTTTTATTCCTCCTGATTATTATGCTGTTCGTCATCTTCAGGAAAATTCGCTGGATATGTCTGCCGATGCTCTGCTGTGTGGTCTCTGTCGTCTATATGATTGGCCTGCTGGGATGGTTCGGCTGGGAGGTAACAGTCATATCCTCCAACTTCATCTCCTTGCAGCTCATCATCACATTAGCCATTGTAATTCACCTGATAGTGCGGTATCGGGAGCTGCTGGCACAGAACCCCAACGCCCCAAATCGACAGCTCATTCTCGATACGACCCTTTTGAAGCTAAAGCCCTGTGTTTATGCGGTATTAACCACGATTGCCGGTTTTGCGTCTTTGTTGTTTTGTAACATACTGCCGGTCATTACATTCGGCTGGATGATGATTGCCGGCCTGATAGTGTCGCTCATTATAACCTTTCTGCTTTTTCCTTCTGTCCTGCTGCTGTTACCCAGAGAGGCGCCGCCGGAAATAAAAAAGCGGCGATTCTCGCTTACAGCAATCCTGGCGAGATTTACAGAAGCCCACGGCACACTCATCATCGGCATCGGTGCTCTCGTCCTTGTTTACAGCATCATCGGCATATCAAAATTAGAAGTGGAAAACTGCTTTATCGACTACTTCCATAAAAATACGGAGATTTATAAGGGAATGAAGGTAATCGACCGGCAACTGGGAGGCACCGTTCCACTTGATGTAATCATAGATTTCGATGAGCCGGGCCCGCCGCCTGCATCTGTTGCAGCCGCTGACGCAGAAAGCAACAGCGAATTCGACCAATTCGATGAGCTTGACCAGGCTGCTACCCAGGATAAATACTGGTTTACCGCAGAAAAAATGTCGCGCATCAAGGCGGTGCACCGCTATCTCACCGGCCTGCCCGAAACCGGAAAGGTCTTATCGCTGGCTACTATGGCTGGCGTCGCGGAAAAGCTGAACGGCGAAAAACCTCTCGACAGTTTCGATCTCGCACTGCTTTACAGTGAAACGCCGGACAAATTCAAGAACCTGCTGGTCAAACCTTATGTCTCAGTAGAACACCGTCAGGCCCGCTTCTGGGTAAGGGTCAGGGATTCCGAGAAAACGCTTAGACGCGATGTGCTGCTGAAAAAAATCGAGGCGGACTTGACCGCAATACCCGGCCTTGACGCCGAACACGTGCATCTTTCCGGCCTGCTCGTCCTGTATAACAATATGCTGCAAAGCCTCTTCGGTTCTCAGATATTGACACTGGGTATTACTGTGCTGCTTCTCTCCGCGATGTTTTTTATGCTGTTCAGGTCGCTGAAGATTGCCTTGATTGCAATGCTTCCGAACGTCTTATCCGTTGCGGTTGTCCTCGGTTTTATGGGCTGGATGGACATCCCTCTGGATATGATGACCATAACTATAGCCGCCATTGGAATAGGGATTGCCGTCGATGATACAATTCATTATATCCACAGGTTCAAAGACGAATTTCAGAAAGACCGCAATTACTTAAAGACTATGCATCGATGCCATCGAAGCATTGGCCATGCGATGTACTATACATCGATAACCATTATCATTGGTTTTGCAATCCTGGCTATGTCCAATTTCATACCCAGTGTTTATTTTGGCCTGCTTACCGGACTGGCAATGTCTATTGCGCTTCTTGCCGCCCTTACTCTGCTGCCTCGATTAATGATTTTATGCAGGGTATTCGGAAAAGATGATTGAGAAGTTAAAGCCGATAGAATAAAATGACGTTAACAATACCGGAATAAACGTTGAGAGAGACTATATGAAACAGCCGGCCTGGATTATTGTCTTCCTGGCATTAATGACTGCTGGTTGCGCAGCCCCCAAAAAAATCCACCTTTTTAGACTCTTCGACCCCAACAACGTACCGTCTGCTTCGGACGCATCTGCGGATGGCAGTTTTGATTTGCTCGCAGATGAGTTTGAAGAACAAATGGTTGTGGTCCCCGACCCCCTCGAGCCCTTAAATCGGCTGATGTTCCAGGTCAATGACAGGTTCTATTTCTGGATTTTGAAACCCGTTGCCAAAACGTACAAAGGAATAACACCGGAGCCGGTTCGTATCAGCGTGAGCAATTTCTTCAACAATCTCGCCACGCCCATTCGTTTTGCGAACTGCCTGCTCCAGGGAAAAGGAGACTCTGCCGGCACTGAGCTGCGCCGATTCACAGTCAATACCACGGTAGGTATCCTCGGATTTGGTGACCCGGCACGGGATAAATACGGACTCCAGCAGACTGATGAGGACCTCGGCCAGACCCTGGGAGTATTAGGACTTAAAAATGGCTTTTACCTCATCCTGCCTATCCTTGGCCCGTCAACGCTTCGCGACTCTGTCGGCTTTGTCGGCGACCAGTTCTTAAACCCGATACGTTACGTAAAACCAACCGAGGCCTCAATCGGCATATCCGCAGGGAAAATTACCAACCAAACCACGTTTCACATCGGCGAGTATGAAGGCCTGAAGTCCGATGCCCTCGACCCATACGTTGCTACTCGTGATATCTATATCCAATACCGAAACAAAAAAGTCCAGGAATAG
>CAZBWE010000127.1:0-5406 GCA_964495465.1 uncultured Pirellulales bacterium
AGTCAGGCATTTTCGCTGCGAAAATATGGATGGGAAGATATCGATATCCCAGAAAAAAAAGAGATTTCTCCTAAACCCCCCCCTCCCTCCCTGCCGATAGCTTTTTAAGCAAACGAACTAAGAAATATCTGCTTATGGGGGTAATTTTGGATATTACAGCCAGATCGAGCCGCCTTCAGCATCAGTGAGCCAAAAAATCGTTGTCGATGCAGATTAAATTACTTCACACAGCCATTAGCTTGCTCCAATTGAGCTGCGGCTCACGCCCGATTACTGCGGGACGGCGAATCAATCTCATATTTTGGGATTGCCAGATTCGTGTGTAGGGCTTGCGATGACAGAAATGGTTTTCAAACGAGAGGCGATTGATATGACCCGGGGGTCGGCCGGATTGCAACGTCTTATGCAGAAGATATACCGAGAACGCGGTTTTGATTTCCGGGAGTACAACAAGAACACTCTTGCCAGACGGCTGCAACGACGTCTTCATGCTCGGGGAGTCAACAGCTACGCACAATATGCCCACATACTGGAGGATGACCCCGATGAGTACGATAAGCTCTTCAACGACTTGACCATAAACGTTACCAGTTTCTTCCGCGATGAGGTTGCTTTTAAGGCATTGGAGGACATTGTTTTGCCCACACTTATAAGGCGTCTAAACAGGAATAAGGTCTTGCGTATCTGGAGCGCGGGCTGCGCCACAGGCGAGGAGCCCTACTCTATTGCTATGCTTGTTTTGGAGCAGCTCGGCAAACAAAACCAGCCTCACAATGTTACTATACTGGCTACCGATATCGATGCCACGGCGCTACAGCAAGCAAAACAGGGTGTCTTTGTTCGCAATCAAGCAACAAGCATCCGTTCAGCATGGCGAAGGAAATACTTTATGCCTCAGGGTAATAATCTCCGTGTTAGGCCTGCTCTTAGAAAGCTGGTCAGTTTCAAGGTGCATAATCTGGTTAGCGATGACCCTTATAAGGACCTTGACCTGGTGGTCTGCCGCAATGTCTTTATCTATTTTTCCCTCTCCTTGCAGATGCGAGTGCTCAAGGACTTCTATGATGGGCTAAAGAAAGGCGGTTTTCTTCTTTTGGGAAAGGCAGAAGTGCCTACAGGTGATGGCATGGCTCTCTTTGAGCCTGTGGATAAAAAAGCGAAGTTATTCAGGAAAGCTGATACTCATAAATTCACACAAGACCAGAGGCAAGATAAACAGGAGCCCAGCGCCAGGATGCTCTTAAGGTTAATTTACCATGGTAACACACATAGATAAGCCAGAGAAAGTCGTGGTTATCGCCGCATCAGCGGGCGGCATTTATGCCCTCACCCAGGTGCTATCAAAGCTTGCCTGTAATTTACCGGCAGTGGTAGTTCTTGTTCAACACCTGACTGCTGACCACAAGACTCACCTGCACGAATATCTATCTCGCCGCTGTTTTCTTCGGGTGTGTTTAGCAAAGAATGGATTGCCCTTAGAGCAGGGAGTAATCTATGTTTCTGTCCCGGGACACCACGTTCGGCTAAAAGGGGGCCATTTAGTCCTTGAGAGGGGCAAACCGGTAAATTACGTGCGGCCTTCCGCAGATGTGCTGTTTGCCTCAGCGGCAAGGGAATACGGTTCAAAAACGGTCGGCGTCATTCTTACAGGCACCGGACGCGATGGAGCTTGTAGTTGCCAGGAGATTAAAGCAAAAGGAGGAGTAACAATTGCCCAGGATGAAGAAACTTCATCGTCCTTTGGTATGCCGAAAGCGGCGATTGAGGCCAATGCCATTGATTATGTCCTTCCTTTGGATGAAATTGCCGGAAAGATTACGGATTTAGTAAGAAAAGGCGTTGGAAAGAAGACAAGAAAAGTAAAAGAAAAAAGCAGAAGGTGAAATGGGAGATGTATCATGGCAGCAGTAAGAAAGAAAGTACAAATTGAGAGAAAGATTAGGACGCCGCGTGATGCAAAGGGTTTGGGGCATATACTGACCCGTCCGAGGACCACTTACGATATCGTATTTTCGCGGGTTCCCCCTCGAACCACTCGAAACATCAAAGGCAGTCACATGCTCGGGGGGATTCGAGACATCCAGCGTATGACGAAGAGCCCGTGGGAGAAAGAAGTTGCTGAAGCCACGCGGGTAATGGATGAGCAGCGTTTCTACAAGGCCAGCCGGGTTTACCTGGCCCTGGATGCAAGCAGCCGGGCTCTTTCTGAGGCCGAGGATGCACGCCAAAAGGCCCAGAAAATGGGTGAAGAATTGCAAACAGCCAATGAGGAGATGCAGGCGACCAGTGAGGAGATGGAGGCATCCAACGAGGAGCTGAAGGCCACAAACGAAGAGATGGAGCGAAGCCGCGATGACCTTGAGCAGTTTGCATACGTAGTTTCCCATGACCTGCAGGAGCCGCTCCGAGAGGTGGCAAGCTATACGGAGCTGCTTGCGAATCGCTACAAACCGAAGCTGGGTAAAGAGGCAGAAGAATTCATTGGCTTTATCCTCAGCGGTACCGGCAGAATGCAGCAGCTTATTAGTGACCTGCTTACTTTTGCGCGGGTGGGCACACAAGGAAAGCCCTTTGAGAGGACCGACTGCGAGGACGTTCTAAACCGGGCACTGACCAACTTAAGGATAGCGATTGAGGAAAGTAAGGCCAAATTGACCCATGACGCACTTCCTGCGGTGATGGGCGATGGCACACAGCTTACACAATTATTCCAGAATTTAATCGGTAATGCCATCAAGTTTCGGGATAAAAAAGCTCCGAAAATCCACGTCAGCGCCAAGCGCGAAGGCACGTATTGGGAATTTTCAGTCCGCGATGAGGGTATCGGCATCGACCCTGAGTACAAGAAGCGTATTTTCGGCATCTTCCAACGCCTGCATACCCACAGCGAGTATCCCGGCACGGGTGTTGGCCTGTCCATTTGCAAGAAAGTAGTCGAGCGGCACGGAGGACGAATCCGGGTAGAGTCCGAACTGTCAAAGGGCTCTACATTCTATTTCACAATTCCTGCAATAAAAGAAGCAGATGATAAAAGGCCGGACAGGGTTGCCGCAAAGCGGCGCCCCAAATCAGAGCAGCAGAAAAGAAAGGACGGTAACCACGAAAAAGCAAGTGAACATAAAACAAACAGAAATGCGGCCGTTTGATATTTTATTGGTGGAGGACAGTCCTTCAGACGTGCGCCTGATGCAGGAGTCCTTAAAAGAGTGTAAGATATTGCACAACTTAAGCATAGTTGAGGATGGTCAGGATGCCATGGATTTTTTGCAAAAGACAGGGAAATTCACTAAAGCACCCTCTCCCGACCTTATTCTTCTGGACCTCAATCTGCCTAAAAAGAATGGCCGCGAAGTTTTAGAAGAAATTAAAAACGACCCTGGTTTGAGACAGATTCCCGTGGTGGTTTTGACCTCTTCAAAGGCCGAAGAAGATATTGTCAAATCATACAAGCTTCACTGCAATGCCTACATAACCAAGCCCTTTGACATAAAAGGCCTTATAGAGGTCACGAACTCCATCAAACATTTTTGGCTGGCCATTGTCAAACTGCCGCCGAAGAAATGATGATTACGGATTGTAAAATCAAAAATCCCAAATCCGAGACGGGCAGAGGTAAGCTATGGGCAAAAAGATATTAGTTATTGACGACAATGAGCCGGACAGAAATCTTGTGAAGATATTTCTTAATGAAGCCGGTTTCGAGCAAATTGTTATGGCGGAAACCGGCGAAGAAGGTGCAAAAAAGGCCGAATCCGATAAGCCGGATTTGGTAATTACAGATACCCTGCTTCCAGGCATTGACGGCTTTGAAGTTTGTCGCCGGATTAGAGAATATCATGGCAGAAACGGACCAAAAATTATTGTTATAACCGGCGTTATCGATGCTATAGATGCAGTAAAGGCCAGAAAGATGGGAGCGGATGATTATTGTGTTAAAAACCGTGACCTTTCTGATTTGATAAAAGCGGTAAAAGACCTATGTCAGTAGTTTATATGACAGATGAAAACTATAAATGTTCTATTAAATGTTCTATTAGCAGAAGACGACCCTGACGATGTTCGGCTGGCCAAGTTAGCTTTATCGCCATTTGGAAGTAACATGTGTTTTAATTTCAAGGTTGTAGGGACCTTGTACTCGGCTATAGAGTGTCTTAAAACTGAAAATTTTGATGTTGTATTACTCGATCTGGGACTGCCGGACAGCAAAGGGATGCAAACGCTAAAGAAAGTCCGTGGCCTGGGTCTGCAATCACCAATTATTGTGATTGCCGGATTAGAAGATGAAGCGGTGGTGCTTCAGGCAATAAACGAAGGTGCGTTCGACTACCTTATCAAAGGCAGATTCTATAAGGATGAGCTAAGAAGAACGATTCATTACGCCATAGAGCACAAGAAGATAGAGGATGCACTGCGAAAAGCTCACGACGAGCTGGAAGGGCAAGTTGAGCAGCGAACTGCCGAGCTGGCAAAAAGTAAACAGGAGCTGGAAATACAGGCCTGGGGCCTTAAGAAAGCAAATAAGGGGATCAGGATTTTATATAAAGAGCTTGAGGAAAAAGATAAAAGAATTCAGGAGCTTGGCAAAATTAAGTCTGACTTTGTTTCTCATGTCTCACATGAGCTACGGATACCTATGGCAGCTATAAAAGAAAGTATTAATATTGTTTTGGATGGGGTAGCAGGAAAAATTAATAACCAACAGAGAAAATTCTTAGATATCGCAAAGAGAAACGTGAACCGGCTTGTCCGGCTGATTAACAATGTTTTGGATTTCCAAAAGTTTGAGTCCGGCAAAATGCAATTTGACATGCAGCTTAATGATATAAATGAAGTTGTTACAGATGTTTATAAGACGATGGCCATTTCTCCAAACTGCCGCGAAGTAGATTTTTCCCTTAAACTCGAGGACAACCTGCCCAAAGTTAGATTTGACAGGGATAAAATTATACAGGTTTTAACGAACCTGGTTAGTAATGCCACAAAGTTTGTTGACAAGGGAAACATTACAGTTGCGACCAGCAGGGCAGAAAATGCAGTTGGCGTTTCGGTGTCTGATACGGGCTGTGGGATCAGAAAAGAAGACCTGCCTAAATTATTTCAAAAATTTGGACAGTTAGCAGAAGGCAACAACAGTAAAACGGGTGGAACCGGCCTTGGGCTTGCCATTTCTAAAGAGATCATCAAACAACACAAAGGAAGGATCTGGGTGGAGTCGGAATTCGGCAAGGGCACAACATTCAGGATTATATTACCTTGCTCAAAAACAGATTCGTTATTAAATCCTAAATCCTAATCCCCGTTTCCACGGGGACAGGTTTAGGATTTCTGCTTTTCTGTTCAAAGCAGGTGCTGGGAGGCGCCTGCCGACGGTAAGCCCGATGACTGGCACTAAGTCGTAACAAGGTA
>CAZBWE010000128.1:0-5214 GCA_964495465.1 uncultured Pirellulales bacterium
GTGAGCAGGGAGAAAACATTTCATGCTTGTCAGATACCCCAAAAACTTTCTGAGACGTTAATTAAATCTTGTACTATGCCCAAGGATGTCGTTTTAATTCTTTTCGGTGGTAGTGGCTCAGAAATCGAGGTTTGCAAATTTCTTGACAGGCAATATATATCCGCTGAGATTGATAAGAAATACTACGAAATTATTACCGACAGATTAAGAAAAGGTAAAATTGATGAAAAACATCGGCTAAAAATGAAAAAAGAGAGAATAGACAATGAACTACAGCTTACATTTTTAGAGGATTATTAGAAATTGGGCAGGAAGTGAGTGCCCCTTAGGCGAATCGAATGCACTCAATACAGGCAAGATTAGAGGGGCAAATTTTTTATTAAAATTGTTAGATTTTTATCCTTCGACAAGCTCAGGATATTTAACCTTATACTGGCTAAATACTTACGTTTATGACTCGTCGTGGGAAGTTTTTATAAAAAATGTTATATAATCATTGAACAAATAGAATAAGTTTGGTATAATACCAACGTGTGCAGCAAAAGCACACGCGAAGTCCAGCATCTACTTCCCAAAAAAGTAGGTGCTTGGGTTAGTCCCCGGCGGGACAAGCCAGCGGAGCCCCGCAAGTCACAGGACAAGCCTGCCCTGAGCGACTCGTGGTGAGCGATGTCGAACCAAGTCGAATGGGGCGTCCAAGTCTAATTTAGTTCATCGTTCATAATTCGTAGTTCATTCAATTGGTCTTGAGTCTGTGGTCTTTGGTCTGACTCACTGGAGTAGCGGTGCGGAAGGTTCTCATACCAATTTTTCTGCCGGAGTTTCTCTTTCGGCTGCGTATATGCCTCGTGTTTTGTTATCGCCGGTTGCGTTCTGCCTGCTCATTCCGCAAGCTCCGTTGTTTTTGCCCGTTTCGCAAAATCCGCTACGGCTGCACATTCCGTATTATTCCCCTTACTCAGGGCAAATTCGCAGTCGTTGACCCGGAAGATTACGATGCCCTTACGAAATACAAATGGTATGCGATAAAACGCGGAAGGCAATACTACGCAGTGGCGAAACTCGGCCGAAAAAAAGTGAGGATGCACCGGCTGATAATGAAATCCCCCAGGAACAAAGTAGTTGACCATATAAACCATAACGGCCTCGATAACCGCAAGGCGAACCTCCGTCTTGCCACGGCACAGCAGAATACGTGGAACAAGCCCAAGCAAAAGGGCAGTTACAGCTCGCAATATAAAGGTGTTGCCTGGATAAAGGATAAGCAAAGGTGGCGGTCAAAGATAACTTACAACGGCAGGGACATATCACTCGGTTATTTTGATGATGAAAAGGCCGCAGCCAGGGCCTACGACCGAAAGGCGAAAGAGCTTTTCGGAGAATATGCCTCTTTGAATTTAGAATGAAGAATTTAGAATTTATGGTTATTGTTTTCTTGCCTTCCCCATCGTCTGTCCTCTGCCTGCCGCGGCGTAGTCAAAGACGAAGCCGGGTCCTCTGCCTGCCACGGCGTAGCCATAGGCGAAGCCGGGCCCTCCGTCTTCTGTCGTCAGTCGTCTGTCATCCGTCTTCCACTTCGTTATTCGATATTCCTTGTTCGATATTGGACATTCAACTCTTTCCCGTCCTCTGCCTGCCACAGCGTAGCCAAAGGCGAAGCCGGGCCCTCCGTCTTCTGTCGTCAGTCGTCTGTCATCCGTCTTCCACTTCGTTATTCGATATTCCTTGCTCGACATTGGATATTCCTTTAGGTTCCTGTTATCCTGTCCAGGAATAAAAAGTAATTAACAAACAATCCTGTCCCGCTTCGCCGAAGGCCTTTGCCGAGACGAGTTATCCTGTCTAATATTTCTTGCTGTGAAGTCTGTGGCCAATTTCTCTATATAAAAATTCACCCGCCACACTCAAAAGACACAAAAATTAGCTATTTTTTCAAAAAAATTTCCAATAAAATTCACATCCTGCTTCCAAAAACATCCTATAATTACCCAAAATCGCCGATTTTTGAGCATTTTAAACCATCTTATGTGAAAATAGACAATATATTCTAAAAAATTTACTTGACTTTAGGCAAAATATGTAGTCCAATAACATAAGTTGTAAGACGTCTATAATTAAAAAAATATGGGCCTTTCAACTTTACCAAAGTGAAAGGTTAGCCATACGGAGAATATATGATGAAAAGGAAGGGTGATGTAATGGTTATAGTAAAACAGTGTTTAATTTCCACACTCGTTGTTATTGGACTGATGTTCACATCGGCGTATTCCCAGGGCAATACGTTGCTTTTACAGCAAAGTCCTTTTGAGGGCGGCGTGATAACCCCGAGTCCGGGGGTTTATCTCTTTGAGCCCAATACAGAGATTGCTCTGGTTGCAACTGCGAAGCCCGGATATCAGTTTGTTTGCTGGCTTGGTGACGTTAGTGACGCCACATCGAACCGCACGAATACATTTCTCAATCAGCCAAAGATCATTGTAGCAGTCTTTGAGCGTTGTCAATATGAGGATGTATATAGCGGCGGCAGCGGAAGCAATCCTATTGCCTCTTCGGCCGAGATTAACGGCGGCGGCGGCATTAGTTCCGGTGGCAGTGCCGGCGGAGGCGGTGGCGGCGGTGGCGGCGGTTCCACGCCGGACCCTACGCCTGACCCAACGCCTGACCCCGACCCGGTTCCTGAGCCGATGACAATTTTGCTGCTCGGCACAGGCGGCCTGATGTTGCTGAGAAAACGCAGTGTATAAAAACTGCTGCTCTTAAAGTCAGCAGCGGAAAATTGATTTCACCGGCAAAGCCCCGGCATAATTCAAATTTATATCCGCAGGTCTCTATCGTAATAAACTCGGATTTTGTCCTCGTATATTTTCTGCAAGCTAATGTCAGCAGGAATTGTTCTACCCAAATCCATATCAACAGCTATCTACCGCTTTATTCAAAGGTGTAGCCGCAGGTATCCCGGGTAATATGCTCGGATTTTGTCCTCGTATATTTTCTGCAAGCTAATGTCAGCAGGAATTGTTCTACCCAAATCCATATCAACAGCTATCTACCGCTTTATTCAAAGGTGTAGCCGCAGGTATCCCGGGTAATATGCTCGGATTTTGTCCGTGGATACTTTCTGCAATTCAATGGCCGGATAGCGTAAATTGCACAATAAGTTGTTCCATCCGGCTTATACCTTAAAAATGGACAAACGGTAGGCAGTTTGCAGCACGCCCCACAGTTAGCGCACCGGCCTTTGCGGTTTTTCGAGACCGGCAGCACAGATGTAAAAGTCCTTTTAAGTTTTGCAAGTCGGGTATTTTCCCCTTTGTTAGCCATAGATTCGGATTTCCAGCCAACCTCTACGCAGGGCTTCCGGCTTAAAGCCGACCGGCAGTTTCATCTTCTTTTGCAAATACTTTATTCCAATCCACTTTACCGGTAACCTGCATTATTATAAACAGCGTGCTTATGCACAAAATAGTAATCGAAAGGCCGGTATAGCCCTTGAAAAAGAAAGTGTAAGAGAAGAACACAAGATAGACAAGCTGCGACAGCGCAATTTCAACAAACGCAAAACGAGCGCCGACGACAAGCCGCATATACGAAACCACGAGGAATATCGAAACCGCGGAGCAAATCCAGAAAGCCATATGTATCGATATATGGTCAACCAGGTATGCCAAAAGCAGGTGAAAGCTGAAAAACGCAGCCCCTATAAAGAAGTAGTTCATCGGATGAATCCTGAGTTTTCTTATCGTAGTGAAAACAAACAGCAAAAAGAAAAACAAAAATAAAGACACAGGCGCCGTCGCCGTAACCCTGCTGACCCAGGGCCCAGGGTTGAGTTTGCGCGGCGTAATCATTCCAATTTTCGCACCCGTGAGCAGATTGGAGTACCGCCAGGTCAGCTTCCATCCATTACCGGTGCGCTCTTTATCGGTTGGCGAGATACTTTCGGGCGGAAAGTCAATGTCCGCGAAGTCCGTATTCAAAACCAGCGAGAAATTCTTCACCGGGTTAACATCGCCGCCAAAGCCGTATGACCATTCGTCCATACCCTGGGATTCGTATGATATTTCTATAATTTTGCTCTGGCCGGCGGATAATCGGATATCCCTGGTGATATTACCCGAAGATATTTGCACATCCTGAATTTCCCGGCCTCCCACCAAAAAGCGAAAGTTGTCATAGACGGCCCTTTGCACGGGAAACTTGAAATCAAAAGTTATATTCCTGTCCTTTTCGGAGCTGTTGACAATCTCGTATCTCCCTGAGAATACTACATTGTAGGTTGAATACCACAGCAGTCCTTTTTTACGGTGCTCAAGCTTCAGGTCAACCTTGATGTCACTGCTATCCAAAGGAATAGTATGGCTTTTATCTATGCTCTCTACTGCTGAGGGCTTGCAGCAGACCGATGGAGCTTGTTGAATTTGTTTTGTCCCCCATAATTGACCTACTGCCTGCCTCAATCTGACATCCTGGCTTTCAGTCCGTACGATTGTTGCGCCTGCGAGGATAAACCAGCCGAGGGCGGTACAGACATAAATGAAGCTTATTACCAAAATACGTTTAAACATAGCGGAGTCCTCCTCAAATCGGTTTTTTTCCAATAATTATCCAGATGGAAGATTTCACACGCAAGTTTATACAACTCTATCGAAAGCTTTGTTCAACACTAAAAAAAACAAATCCTACCTTACAAAGCAGATAACATACGCCCAGTTGATTGAAAAAATGATAATACCCAGAATCCAGGCGATTATACGCTCGTTACGCGTCAGGTGAATTTTGACACTCCTGCCTAAAACCAGCCGGGCTACAACAGCAACAAAAAGAATTACTGCTATCGAGAACAACAGGGGATTATACAGCCAGGCCTGGATAATATGGCCGTGCAGCGCACACATAGCACCTCGTGTGGATCCGCACGTAGGGCAGGCAAAGCCGGTCAAGCGCTTGAACAGGCAAAGCTCAGCGTGCCTGCCAAGATGCGAGCTTAATAATACTGCGGCGCCGACCAGTGCCAGCCAGAGCAAGGCTATGAGCGTGGTCCAGAACGGCCATCGCGGACTTCTTGAAACTTGAACCATACGTATTCTCATCTTACCGGAGCTTTTTAATGCGATACGAATGAGCCGGCAACACCAAGTGCCATCATCAGCAGCCAGACAATGAGCCCTATGATTTGTAATATGACGCTGATGATTCCACAAATCTTGCCGGCCT
>CAZBWE010000129.1:0-5160 GCA_964495465.1 uncultured Pirellulales bacterium
GAAGCCCGCAATACGCTCACCCAAAGAATGTTTGCCTATTATTCGGATACAATCGCTACCGTCGGTACAACTAAAATGGATTTCAGCAATATGAAGGAAGGCGATATTGCCGGTTTGGCTATTTTTCAGGACCCCTATGCATACATTGGGATAAAGAAAATAAACGGGCAGAATTATGTAATTATGGTTAATAATGGCGAAACCATTGATTCAGTAGCGGTAAACGCTTCGACAATCTATCTTCGGGCTGACCCGTTTTATGGTTCCGGTGCCGCCAGAGCTTACGGCGGAAAGGCGGTTACCGGCACTGGTATTGCTACCTTTTCATATAGCTTGGATAATAAGTTATTTACAAAGATTGGCAATGAAATGCGAATGCAATTCAAACTTACTGTTTTTACAGGGAATAAATTTTGCCTGTTTAACTACGCTACGAAGGAACCTGGCGGGTATGTTGATTTTGACTGGTTTCGGGTAACGCCGAATGTGAAAATATTTTAATTGAAACTAAAGAGTGCCATAACAGAATGAAGAAGACGCAATTGATTTATTAAACACTTATTTTGTTGATCATATAATCGTATGCAGGGTCTGGTTTGTTAAATCAGCTATATATTCGCTTACACCCTGAGTGAGAAATCCGGAAATACCAGGTCAATCGTTATAGTGAATGCCGGTGACGGTTCACCAGTCGAAGAGGCAAATATGCCCCTTGACCGGGAAAGAGTCCACCTGAAATTCTGCATAGATTATCGAAACCTAACAGATAAGGCCTATTTCTATTACATCCTGGACAACATTGAATGGCAGGTTCCTCATGGTGGTGATTATGTCCTTACTGCAGAAGCGACCGACGACGATGGAGAAACAGCAACCTCTACAGCCGTGGAAATAACTATTATGATAAGATAGCACTTTGCTGCTAATTTAATATAGGCAGAAAACACTTGCATTTATTGCTGAGTTTGGGCAGACTCTTTTATCAGGCAGATAAGGAGTCGCAATGATGGGCGATAGGTTCGACAAGCCCGCTCAACGTATGGCGGGCAAGCTCGCTACAAGTAAGCGTTTTTTCTTTGCAGGAGGCGGGACGGGGGGCCATATTTATCCCGGCATCGCTGTGGCAGAAAAGATAATCGAACTCGAGCAGGCAGCAAAGATACATTTTTTCTGCAGCAGTCGCGAGAACGATACGAGAATCCTTAAACAGGCCGGCTTCGGATACACCATATTACCCGCCAAAGGTCTTTCTGCAGGATTGGGGCAGCTAATCAGTTTTTGCACTTCGTTTTTTAAAAGTTACAAAATCGCAAAAGAAGTAATCACACAAAGCTCTGATGCGAAGATTATCAGCGTCGGCGGGTATGTTGCAGGGCCGGTCTGCTATGCTGCACACAAAGTAAAAGTGCCTGTGGCGCTTCTGAACGTCGATATTTTGGCTGGCCGGGCAAACAGGTTGACGGGACGATGGGCGGATGAGATTTTTGTGCAGTTCGAGGAAACGGCACAATATTTTGCCAGAAAAAAAACAAAAATCAATGTTGTCGGCTGTCCTCTGCGAAGCGGCTTTGAAAATCCCCAGCCAAACAAGGCGATTGAGAAATTAGGTCTCGATAGAAACAAAAAGACGCTGCTGATAACCGGTGCATCGAGCGGTTCGGAAAATATCAACCAGGCAGTATGCTCACTGCTGGGAAAGCTCGATAGCTTTGCAGAGGATTGGCAGATAGTTCACCTGTCAGGGCAAAAAAACTACGAAAAGGTCGATAGTAGATACAGCCGGGCCAAAATCGGGCATAAGGTTACAGGATATTTCGATGATATGCCGGACCTGCTGGCCGCCGCGGATTTGGTGGTCGGCAGAAGCGGAGCGGTCAGCGTGGCTGAATATGCAACCGCACAGGTACCGAGCATTTGTATGCCTTATCCATATCATAAAGACAGGCACCAGTATCTAAACGCCGGCAAGCTGGTTGAAGCGGGAGCGGCGGTTATAGTGGACGACCTGCCGAATGAAAATGAACGGGCCGAATGGCTGTGGCAAGAGCTGCAGGAATTGATGAAAGACGATGCGAAGCGACAGGAGATGAAGGAAAACTGCCGAGCGATAGCGAGAAAAGATGCAGCCAGCAAAATAGCAGAAAAACTGTTAGAAAATTAAATAGATATGGGCAGGATAGCGGTTGATGTTGTATTGCTGCCGGATGAGACGATGGCAGATAAAGCGGTTGAAGCGAACGCTGAATTAGTGAAAAGGTTCGGCAGTGAGATAGTTCTGCATAAAGAAAATTGCCTGCCTCATATTTCGCTGGCTATGGGTAGTATCGACGAAAGAGATTTTGCTGCAATTGAGAAAGTATTAACAAAAGTTGCAGAACGGTGCGCAGTTGGTGAGCTGAAAATTGTCGGTGTTCATACTTCTACAAATGACAGGGGTGAGACAGTATCGGTTTTCGAAGTGGAAAAGAAAAAAGAGCTTCAAGTGCTTCACGAAAAGGTGATGGAAAAAGTTCAGCCGTATTTCAGTAATTTCGTAACCAGCGATATGATATACGGCGAAGAAGAAGTTGCTGAGACTACATTGGAATGGATTGAGAGCTATCGAGAAAAGGCAGGCTTTGCAAAATTTTTTCCGCATATAACAATCGGATACGGCGAAGCAGAAGAGCAGGGATTTCCAATAAAATTCGCCGTTTCAAAACTCGCTTTATGCCACCTGGGAAATCACTGCACTTGCAGAAAGGTTCTTGTATCAGTCGAGCTTTGAAGATTCTTTATGGTATTTTCTTGACAAAACGGCTGCTTAGAGGGATAATGCCGCCGGTTAATATAAGTGAGGATGGGTTAAGGTGTTACAGGAAATATTCCCTGGCAATACACCTGAAAGTCAAAGGGGGAATTTGATTTTATGGTATGCCCTTTTTCAGAAAGGCATGACGGATGAAACCACTTGGTAAAACACGCCGTGATTTTCTCAAAGAATCAGTATATTTTGGCGCCGGCCTGATTACAGCAGGGCCTGTAGATAAAGTTCTGGGCATTGCATCGGCGAGGCGCAGCCGTCAAATGAAATTCGGGCTGGTTACTTATCTGTGGGGCAGGGACTGGGACCTGCCGACTCTTATTGCCAACTGCGAAAAAACCAGGATTCTGGGTGTTGAATTGCGAACCACGCATAAACACGGGGTTGAGCCGAACCTCACCGCCGAACAGCGCAGGCAAGTAAAAAAACGCTTCGATGATAGTCCTGTGACCCTGGTGGGTCTGGGCAGTGATGAGCGTTTTGACAGCCCCGATGCGGACAAGCTGAATAAAGCCATAGAGACAGCCAAGGCGTTTATCAAGCTCAGCGGCGATGTCGGCGGTTCGGGCGTGAAGGTCAAACCAAACGACCTGCCGGGGCGTGTTCCGAGAGAAAAGACTATCGAGCAGATTGGCAAATCCCTGAACATTTTAGGTGCGTTCGGCGCCGATTACGGCCAGCAGATACGTCTTGAGGTCCACGGCGAGTGCTCTCTGCTGCCGACCATCAGGGAAATTATGGATATAGCCGACCACCCCAATGTCGCCGTCTGCTGGAACTGCAATGATGAGGACCTGCTGGGAGAAGGGCTGGAATACAACTTTAACCTAGTCAAAGACCGCCTCGGCGATACGGTCCATATTCGTGAGCTGAATATCGGCGATTATCCATACCAGGAGCTGATGAACCTGCTGGTCGGGACAGACTATACCGGCTGGGTGCTTCTTGAGGCCCGCACGCATCCGCAAGACCGTATCAAAGCGCTCAAAGAGCAGCGCAAAATATGGAATAAAATGGTTTCGAAGGCGCTGTCTTCCAGGAAAACTACCGGGCAGGAGAATGCCGGGGTTGAGGTCATCAAGCTGCCCGATAAATTGAGAGTCGAAGTCAACAAAAAACTTTTTACGGAGTATAACTTCCGCGACGAAAAAGCGGCCTTTCCTTATTTCTATCCGGTGATTGGGCCAACGGGCGTCAACATCACGCGCCACTGGCCAATGAAAGAAGGCGAAAATGAAGAGCACGACCATCCTCACCATCGCTCACTATGGTTCACACATGGCGAGGTGAACGGCAACGACTTTTGGCAGGGGGCTTCTGAAAAGATTGTCCACGATGAGTTTACGCAAATCAGCAGCGGTCCGGAGGTCGGTATTATTCAGTCGCGGAACAAATGGCTGGGCAAGGATGGCCAGGTCGTCTGTACCGATACGCGGACGCATAAAATCTATAATCGGCCGGAAGGGCAAATGATGGATTTCGTGATTACAATCAATGCTTCGAATGGCGACGTGGTTCTTGGCGATACAAAAGAAGGTTCGATGGCCTTACGGCTCGCACCGACTATGCGGGTTGAGGGAGAAGTTGGGCAGGGGCATATTATTAACAGCGAAGGCCTTCGTGACAAGAGGACGTGGGGTAAACGTGCTGCCTGGTGTGATTACTATGGCCCGGTGAATGGTGAGGTTGTGGGCGTGGCGATTTTTGACAATCCGGAGAACCCGAGGCATCCCACGTGGTGGCATGTTCGCACTTATGGACTGTTTGCAGCCAATCCATTCGGAGTGCATTACTTTGAAAAAAAGCCGGAAGGAACCGGCGATTTAACTGTTAAAGCCGGCGAAAGCATTACCTTCCGGTATAGATTGTATTTTCATAAAGGAGATGAAAAGCAGGGCAGAGTAGCTGAGCATTACCGTGAATATGCGGCGACAAAATAGCAAAGAAATTTGATGTTATAATAAAAAGGAGAATTATTATGAGTAAGATATCGCGTCGTGATTTCATCAGGGGCTCGATGGCTGCCGGTGTTACAATGGCATTATTGCCTCCTCATTCACGCGTGCGCGGCGCGAACGACGATATCCGCGTAGCTATCGTGGGCATTCGCAGCAAGGGCCGTGCACATATTGGAGATTTTCTTGCGGTTCCGGGTGTGCGGGTGGTAGCTCTTTGTGATGCGGACCGGAACATTTTGGATCGTGAGGTCAATAAATTCATGAGGCGGGATGAGAAAGTCGATGCCTACGTCGATTACCGCAAGCTGCTCGACGACAAGAGTATCGATGCAGTCGTTACCGCAACTCCCAATCACTGGCATACACTGATTGCAGTCTGGGCGTGTCAGGCGGGCAAGG
>CAZBWE010000130.1:0-5061 GCA_964495465.1 uncultured Pirellulales bacterium
GGTCCGGGGGCTAATCAGTGTTTTTTTATATATTTGCTTTTCGCTCCAATATCCTCGTTTGAAAAACAAAATCGCTTGTCGTAACCTCTTGTCCAGATTCGGCCTTTCCGGCCATGCTCCCAAAGTATACGCGTAGTTATACTTTTATACCTGCCAACTATTTCTTCAATGGGCTTTCGATGAGGTCTTGCCAATAAATGAACATGATTTGAATAAACTATCAATGCTTCAATCTTATGACCTATACTTTCTGCTTCGGCAAGAATGGTCTGTTTGACAATTTTCTTTTCGTTTGAGTTCAATTTAACGATGTGTGATTTTTGTCTCCGCCTGTTTCTTTCCAGGATTTTGATGTTCCCTGAAAGGATTTTTAAATTATCGACATATCCTCTTTTATCGCCCGGCAGCCAACTGCCATACGTTGTCCACGTTACCATATATCCAATGATTCTGGACATAACATAAATAATAACATACCTAATTTTGACCGACAAATCTTTTCCGATTAGCCCCACCACCCGTGGGTGGGGCCTTTGTCTTTTTGAAATTTGGCATTTGACAAATCGGGCAGGAGAGGGATAGAATCTGCGAGGGTAAATCAATGAGCAAAGCGTTTAAGCACAATATTATTGCAGTAGTTTATGATTTCGACGGGACGCTGACCCCTCAGCCGATGCAGGAATATACCGTTTTGCCGGAAATCGGTATCAAGGACGGAGAGAAATTCTGGAAACAGGTCAACGAAGAGTCAAAGCGAACAAGCGGTGAAGCGATTGTAACCTATATGCGCCTGATGCTCGAAAAGTCCAAATCCAGGCATTTTCCGGTTACCGCTCAAATATTGAAAGAATTGGCTAAAAAAATAGATTATTTCCCGGGTGTTGAAACTTACTTTAAGAGAATAAATAGTTATGTCAAAGAGCGATTCGGCAAAGATATAGAACTGAGGCATTATGTAATTTCATCGGGCCTGAAGGAGATAATAAAAGGGGCGAGCATAGCTAAATATTTTTACAAGGTATTTGCTTGCGAATATTATTATAATGAGTATGGCGCAGCCGTTTTCCCGAATGTAATAGTGAACGACACACTAAAAACCCAGTTCATTTTTAGAATTAACAAAGGCAAAGAAAACCTGAGTGAAAACATCAATTTGCATATGCCTGTGCCTTTGAGACCCATACCCTTTCAAAACATTTTGTATATAGGCGATGGGTTGACCGATGTTCCGTGTATGACGGTAATCAGAAAAAATGGAGGATATGCCATTGCTGTTTATAAATCTAATAACTCACCAGGCAAGAACATCTGCAGGGAGTTATTAAAAGCTGAGAGGGTGGATTTTATCGCCAAAGCGGATTATAATAGTGGAACAGAACTTGACCGTTTGATAAAATTATTGTTGGGTAATATAGTCGAAGGGATTCGATACGGCAGAGAATCCTTCAGGCAATCGGAAAAATATCGTTCTTAAGGAGAATAATCACCGATGAGGTCTCGAACTCCTACACAGCTTCACGCAAGTTTATATATGGAAGAACACTTTGCGGATAGAAAAGAAAAAGGCAGTTCTAAAGCTGATAGAGTTGCAAAAAGCGGAAAGTGTGTAACTGCCAAAGAAGATAGCAAAAGGAAAAAGTAGAATTCCTGTATTATAAAGCGGGCAGGTTATTTTCCCTGCTTACCTGCTTTAATAGCTCAAGAAGCTCCGTTAAGCTCTGGCTGATAATATCGGTATCGCTGCATACGCTCATAAAGTTTGTATCGCCGTCCCATCGCGGGACGACGTGAATGTGGAAGTGCTCGGGCAGGCCGGCGCCGGCGCATCTGCCGAAATTCATACCGACATTGAAGCCGTGCGGTTTTATCGCCAGCGACAGGGCCTTTTGCGATTCCCTGACCAATTTAATCATTTCCAATAATTCCTCACTGGTTGATTCACTAAGGCCTGGAATGTGCCTGGCCGGCGCTATCAATAAATGGCCGTTGTTGTAAGGGAAGCGATTCAGGACTACGATGCTCCTGTCCGTTCGCCATAGAACAAGATTTTTATCGTCGTCCTGAGGATTCTTCAGGTTGTGGCAGATGAAGCAATCAGCGCTTTCGCTCAGGCCCTGAATGTATTTGATTCGCCACGGCGCCCAAAGATTTTTATTTTCCAGTCTGTCATCGGACATATCTTGATTTCTTTCACCGCCGAGCTTGCAGAGAGCGCCGAGTTTGTTAAATTTCAATTTTTTCTCTGCGGTTAATCTTTACCGGTTACTAATCATTCAAGAATCTGCATTTTCAGATTCTGGTTGATAATTATCTGGGGACTTGCGTCGATACCCATTGGTATAGAGGCGGAGAAGACCGCCTTGTACTGCTGATTGTATTGTTCTATCCGCCCGTTGTCGATATTGAACAGCTCCTCACCCTGGCCGTTTAATTCGAGAATTTTATAGCTGCCGAGGAAACCAAACGTCCCGCTCATTTGGAATCTGCCTGAGTAGGGCAGCGGCGGCCAACGGTCGGGAACCGAATCGGCTTTTGAATAGGTGCTGCTTATCACGGCCAAGCGTCCTTTCTCGGTCTGGCGTATTTCAGCGAGTGTGTAGGTTACGTTTCTTGCTTTTTTCATAACCATCGGGCCGGGGACCGACAGCTTGGACTTCCAGCTTTGGCCGACTGATACACCTTCGGAGGCATTTTCGACGCTCGATACCGAATCCCACAGAAACCATTGAGAGGCGGCGAAGTCACCTATCATATCAGGTTCTTTGACCCTGCCTCTTCTGGCGTTCGGCCGAAAGGCGTTTTCGCCGGTCTCCATCATTAATTCTTCCAATCGTGAGTAATCCTCTATTCGGCCTGTCGGCCCGACGGTGAACGTGAAAGTTTTGCCCGGGAGAGTTTCTACCGCGTCTTTTTGTGCGCCTTTGCTCCGCCTGACTTTCGCTGATTCGCAGGTGGCCTTGATGGTAGTAAGGCCGTAAGGGTCCACCTCAATCGGGGTATAAGCAACGACCATTTCCAGCGACTCGGTGTATTGGCTGGTCGGGTCTTTGCGCGATTGGGATGATTTTTTTGTCGGGTCCCAGTCAATGCTTGCGTCTCTGCTGGAGGTGAATTTGTATCGCAGGGTCCGGCCATCCTGGAAATCGACTGTCAGCAACTCTTTTCCTTCGAGCAGCGGCTTTGTTTCCGGGGCCTGCGGCTCACATCCTACAATGATAATCAGGACAACCGTAACAACCTGCAATGCAGCCCTTCGACGTTGCTCAGTAAACCTGGTCATCCTTTTCGGAAGATAGTTGGCCTGTCGAACCATTTTCAATTTTACTCCTTTCTTACCCTGGTTAAATGGTAACTGGTTAAATGGTAATTATTCACCAAAAACCGGTTGCCGTATCACGGGCTTGAAGCCCGTGCACGGTCAGGCCTATCCCGAGCGAACCTGTCTTGAGCAAAGTTGAAAGAGTCGAGGGGATGGCCGTGCTACTATTCGATTTTTTCTATCCGATACAGACGGGTAGCGGCCATTCTCAGGACAGCAGGTTCCTCATCATTATTTTGGGCGGCTGTTGGGTCAACCGCGACCCATTCACACTGCAGCTTTTCAAAATATTCATTGATTTTGCCGGTATCAAGGTTCATCTCCAGCCAGCCCGTGTATGTTTCGGTGTTGTCGAACATCTTCGAGAAGATGCCCATTGCCTGCTCCTGACGCTGCTCTTCCGTCAGTTCTGCGGAAGGGATGGCATTCATCTCGATAACGGCGAGGCGGGAGTTTTGCTCATCTTTGATTTCCTTCAGTGTATAAACCCTCTCGTAAGATTTAGTCCCCATCATACCGAAGGAGAATGTATCAACACTGCTCCAGTTATCTCCTGTTCGTATCTGGTTTTTGCCGCATGCGGACAAGGCCGGAATCGAATGCCTTTTTTTGATTGCATCCTGAGAGACCAATTCCATCGCCCGTTTTTGTGCGGCGGAACCGCCCTTGACAGCGGCCTGTGCCTGGCGGGCATCAATAACCTTTGACACGTCACCGGCGGCAGTAAGCTCTATGGTGTAGCTTTGCCCGACTAATGCACCTATCGGGTCGTTGAGGTTTTTTTCACGGGAGCTGTCAAAATCAAGAATGACATTGTCTTTGACCATGGCAACGGCTTTAATTTCTTTGATTGTAATCTCTACAACGGCATTGCCGTTGTCATCGACGCTTTTTATCTGCTGAGTGAAAGTCATTTCGATTCTGTTGCTGGTGGTGCCTCCCTTGAATGTGCTGTCATTGGCCAAAGCTCCTTCGCCCTTAATGGTTCTGTCGGCCTGTGTTGTTACCCTGTAGGTCGTTGAGTCCTGTGGTGCGAACTTCAACGACAGCTCGACAGGCTCACCTTGCGGTTCGACAGGCAAGATTTGTTCTTCGGGCTGCGCTTCGGGCTTGACCGGCTCGGCTGCGAGTTCCGGCATTTGTTCCGAAGGTTTGACCTCGACTTTAGCCGGTTCTCCGCCGGATGGCGCACAACTTGTTGCCAGAACTGCCAAGCAAATCACGACGGTCAAAAACCAACTGTAAATTCTAACCTCTCTACTTCGACTCTTTCGACCAGGCTCAAGACGGGTCTGCTCAGTATAAATTTGCTCAGTACAGGTCATCATTTAATCTCCTTGTAAGCTTTGATTTTATGGCAAACAGGGAAGCCCATTCAAATTGTAATTATTGTTTTTTATTCTTTAGAAGATATTTAGGTCTACAATCTGAACCAAACCTTTATCAAATTAAATGGCGTCCCCGGTAATTTGGACAGAGTCGTCCTTGCAAATATACCACAAAATACATTGGTCTGGAACCATACCACTTATAAATTGGGATTTCCCATAAACAATTGTATATCCTTGCTTAGCTATCCCGACACATCGGGACTAAGCTTAATTTCCAATAGCTCTGCCACAGGTAGAATACTAAATCTGTCCTGGAAAATCCAGATTTCCTGCTTCATCTTGAAGATATTTCAGCAAAAATACTACATCAAATACGGAATCAAGTCAAAAAATTCACCCCGTGAGATGCCG
>CAZBWE010000131.1:0-4893 GCA_964495465.1 uncultured Pirellulales bacterium
AATCGGTTTTTTCACAGCGATATACCACTGGTCGGACAGATACGGCTCAATCGGCACGTGGCTGCGATAGCTGTGGCCGACTTCGTGTTCATACTCGCGGACATCCTCCAATAGATTTTCCTGGCGGAACCATTCAACAATTGCCTCCCTCGCTTCGAACCGGTCCATCCCGATAAGATTTTCGACATCGGGATTTTTAATTTCTTCCCAGTCCCCCCAGCCGAATTTATCACTAATCGACCCATCCGACGCCATAATGTTGATAACCGGCAGATTATGCCGCTGACCAATTTCCCAGTCATCCGGGTCATGGGCAGGAGTTACTTTCAGAAAGCCGGTTGAATACTTTGCCTTTTCATCATCGCTGTTAGGATCGGGTAGCACGACGTGCTCATCTTCTATGATAGGAATAATTCTGCCAACGATCGGCAATTTGACCTTTTTGCCAACAAGATATTTTGCACGCGGGTCGTTCGGATTCATTGCAACAGCGGTATCGCCGAGCATCGTCTCCGGCCGGGTCGTGGCAACGGTAACATACGTAACACGGGCATCTTGCCCGTGATTCGTAGCACGGGCTTCCAGCCCGTGCACCTTCTCCAGTGCATCTTCATTTACTCCCACCCATTCCCATTCTTCAAGCCCTATCTTAGCCGGATTCTTAAGAATATAATTAACCTGGTTGTAAAAGTCCTCTTCATCACGTATTAGATGGTCATAATATTCTACCTGCCAGAATGTTCCTTTTAGTCCCAAAACTTCATTTGCCTTATTAGCCGTATATGATTTCCATGAATGCAGAATGTCCGGTAAATCGAATCCTTCACAAGGTTTTAATATTGTATGCACGTGGTTTGGCATTACAGCCCAGGCAATGAGGTTATATCTTTCTCCGTCAAAATGCTTTAATGCAGCCTGAACAAGACTCGCTATCTTTTCATCTGCCAGATGGCATTTTCCGTGACCTTCATCGAGGTATGATTCCACTTTTTCTCTGTGTAGATATGTTATTTCTTTTCTTTTTTCTTCGCTAATCTTATCTTCTTTACGTTCAGCTTGTTTTATTTTCTCATCTCGTTCTTTTGCCAATCGTTCAAAAATTTCCATAGGTAAGGCATCTTCCAGCCGAAAAGTCACTGCGTATGTATCAGCAGCCCGAGTCCAGTGTGGCAGGTATGCATCATACCGCCTCTTTATTTCATCCCTGCATTCATCCACGGCCTGGAAGGCCGTGATACTCACCGGTTCAACAAGCGGATAACGCATATACCAGAAATGTCCCTGCACCGTCTCATGCTCGACCTCATCGTCTGCCAGCACCGTCTGCGTAGCAGGGTCCCAGTTGACAAGGCGTTTGCCTCTATAGATAAGCCCATCCCTGAAGAGCTTAAAAAACGCGGCCCGAACCGCCTTTGCACACACATCGTCCATCGTAAATCTCGTCCGCTGCCAGTCACATGAACAGCCCATCGCTTTGAGCTGTTCGATGATTCGGGCCTCATATTCATCTTTCCAGGCCTGGACACGCCCGACGAATTCTTCACGTTCAAAATCCGTCCGCCGTTTTCCTTCTTCCGAAAGGATTCTTTTCTCAACGACCGTTTGCGTGGCAATACCGGCGTGGTCAGTCCCCGGCATCCAGAGCGTATTATACTTTTGCATCCGGCGGAACCGAATCAGGATATCCTGCAGCGTGTTATTTAGTGCATGCCCCAGGTGCAGCGGGGCGGTAACATTAGGCGGCGGGATAACAATAGTATAGACCTTGCCGCCGTCGCCAGAGGGCTCAGCGTGAAAATATCCGCCGGCAAGCCAGAGGTCAGACGCCAGCTTCTCTATAGCTTGCGGCTCATAGACTTTCGAGAGTTCTTCGCCCATAAACTGTCCGTTTAAGATAATCGCCTATAAAAAATTCCGGCCAAACACCAAGCCGGAATATCATTTTAATAAAAATAAGTGATAATGTAAATCCCGTTACAGGCAGAAAATTCAGTTGAATAAGGTTATAAAAAGCTCGGAGATGGCTGTTTATAACGGGGTAAAACGAACAATCAACTATTCGCTTGCACTTTTACGATATTCGGGTTTACGCTTACACTTGGGTTTAATCGAGGTTCATTGTCATCAGGAACTCTGCGTTGGTCCGGCACTTGGTAAGCCGGCTTTTGAGCAGCTCGATTGCCTCAACCGGGTTCAGTTCGCTAAGGACCCTTCGCAGCCGATATACAAGCTCAAGCTCCTTCGGTTCGAGCAGTAATTCTTCCCTTCTGGTTCCGCTTCTGCTGATGTCTATAGATGGCCAGGTTCTCCTGTCAACAAGGCGTCTGTCGAGGTGCAGTTCCATATTTCCGGTTGCCTTAAACTCTTCAAAAATCACCTCATCCATTTTTGAGCCGGTTTCAATCAGTGCTGTTGCGAAAATGCTCAACGAGCCGCCTTCTTCGATGTTTCTCGCTGCACCGAAGAATTTTTTCGGCATCTGCATTGCGCTTGCATCAACGCCACCGGTAAGAATTCTGCCTGAATGCGGCATCTCGCTGTTGTAAGCGCGGGCAAGACGAGTTATCGAGTCAAGAAGGATAACAACATCCTGGCCATACTCAACCATTCGCTTGGCCTTTTCGATTACGACTTCTGCAACCTGGCAATGGCGCGCAGCGGGCTCATCGAATGTAGAGCTTATAACCTCTACATCTTCTGCGGTCTTGCGTTCCATTTCGGTAACTTCTTCGGGCCGTTCATCTATCAGCAACACAATAAGTTTCACCTCAGGGTGATTTCTGCTGATGGAATTTGCCATTTTTTGCAGCAGTATTGTCTTGCCGGTGCGCGGAGCAGCCACAATCAAGCCACGCTGGCCCTTGCCTACCGGAGTTACCAAATCAATTATTCGCATATTAAGCTCTTCCGAGTCGGTCTCCAGGATAAAACGCTGCTCGGGGTGCAGAGGAGTTAAATCACTAAATACCACCTTCTCGGCAAGGTTATCGGGATTCTCAAAGTTTATCGCTTCGACTCGTAAAAGAGCAAAATACTTCTCCGAATCCTTCGGCGGCCTGATTTGACCTGAAACAATGTTTCCCGTTCGCAGGCCGAAACGCCTGATTTGAGACGGTGAGACATAGATATCATCAGAGGACGACAGGTAGTTGTAATCCGGATTTCGGAGAAATCCGTATCCATCGGGCAGTACCTCCAGGACGCCTTCTCCATACATCAGCCCGTTCTGGCGGATACGCTCCTTGAGAATCCTGAAAATCAAATCCTGTTTCTTAAGGGCGCTGTATTCGACAATTTTTTCTTTCTTGGCAATCTCATGCAGCTCGCCCACATTCAGCTTCTGCAAATCCGTCAGGTACAGCTCGCCCTTTTTTATCCGCTCATATTTAGCATGGGTGGACTCTTCCTCGGCTTTCTTACGAGCTTCTTCTGCTGCCTCTTCAGCCGCTGCACCCTCAACAACAGCTGTCGCTGTAGTCGATTCGTCTTCTACCTGCATTCGCTCGGTCCGTTCCGCAGTATCCTCTCTTTGGGCCGATTTTCTCCTTGATGTTTTGCCTTTTCTCGTTTTTCCGGAAGCCTTTGCCATCATTACTCCTTTTCCATTTACAAAAATTTATTGTTCAACAAGACAATTCCCATATGGAATTAACAAGATTTGAATTTTGAATAGAAGAAACAAATTTTATTTATTAAAAACGGCTAATACTAATGCAAGTGCCCTATGACAAACCCGGCTTATTCACTTTTTACTATATAAGTGAAGATATCAGCGACCTGCTTAGCTAACGCCGAGAAGCAAGAATTGTTATCAATAGTATTATCGGCAAGGTCAACCTTGCTGTCAAGGGAAATTTGAAATTTTTCTCGAATTTTAAGCTGATTTTCGCCCAAAAAACCCATTTTTTTCGCTCTATCGACCCTTAATTGCAAATTACAATCCACGAAAATGAGTATATCACAGCGTTTGTCCCAGCCAACTTCCACCAAAAGCGGCATATCCAGCACGATTGCCTTAATCCGGCTTTGGCTGTTATATTGTTTGATAAGCTCCTCAGCTTGCATTAAGACAGAGGGGTGGATTATTTTGTTAAGCAGCGCCAGCTTATCGGCATCGGAAAAAACTATTTCAGCCAATTTCTTATGATCAATTTTGCCTGTACAGTCTAAAACAGCTTCCCCGAACGAATCGGTTATTCTACTTTTAACATCGCTCTTGTCAAGCAGCTCGTGGGCAATTTTGTCGGCATCGATTACTGCACAGCCCAATTTGGCAAACTTTTTAGCAACGGTACTCTTGCCTGAGCAAACACCACCTAAAATACCTATCACTGGTTTTTTCTTAGGATTACCCACAACCGGACAGTTTAATGACACCTTGCCAAACAGTCAAGCATTTCTATTGTTTAGAAGCAAAAACAGTAGTTAAAAAGATTATTCCTGTAAATCTTTGGGTAAGATGGTACAATATAGGTGATATGGAAGAGGGGCAAGTCAGCATACAATCAGCCAGGAGCGGTTTGGAAAATTCAAGATTCGTTGAGCGAGTTAGGTCGGAAAATAAAATAATACACAATATGAGAAACACCTTGGATTAGTTTTGCAGTTTGCTTAGAATTCGGGATTTCTGAGGCTTTTTGCTTGAGTTTTCGGGAAAGCCGGCTGTAAGATATGGTATAATAAAGCAAGATATAACTGCATTTTGATACAGGCCTGACTGATAAGGCAATTATCAGCCGAGCGTAACGGAAGGAGCGGCTCAAAAAATAAAATATCAATTTGAGGAGCTTAGTGATGGTGAGAAAGAACTTAAAAAAGCTGGTTTGTGCTGCAATAGCAGCATTAGCCGTAATGGGATGTACAAGGTCGTGGGCTGCAATCGTCACGACAATC
>CAZBWE010000132.1:0-4790 GCA_964495465.1 uncultured Pirellulales bacterium
ACTACATCTTCATTGGCTCTATCGGACTTCATATAAAAGGCCTTGGCAAGTTTGGGATAGTGGGTAACGAAGACGGGCTTATCGTGCATTTGCGAGATAATGGTCTCATCCGAGCCGCCGAGGTCCTTGCCCCATTGAAATTCGGCGGCTAATTTTGCGTGTTTGGGATTATTTTCAATTTTTATGTCCGTCTCGGAAAGCTCCGAACGCAACTCAATCAATTCAGCAGCGATTTTGTCCTTCTGCCACTGCTTTAACTGGCCTGTTAGTTGTTTTTCATACTCGGTGATTTTGGATTCGATTTGCTGCTTTTGGTTTTGCAGCTCCTGTAATTCCTGAGCGAGATAATCTTTTGTTTTTTGGCCTGTGAGGATTTCCACGGCCTCGGTATAGGTGAGTCGATAGAAAGGCGGCTGGATTTTTTCAAGGGCGGCGGTATCGGCGCCCAAAGATTCAAGCTCAGCTCTATTTTTTTCAAGGGTCTGGGCGGTTATGAAGGAGACAAAATTTTCAGCAAGTTCCAAAAGGCCGGCGAGGTCGATAAAGGCGACTTCGGGTTCCACCATCCAGAATTCGGTGAGGTGCCTTCGGGTTTTGCTTTTTTCGGCTCGGAAGGTCGGGCCGAAGCAATAGACCTTTCCGAAGCTCATCGCCGCCGATTCGAGATGCAATTGGCCGGTCTGTGTAAGAAACATCGGCGTTCCGAAATAGTCAACCTCAAAAAGCGACTGCTGGTCCTCACCTGCCATTGACATCAGGATGGGTGTGTCGATTAGGATGAAGCCGTTGTCGTTAAAGAATCTGCGGATGGCGTCGATAACGGTATGGCGGATTTTGCCGATGCACCATTGGCCCCGGGAGCGAAGGTGCAGATGACGGTTTTTGAGGAGAAAGTCTATGCCGTGCGATTTTGGTGTTATCGGGTAATCGGTGGCGGGAGAGATAATTTCTGCATTGGTAACAGCAAGTTCATACCCGCCGACGCTTCTTTCATCGGCATGGACCGTGCCGGTTACGGTCAAGGACGATTCCTGGCCGAGGTGCTTTAGATTATCAAAAAGCTCATCGCCGACAATTCCTTTTTCTGCGATGCACTGGCAGAGGCCGGTGCCATCACGGATGATGAGAAACTGAATTTTGCCGCTTGCCCGGCTGTTATACAGCCAGCCGGCGAGGGTCACTTCTTTTCCAACGTTATTCTTTAATTCGGATATATAAGTTTTATTGTCGTTCGTCATTGTTTTTTCCTTCCCTGTTTTTCTTCAGCCATTTTACATATCCAGTTTTTCTCGTAAGTGGCTCAGGAGCTTGTCGGTTGAGATTCTGACCTGTTCCATCGAATCTCGCTCGCGGACGGTAACGGTATTGTCCTTCAGGGTATCGCCGTCGACGGTGATGCAAAATGGTGTTCCGGCTTCATCCTGCCTGCGATAGCGCCGGCCTATTGCGCCTTTTTCATCATAGAAGCAGTTAAAATATCTTTTAAGGTCGTTGTAGATATTGTGTGCGATTTCCGGCATACCGTCTCTTTTAACCAATGGGAAGATACCGACTTTTATCGGCGCAAGGGCAGGGTGGAATCGCAGGAGGTTTCTTTTCTCGCCGCGGACCTCCTCCTCATCGTAGGCGTCAACTAAAAAGGCAAGGGCGCTTCTATCGATGCCGGCGCTCGGCTCAATGACATAGGGGATGTATCGTTTTTTCTGCTGGTCGTCGAAGTAGGATAATGGGCCTTTACTGTAATCTTCTGCTTCCTCGGCTAATTCGATTTTTGTAATGTCCCTGTCGTTTTCATACCATTTATTCAGTGTTCTTATGCCTCGTTGGTGCTGGCGGAGGTCGAAGTCGGTTCGGTTGGCGATGCCTTCAAGCTCCTGCCAGTCGCCGGAGCCGAATGGAAATTTATATTCCACGTCAACACAGGCCTTGGCGTAGTGGGCAAGCTCGTCAGCATCGTGCTGGCGGAAGTGTAAGTTTTCTTTTTTCATACCGAGATTGATATACCAGTCGAACCTCTGCTGTTTCCAGTGCTCGAACCATTGCTCATCGGTGCCGGGTTCGCAGAAAAATTCCAGTTCCGCCTGCTCGAATTCGCGTGTGCGGAAGATAAAGGCCTTGGTGGTTACCTCGTTGCGAAAACTCTTTCCAATTTGGGCGATGCCGAACGGAATCTTGACCCTGGTCGAATCGAGGACGTTTGCGAAGTTTGCGAAAATTCCCTGAGCGGTCTCGGGGCGGATATAGAGCGTCATCGAATCGTCAATGTTTGCTCCCATCTTTGTCTCGAACATCAGGTTGAATGGCATCGGCTCGGTGAACTGGCCGGCCGTGCCGCAATTGGGACAGACCTTATTGCTCAAATCGTGGGCCTTTGCCATAGCAGCATCGATAGCGATATGCTCGGTGTGCTCCGGCACAGCCGTATCCTCGACTTCACCCAGAAAAGGTTTGTCCGAGTTTTCACGGGCTGGAAGCCCGTGATACGTGGCTTTATCCTTAAGATGGTCAACACGGGTACGGACGTTGCACTTTTTGCACTCGGCGACGAGGTCGGCGAACTGGTCGGTGTGGCCGGACGCCTTCCAGACCATAGGGTGCATCAGGATACTGCAATCCAGGCCCACGATGTCATCCCGCATCTGGACGACCGCCTTCCACCAGGCGGCCTTGACGTTGTTTTTCAGTTCAACGCCGAGAGGACCATAGTCATAGCAGCTTGCCAGCCCGCCGTATATTTCGCTGGACTGAAAAATAAAGCCGCGGCGCTTGCACAGCGATACGATGTCATCGAGTTTGGTGATTTTAGCCATAAATACATTCCTCAAAAGTTTTACCGCTGAGCCCACAGCCGCTCTGCGGTGAATGTGTTATTAACTGATTCATTATACAAGATTCAAAATCGCTTACAATGATTCAGTTGTAATCCTTTTGACAGGTCCGGCAGACCAGATTAAAGTGACTGTAGAGAGCTTTTCTATATTGGGGTCATCGTATGCGAACAAAGGTTTGTGTAATTGGGGCCGGGCCGGCAGGCCTGATGGCGGTGATTTTTGCTGCTTCGCCTGCCGATACTACTCTGCGAAGCAGCGCTTCGCTGCGAAGTACGAGAGCGGGCTACGCGAAGGCGGGGGCGGGTTCCTCAACGACTGTAATCGAAGCTAATACGAGCGCCGGCCGAAAGCTGCTTCTGACAGGGGCGGGAAGGTGCAATCTCACGCACCAGGCCGAGCTGGCTGAGGTGGTCCGTGAGTTTGGCGATAAGGGAAAGTTCCTGAGTTACTGTCTGCATCGGTTCTCGCCGCAATACGTTCAGGATTTCTTCACCGGCCTGGGACTTCGGCTGAAGATTGAGAAAGACGACTGTGTCTTTCCGACCGGCGACCGTGCGTCTGATGTGAGGGACGTTCTTGTGAACCGGGCGAAAAAGCTCGGCGTGAGGTTTCTGTATGGCAAACGCGTCAGCGGTATCGATAGGAAAGAGGACGCATTTGTCGTCCGCACTGCAAAAGAAACGGTTTATGCGGAAAAGATTATTATTGCGACCGGCGGGCTGTCTTGGCCTAAGACCGGCTCGACCGGCGACGGCTACAGATTTGCGCAGCAGTTTGGACACACAATCGTCGAGCCAAGAGCGTCACTGGTGCCGCTTGTAACTTGCGAAGACTGGCCGGGACAGCTTGCAGGGACTGCAATGGAAGATGTCAGTGTATCTGCACGCATCAATAATAAGAAGATTAAAACGGCCGGGGCGATTATTTTTACCGATGATGGTATAGGCGGCCCTTCGGTATTGAATATGAGCCGGTATATAGCTCGTTATCTTCCGGCTGGTCGAAAGCCCATCGGTATTTCGCTGGATTTGGCGCCGCTGCTTTCAGAGGCGGAATTTGAGAAGCAGATTACCGAGCGTTTGGCTGCAAATCCCAAAAAGAGGGTCGCTAATATTCTGTCGGAGTTTGTGCCGAAGCGGGTTTCGGGTGTCCTGTGCGGGCAGGCCGGCTGTGGCGATGAGCTTGCGGCTGGACAGCTCACAAGAGATGTGCGAAAAAAGCTGGTGCGGCTTCTTAAGGCCCTGCCGATTTCTGTTGCCGGCACTCGGCCGATAAATGAAGCAACAGTTACCAGCGGCGGTGTAAGTGTTAGTGAGATAAAACCAAAGACGATGGAATCGAAGATTTGTCCGGGTTTGTTTTTTGCCGGCGAGGTCCTCGATGCCGATGGCCCCTGCGGCGGATATAATCTCCAAATCTGCTGGTCAACCGGTGCCTTGGCCGGCTCATCCGCTTCAAAAGACCTGTAGCCACAGAACACAGAGTTCACAGAGAAAAAAACAATCAAAAAAAATGAGTTGGAAATGGAGAATGTTTTGATGTTTATGCAGGGGCTAATCACAACTTCATCATAAAGTATTGTTAACGATATTTATGATTTTCTGGACGATGTCGGCGTGTCTCTGCTCATCCTGGGCTATCGTTGCAAAGGTAATCTTCAACTGTTGTTCAGCATCAGGCAAGCCGGCAATTTTGGTATAGAGGTCCCTGGCGGACAACTCCATTTCCTTCATCATCTTAAATTCGCTGATGATTTTTTCTTTATTGTGTTTACTCAATCCTGCCATATTTTTCAATCAGCACTGCGATTATATTTCTGTGCTTTTGTGTATCTTCAATTAAGACATTAAGGTATTGTGTTATGGTTTTAAAAATTTCCGGCTGTATATTTTTCGGCCAGTATTTCTCGTCCAGATAGTCTTTGTAGATGCTGGTATTGATTTGGTCTTCCATATCGAG
>CAZBWE010000133.1:0-1331 GCA_964495465.1 uncultured Pirellulales bacterium
GGTTTTGTGCCGGCGATAGGCCTTATCTCCACACTTCTCGGCTTTTGACCGCTGACCCTCAGATTCAGCTCCGGGCTGGAGCCCATCAGGAGCGTATTGGGAGTGTTTATATAAAACATATACGGCGAAGGATTTAAAACTCTCAGCCGTTTGTAAACATCCAGCGGCTCATCCGGACAGGGCTCAATTTTGGTCCTGCTCAGGACTACCTGAAAGATATCGCCGTCGATGATGTGCTTTTTTGCACGTCTGACCATATCTTCATACTCCGGCTGGCTGGTATCAGTAGAAGGCTCCGGACCGGCAGTCCTGCCGGTGCCGGTAAAGGGCTTTACTTTCGGCGCCTGTCCGGCAGTCCTGCCGGATGCAGTATCGAAGTAATAATCGAAGCACTGCTGCACTTCGGCAATTAAAGCATCGCGGTCGCCGTCGGTTATGATGCAATTTACAACCACATAACCTTTGCCTGCCTGGTGGTCAACCAGAAAGATATTGTCAGCAAAGTAAAGCTCGTAATCGGGATTGCCGAGCTGGTCAATCTCGTTGGGAGGGAGTTTCTCGAACTGGTCGATGAAGTCGTAGCTTATAGCTCCCAGCAGGCCGCAGGTTACACGGAATGGTTTGCTGGCCAGAGAAAAAGAGAACGCAACAGCACGCAGGACGTCCATTTGATTTGTGCTTTTCAACCGGGTCTGTTCATCAACTACATCTTCGCTCTTTTTGATTCGGCCTGAAATCTGCTCCTGGCCAAAATCTATCAACTCACAGAAAGCAAACCTCTGTTTTTGCGTGGAAAGGTATTCGAGTATTCTTTTGCCGGTATTGCTCAATGCCCTAATGGCGAATTCATCGGCTTTACCGGTCAGATACAAGGCCGGCCTGGCCGTGCCGAAACTGAGGGCGTTTTCCGATAAGTAGTCGCTGGCCTCGAGCAGGCAGCAGTTTTGGGCCCGGCCGTAGTCGCTGAGCTTCGCAAAGAAATCGACCGGCTCAGTCAGTGCGAGCTCTTTTACGATGGGGACTATTTGCCCCGGCTTTGCATCAGCTATTATTTGTCTATAATCATCCATCTTTCTTATCTCGTTTTGCCACCAAGGCACAAAGACTCGAAGTATTAATTCAGCAATTGCTTTTAATTCTCATTTATTGCAAGCGAAGCATTTTGCTACACTTACTTTGTGCCTTAGTGCCTTCGTGGCTTCTATGATATCGTAATTTTTAGTCGCTAACAGGCGAAAATACAAATAAAAAACGCAGCTTGTTTTTCTCAACAGGCTGCGTTTTTCGCAAAATTCAATAAATTGTAAACAGCAAATCACCGCACACCTGCC
>CAZBWE010000133.1:1431-4703 GCA_964495465.1 uncultured Pirellulales bacterium
GAATTTATCCCGCAGGCCACCACCAATAAGCAGTATTTGGACGGTTAATTTGCCTCATAACATCAGTATTAAACCAAATTCCTGCACCTTTGTCAAGTATAATCGAAAAAATTTATAAGTCACACGGCCAGGATGGCCGTGCTACGTAGTAGATTAGCTTTTCCGGCCGGCTTCGGCCCGGGCGCGTGCCAACTGGTCCACTGCAACGGCAACGATAATAATCGCTCCAATTACAATCAACTGAACGTTAGTCGATATTCCCAGCAATGTGCAGCCATTTCGTAAAAAACTAATCAACAGTGTTCCTATTATGGTTCCGGTTATTGTTCCCCTGCCGCCTGCCAGACTGGCTCCACCAATCACAACCGACGCTATAATATCCAATTCAAGGGCGATACCGGCTGTCGGCTGAGCTGAGACGGTCCTGCTGGTTGCAATCATCGCTGCTATGCCGACAAAAAGACCAGTAAGGGTATATATGTAAATAAGATTCCTGTCCACGCTCACACCGGCGTGGAAAGCCGCTTCACGATTTGAGCCAATAGCATAAGTGTAACGCCCCAGCCGAGTATATTTTAAGAGAAATCCGGCAATAGCCACAATAACAACAAAAACTATAACAGAGACAGGGATTCCCAGAACAACGCCGCTGCCAAGATATTTGTAAGACGGCACATTATAGGGTTGTCCATCATTCATCACATACGATATACCGCGAAATGCACTCATAGTACCAAGTGTTACGATAAAAGGCGGCAACCTGAGCTTTGTGATAAGCACACCATTGGCCAAACCGCACGCAATACCCGTCCCAATGCCGACAAAAGTCCCGAACACAAGAGCGCCTCCCTGCGGGTCCGTCCCGCCGACAGCAATCATCGCATACGCACCCACCATACCGGCAAGAGCCAGCATTGAGCCAACCGAAAGGTCAATCCCCGCGGAAATAATAACCGAAGTCATACCAACTGCGATTATGCCGTTAACACTCGAACGGCGCAGGACATTCAGGAAATTGTCCATCGTCAGAAATGTATCGGGCGCGTATGCCGATAGCCCGCAAATTATCAAAATAAGACTGCCAAACGGCAGTAACTGTCTTGCAAATTTGCTCATTTAGTTTACCTCCACTGCCGCCAGGTGCATAACCTGCTCCTGCGTAGTTTCGCTGGTTTTCAAATTACCCACCAGCCGACCCCGCCGCATTACCAAAATCCGGTCTGCTATCCCAAACAGTTCCGGCAGTTCGGAAGAAATAAATAAAATGGCTTTGCCCTGCTCGGCGAGCTGGTTAAGAAGCGCGTAAACTTCCTTTTTGGCCCCGACGTCGATGCCGCGTGTCGGCTCATCAAAAATCATAAACTTGGATTTGGCAAGGAGCCAACGGGCGATAAGGATTTTCTGCTGGTTGCCGCCGGACAGCGAGTCCACAGGCGCCTGCGGGCCCAGCCATTTGATTCCGACACGCGAGGCAATATCGTCAGCGATTTTATTTTCCCTTGCCGGGCTTATTACGTTCTTCATTCCAATAGCGACAAGGTTCGGCAGCGTAATATTCCAGCTACAGGGAAGCTGCAAACACAATCCTGTCCGCTTGCGATCTTCGGTGAGAAAGGCAATCCGGCCAAGACGAATGGCATCGGCTGGAGAATTGATTGAAAGCTCTTTGCCATCGAGCACAATTGTGCCGGAAGTTTTTTTGTCGATACCAAAGATAGCCCTTGCCACATCCGTTCGTCCCGCACCGACAAGCCCGGCCATACCGACAATCTCACCGGCTCGAATATCAAATGAAATATCGCTTATGCGCCCGGTAGATGAAAGATTATCTACTCGGACGCAAACATCACCAATTTGGACATCCCGGCTCGGAAAGAATTCGGTCAGCTCACGGCCTACCATATAGCGGACGATTTGGCCGATGTCGAGCTTCGTTACCAATTCGGAATGAACAACTTTGCCGTCACGCAAAACAGTAACATCATCAGCCAGGTCAATTATCTCTTCCAGCCGATGGGAGATATAAATTATGGCAATGCCCTGCTGACGTAACTGCCGGACCACCTCGAAAAGCCGCTGAGTATCGCTCTCAGAAAGCGAGGAAGTCGGCTCGTCCATAACAATTATCGAGGCATTTCGCATCAGGGCTTTGAGTATCTCTACAATCTGACAATCCCCAACCGACAGATTCCCCACCACGTCGGTCGGGTCAATTTCGAAGTTTAATTTTTTGGCCAATTCCACGGTCTTGCGGACCATAGCTTTGTAGTCGATAGTCCACGGCAGCAGGCCTGATAGTTCGTTACCGAGAAAGACATTCTCCGCCACCGTCAAATGCTCGGCCAGGTCAAGCTCCTGATATATCATCGAGACGCCGGCGGCAAGCGCCTGCTGTGGGTTATCAAAAGCACAGGGCCGACCCTTGATCCCAATCGAGCCGTTATCCGGCTGATAAACACCGGCCAGGATTTTCATCAACGTGGATTTTCCTGCTCCATTTTCCCCCACCAAGGCGTGAACGGTGCCCGCTCGAACAGCAAAACTAACATCGCAAAGCGCCTCAACAGGGCCAAAACGCTTCGATATCGCCGTCATCTGCAAAGCAATGTTTTCCTGACGTGATTCTTTTTGCTGATTTGCCTGTATCATTGCAGGTTGAGCAATTCCTTAATATCAGGTTCTCCGAGACGCTCTCTCGTTACCAGCTCAACACCGGTATCAATGCGTTTGGGCGGCTCTTTGCCGTCGAGCTTGTCGATTATGGTTTTAACGCCCAAATAACCCATCTTGAGGGGATTCTGCACAACGAGTGAATCAATAACTCCGGATTTTAGGCCGTTAACAAGGGCATCCTCCGCATCAAAGCCGACCATTTTTATTTCCTTGCGTCCCTGGCTTTGCAGGGCCTGCAATGCCCCAACTGCGGTGGAAGCATTACAGGCATAAAGACCATCAAGGTCGGTGTTCTTCGTCAGCATATCTTCGGTTGCCTGCAGGGCCGTTTCTACCGTGGCCATTCCGTATTGCTCATCCACAATTTCAATATCGAGGAACTCTTTTTTAATGGTATCGATAAAGCCGTTCTCACGATTAGTCGTCGAGGCAGAGTTGGGCACATACCTGACAACGATTATCCTGCCTTTGCCATTAAGGATTTCTCCCATCCTCCTTGCAGCAAGGACACCGCCTTTGTAGTTATCTGTCGCCGCAAAAGAGACGATTTTATCCGTGTCGATTGCCGAATCAATAATCACACAGGGTATATTATTCTC
>CAZBWE010000134.1:0-4615 GCA_964495465.1 uncultured Pirellulales bacterium
AATTCCTTTGCGGAATTGACGGCGTCCTGGCCTGTCATCGCATCACAGACAAGGTAAATCTGGTGCGGGGTAACAGCTTTTGCAACGTCGGCAATCTCGGTCATCATCTCTTCATCGATATGCAGCCGCCCTGCCGTGTCGAGGACGATGACATCGTAACCATTCTCCTTGGCGTGTTTGATAGAGTTTTTGGCGACTTTTACGGTGTCTTTGCTGTCCTCTCTATAAACATCGATGCCGGTTTGCTCACCGAGGACAACAAGCTGCTCGACGGCAGCGGGTCTTCGCAGGTCGTCGGCAGCGAGAAGAGGTCTCTTGCCTTTTGCAACGAGATATTTTCCAAGCTTTGCAGCGGTAGTAGTCTTACCGCCGCCCTGCAGGCCTGCAAGCATAATCACCGTAGGGCCGGGAGAGACGAAATAAATACGAGTATCGACGGGACCCATTAACTTTGTCAGCTCGTCGCTGACGATTTTTATCATAACCTGGCCTGGGTGCAGACTCTTTATGACCTCTGCACCGATGGCGGCCTGGGTGACATCCTTGCAGAACTGCTTTACGACATTGTAGCTGACGTCCGCTTCCAAAAGGGCCTTGCGGACGTCCCGCATAACGTCAGAGATGTTGGCTTCGGTAATTCTTCCCCGGCCGGACAGCGACCGGAAAACAGAGTTGAATTTTTCGGTCAATGATTCAAACATAATTCGTTACTCGTTGCTCGATGCTCGTTACTCGTTACTCGATTCCGGATACTCGATATTCGTCATATTAACTCTATTTAAAAAGGATTATAAAGCCAAAAAGGTGATTTTGCAAGGGGAAAAACGGCCTTGCCGGGCGCTAATAGTCCATTCGGCAAGCCGAAAACAAGCATACGAGAGGCGATTAAACAATCTGATGCGAAATACGAGCAGGAACCAGAGGGATTATAGTTTCCAGGTTTTTGAGCCCTTTACTAATTTATTCTGCAGAATAACTCCGACGACTGTCGGCACGGCCAGCATAACGGGCAGAAACCATCTCTGGACAAGGACCAGATCCTCGACTTTTTCAGCAGCGCCGAGATGGCGGTATATTACGGCCAGGACGCCAATCGCGACCAAGGCGCTGCCGCCCAGACTGGTAAAGAGGATAACGGAAGCTTTAAATACAATAAACGAAACCATCCCGCCGGCGACAACCCCGACAAGAGCACCTGCCCAGATGTATTGCTCAGGCAACGACAAGGCAAACCAGCAGCCGCCGCTGAGGACACCGCCTGCTGCGGCGCCTAAAAGACAGACACCCCACTTCATCATAGGTATGGAAAAAACAGCGAAAAGAATCATACTTAAAATACCGAGCCAGATTTCGTTTCCGCCGATAAGCACATTGTTTGTATAAACGCCGACAAACAGGCCAATCAGGGCAAAACTAATAGCCACCAGTATTTTGAAGATTCGCCAGCCATAGATGAGGCAAACCGCACCGAATGACATAAAAGTAAACGCCTCAAGCTTGTTAAGCGAAGTTATCTGCTGCCAAATCAAATCCATTGGGACAACGGCATGTTTTGTCGCCGCTTCACTCGTGGCTTCAGCCGCCTGTGCGAGGATAACAGCAAAATCCATTGGCTTTCTCCTTATTAATCCTGCTTTTTACACCCCAATCCGTAAAACAAACCGCCTAAGCGTCTATAACAAAACCTAAAATAACTTTAACGAAATTATCTGGATTCCCGCTTTCGCGGGAATGACAGAGAGTAACGAGTAGTTTTGTTACAGGCATTAATAAACGTTAATAACCAATTATATTATCGACCTTAACGCAGGATTTTCGTTAAACAGATGCTTAAATTGCGGATAGAGAGTCAAAAGGCCTAAAAAATGCGGATGAGAGGAGTCGAACCTCCACGAGCCGAAGCCCACAGGCACCTGAAGCCTGCGCGTCTGCCAATTCCGCCACATCCGCAATAAACTCTTTATTATGAGGACTTTTGGCCTCCTCGTCAAAGAAATTCGGAGCAAATATAATCCGTAATCAACAAACCCTTAATATGCCCCCAATTCCCGAAAGAGATAAAACACAAAACTTTCAACAAAAAAGAGATATTCCACCCTTGTCATTATCTGACTTTCCAGCCCGGCAATTCGCCAGCTATGGAGACACGTAATCCGTATTCTTTATTAGATTCCTGCTTTCGCAGGAATGACAAGGTCCATTTTGTAAGATGCTCTTAACGAATTCAAGTAATAGTAAATGTAACAAATATATCATATATATTGATTATACCGAAATTTGAAGGAAAATACTTCAGCTGATAACAGCGGCTTTACAATCATCGACCAACGTCCGAGATTAAGTCAACATCAGTCCTATAAATAAAGTTTCAAGGTTGAAATGTTAAGCCCATTATTCATATCAAGGGCTTTTCTCATCGAATAACACGATAAATTTTTCTTGCTACCTGCTTTTTTTTATAGTATATTCTAAACAGAGAAACATCGAGAAGGGTGAAGCCGATACACACCTTATAAAGGGTGGACTGCCCTTAAAATAACCGGTGCAGGTGTCGGTCTTTTTGCCGGCGTTTGTATATAGTTTGGTTTAAGACCCGAATAATAGAAGTAGATAGAATATATGGTGGAGGTGAATGAATGGATTCTTTACAAGCAATTCCTAACACTTCCAGAGCCGAAAGCAACCATCTTTTTGGCGAATTACTCGTTTCTAAGGGTTTATTAAGCCATAAAGAGCTGGAAGAGGTCTTAACCGCACAGCGAGAACAAGGCGGCCGGCTCGGAGAGGTATTGCTTAGACTGAAGATTCTCAATAACGAGGATGTAACCAGCGCATTGGCTGAACATCTCTCGATGGAATACATCCGCCTCGATGATGTCCACAAGATAGATTTAAACGTAGCGAGGTCGCTGCCGGAGAACATCGCCAAGCGATTCTGCCTTGTAGCGGTCGGCGAGGAAAACAACAAAATCACCATAGCAATGGCGGACCCTCTTAATGTTATCGCAATAGATACAATAACTCTGAAAATAAAACGCCAGATTAAAATAGCAATCAGCTCGCCCCAGGAGATTCGCAAGATAATAGAGCTGATTTACCACGGCTCCGATATCGAAGAGCAACAGCTTCGCCACCTGGTAGAACTCGAAGTTGGCAAGGAAGACGAGCAGGAGATTATAGACGACCTGACAGAATCAGACATCAGCAGCGAGGTAGCCGCAAGCAAGGCCCCGGTAATACGGTTCGTTGACCTTCTGTTAAGCCAGGCGGTCAAAAGCAGGGCAAGTGACATCCATATCGAACCACAGGAACATTCGATGAGTATCCGGATGCGAATTGACGGCGCTCTTCGCGATATGGTTCCGCCAGCTCGAGGAATGCAGTTGGCGGTAATAGCGCGAATCAAGATACTCTCGAAGATGGATATAGCAGAGCGGCGACTACCGCAGGACGGTCGCTTCAGAATAAAGGCCTCCAACAGAGACATAGATGTTCGGGTGTCGGTCATCCCAACGATATACGGCGAAAAAGTCGTGATGCGAATCCTTGACACGGCGGCGTTAAACCATAATTTAGACGAACTCGGTTTCGAGCCCAAGCTCCTCAAGGAGTTTAAAATGACATTGTCACAGCCGCACGGCATCATAATTGTGACCGGTCCTACGGGCAGCGGCAAAAGCACAACGCTGTATTCGTCACTAAACTACATAAAGGACCCGAGGAAAAATATTACAACGGTCGAGGACCCCGTCGAATACCGGCTTGCGGGCATCAACCAGATTCAGGTCAAGCCGGAAATCAACCTCACCTTCGCAAACTGCCTTCGTTCAATATTAAGACAGGACCCAGATATAATTCTCATAGGAGAAATACGGGATAAAGAGACGGTTGAAATAGCGATAAAGGCGTCCCTGACGGGCCATTTGGTATTGAGCACATTTCACACGAATGACGCTCCAAGCGCAATAAGCCGGCTGGTATATATGGGTATTGAGCCGTATCTGCTTGCATCGACACTGAACCTGATAATTGCGCAGCGACTTGTAAGGAGAATATGTGAGCGCTGCAAAGAGCCGACAACGTTAAGCGACCAAATCCTTAACCGCCTGAAGATTACGCCGGAACAGGCCAGAGACACAGTTTTTTACCACGGTCGCGGATGTCAAAACTGCGGCGGGACGGGCTACTACGGCAGATTGCCTATATTCGAGTTTTTGGTTATAGACAATAATATGCGTGAACTGCTTGTAAATAACGCCAATGAGTCGCAAATAAAAGCCGCAGCACACCAAAGGGGGTACGGCGGATTACTTGAAAGCGGCGTGGGTAAAATGCTGCAGGGCCTGACTACCGCAGAAGATGTCCTGAGCGTAACGTTTGCGGAAGATGTTGCAGATGTATAAACCTGATAATAAAAACCTTTAACAATCCCTTCATATTATGACGTGCAGGGATAAAGGTCAAAATGGCCAAATACCGACAATATGACGGCTGAAATAGTGAGCGGCAGTAAAGGTGTTTAGCTAAACCCGGCATTGGAAGACGCCGATAAGAAACTATTAAGAGTGTATAACATAATCTAAAATAACTTTGACGAAATTATCTGGATTCCCGC
>CAZBWE010000135.1:0-2750 GCA_964495465.1 uncultured Pirellulales bacterium
TGCCGAATAATACCTCCGTGAGTATGGCTAAGCCATCCTCTTGTTTCCATGACAGATTAAAAGCCGCCAGTCTCGCAGTTGAGATATCGTCAGAGAGCAGCTCCTCCCTGAGCTTTCTGAGAAGCTCAATAGTTGCTTTGTCTCTTTGTCGCTGTGATGATTTGCCGTTATCTAAAGTCATAAATCGTTCCTTTTAAAAAGGTTCTGAAGGTCTGTATTATATCAGCCTTCCTCCTAAAAAACACTCTATTTTTTACAATCCTACCACACCGAAAAAATCGGCGACTAATTTCGCACATTGTATATCGTATGTCGCATATTTCCCGCATCAAGCTGGAAGATGAAATATCAGAATATCCAATACTTTGCAAGGGATTTTTTCGTCGCTCTTTGCCCGTGACTCGTTATTAGCGTGCAGCGTGAAGCGTTGAGCGTATAGACGGTGGATGAGGGAGGATAGATGAGGGACGACCCTCCGATGCTCTTTGAGCTATGGAGGGCAGGCAGGATTTTGAATTGGGCGGAAAACGCATAGAACTATGGACAAATTTCAATAAAAACGCAGATAATTCGTTAGAACACCAACACCTTCGGCTCTTTCGACCAAGCTCAAGACAGGCTTGCTCAGGACAAACTACATAGGAGTAAATAAATATTTTATTTCTATTGACCTTTTGGTGGAATCCTGGTATAATGATTGTAAGTGGAGCATATTCTCACGTCTCTCAGGAATATCCTCTTAATAAGAAAATGCGAGAGACATTTTATACGGCCAAACTGAAGGCCAAAGGAGACTCAAGTGAGTTTAGGTACAGTAAAATGGTTTAATGGACAAAAAGGTTTTGGGTTTATCAGCCCGGATGATGGCGGCGAGGATTTGTTCGTTCATCACTCGGAAATCAAGATGGCCGGTTATGCCAGTCTTGACGAAGGGCAGAAGGTCGAATTTGAGGTTGGCCAGGGCAAAAAAGGGCCTTGTGCGAACAACGTAATTCCCGCTTAATCAAAAACAATATTCCAGAAAAACCAACGGGCTCTGTTAGAAAACGGAGCCCGTTTCATTTTGACGCTCAGCCGGCCAAAGATTCAGCAGTAGCGATTTTAGTAACGTGACCTTCCGCCGCCTCTGCCGGAACGGTCATCTCGTCCCCGGCCACCACCACGGCTGCCACCGCCACGGCTGCCACCACCACGGCTGCTGCCAAAACCTCCCCGCCTTCCGCCACCACGACGCTCGGGCTTTGGGCGGGCTTCGCCGACATTCAAAACACGACCCATAAATTCTTTGCCGTTCATCTCTTCGATAGCCCTTTTTGCTTCCTCTTTGGACGGCATTTCAATGAAACCGAAGCCCTTCGCCTCACCACTAAACTTATCCATTATCAGGCGAACCTCTGTTATCTGACCAAATTCAGCAAATGCCTGACGAACCTCATCCTCGGTCGCCTTATGCGGTAAATTCCCTACATAAATATTCATTTTATTTCCTTTTCTTAAAAATTTCCCCTGCCGGTATTACCGGCGTTCAACATACAGTTGCCGTTATTCTATCAGCCCGGCCCAAAAGAGTCAAGCATCAATTCTAAATTCCGCCAAGCCGACGGCAAATATGACAAGGACAGAGATATCAACCACCTGTGTCATCGCACCAATGATTATGCCCCGGCCTAAAATACTGACGACGAGGTTATTACGCATTTTAGTCAGCATAGTGTTTCTCTTGTATAAACTGCTATCTGCCGGATAACAATATTGCTGTATTTTTTGCGAAATACGTAATTATAATATCAGCGCCGGCACGCTTGATAGCGGTTAGCATCTCGAGCATTGCGGATTTTTTATCCAAAAGACCCTCGTCGGCGGCAGCATTGACCATCATATATTCACCGCTGACATTATACGCAGCGATGGGACAATCGAAACGCTTCTTTGCACGATAAATTATATCAAGATAACAAAGTGCCGGCTTTACCATAACAATGTCAGCGCCTTCTTCGATATCGAGGGCAATCTCAGCTATCGCCTGGCGTGCATTAGCAGGGTCCATCTGGTAGGTTTTGCGGTCGCCAAACGAGGGGGCAGATTCCGCGGCGTCTCTGAACGGGCCATAAAAAGCGGAGGCATACTTGGCGGCATAAGACATAATAGCAACATCGTGAAAATCATTTTCCTCCAGTGCTTCGCGGATATATTTTACGCGGCCATCCATCATATCAGAAGGGGCAACGATATCGGCGCCTGCCTGTGCGTGAGAAAGAGCGACCTTTGCCAGGAGCTCGCAGGTGGCATCATTGTCAACCTTGCCTTCTTTTATAACGCCGCAATGGCCGTGCGATGTATATTCACAAAGACAGACATCGGTTATGATGAGAAGTCCGGGCGATGCTTTTTTGATTTGGCTAACCGCCTGCTGGACAACGCCGTCCTCAGCCCAAGCAGCGGAGCCGGTATCATCCTTTTTGGCGGGCAGGCCGAAAAGCAAAACAGCAGGTATGCCCAGCGATGCAACTTCAGCCGCCTCGGCTGCAACCGTATCGGGCGAAAAGTGGTAATAGTCGGTCATCGATTTAATCGGCTCTTTAAGATTTTTGCCTTCGCGGACGAATAAAGGATAGACAAAATCATCAACGCTTAACGCAGTCTGACGCACCAGTCTCCGCATAGTAGAGCTGCTGCGAAAACGACGCATTCGAATCTTCGGAAAACCCATAGCGCACTCCTTCGGATAATTTCAAATATCAAAATCCTAA
>CAZBWE010000135.1:2850-4605 GCA_964495465.1 uncultured Pirellulales bacterium
TCAAAATCCTAATCTTCAAATGACCGAAACGTTTCGGTCATTCAAGATTTGGTAATTATTGATGTTTGAATAAATAATGGAACAGACATTTTGTCACTCCTGCGCAAGCAGGAGTCCAGAAATCGTGGATAAAACGGCTGGATTCCCGCTTTCGCGGGAATGACACCTTTACTTTACTTGTATAACAATGTTCCATTAAAAATTCAAAGAGCAATAAATATTGTTTAGGATCTCGTGCTTGGAATTTCGGATTTCATTTATTATATTCCAATTTCCTCATCTGTCAGGTAGCAAGGCGGCTCGTTGAGCCAGCTTTCATAGCTGGTCTTGTCGGCCAAGAATCTAAAGTTGCCTTTGCACAAATCGAACCATCTGCACCGAAGACATCTGGCGTCGGCAAAGCCGGATTTATCCCGCAACTTGCTCAAAACCGGCTCATCAGAATCTCCCCAAATCTCTTTTAAGCTCCTATCCCTGATATTACCGAGAGAATAGTTCCGCCAAAACTGGTCGGCAAAAACGCTGCCATCCCAACCGACGCAGACAATTTTTTCAGCGATTTTATTCCCGCCGTTGGCAAGCAGAAGCTGCCTGGCCTGTTCGTAACCCGGATGGTTCCCGGCGGCCATTTTCAATAAGAGATACGGGCCGTCGGCGTGATTATCCACGGTAAGAACCTCGTCGATAAGACCTCTGCTAGCGAACTCGGCAGTTTTATCTATTATAACATCGACGGCACGACGTGTCTCGTCAGCGTTTAGCGTATAACGTACAGCGTCTTGGCCCTTTTCACTGCCAACCATCTCCTGCGCTCGGCCAACGGCGATTAAATGATAAAAACAAAGGCGTCTTATATTATTTTCAGCAGCGATGTCGAAGACGGCTGGAATCTGGCCAGCGTTTTGATTTGTAATTGTAAAACGCAGGCCGGTCCTGATGCCAGCAGCTCTGCAACTTGCGATGCCAGACAAAGCAGCTTTGAAACTGCCGCTTGTCTGCCTGAACCAGTCGTGAAAATCACGGGTGCCATCAATAGAAATGCCGACATAGCCGACACCGACATCCACGAGCTTTTTAGCGACAGAAGAATTAATCAATGTGCCGTTGGTAGAGATAGCTGTTCTAAGACCTAAGTGCTTCGCCTCGGCTAATAAGTCAAATAAGTCACGACGCAATAACGGCTCACCGCCGGAAAATAAAATCACGGGACAACGAACTTGAGCAATCTGTGAGAGTAACTGCTTTGCCTGGGCCGTGGTCAACTCATCGTCGGTCTTATTTAAATCCGAGCTGCTATAGCAATGCAGGCACTTCAAGTTGCATCGGCTGGTGCAATTATAAACGACAACAGGACCACTGGAACTCGGCTGATGATAGCGCAAGTCGTCAGATTCGCCGGACAGGCCACAGTATAGTTTGGAGATGTTTATCATAAAATCTGCACTTTCCAAAAAATAGGTTACTAAGCGGCCAGTTTCAATAGCTTATAAAACTGCCGTGCGATTTTTCGATTTTTACGGCTATGGCCAAAAGTTTCAAAAAATGTTCTCTTCAAAACCTCTCTTCTAAGAGCGGCACACTTATCAGCATGAAACGGCCGCCGATTTGCATCATCCCATGGGCTATCACTACGGTTGCAGAGAACCCTTGCGGACTTGTCCCAGGCCCACAGTTCAACCAGGCTATGCAGCCAAAGATTCAGATGGAATGTTCCAATGTTACTGCCCATAGCTCGAACCTGCTGCTGACCTGCCC
>CAZBWE010000136.1:0-4592 GCA_964495465.1 uncultured Pirellulales bacterium
GGGCCAGGGAATCAGGAGATTAACAGACCCGGATTTGCGAGCAATGAAAACAAACAAACACGATAGAATCTTACTTGCCCACGGCGGCGGTGGCCAATTGACGGATGAATTAATCCGGCACCATATTCTGCCCCATTTCAAAAACGATATTCTCAATGAACTTGCCGATTCGGCCAAATTAGACCTTGCTTCAAACTCGGTGTGTTTTACGACCGACAGCTACGTGGTGAAGCCGTTATTTTTCAACGGCGGAGATATCGGGAAACTTTCTGTTTGCGGGACTATAAACGATTTGGCTGTGGCCGGCTCAAAACCTGTTGCTCTGGCGTTATCACTGATAATCGAGGATGGCTTTGAATTTGAACTGCTTGATAAGATTTTGAACAGCATCGGCCGAACAGCTCGCCAAAACAACGTCAACATTGTTACCGGTGATATAAAGACCGTCGAATCGGGAGCAGCCGATAAAATTTTTATAAATACGGCAGGGATTGGTGAGAAATTAGCCGGTGTGGATTTGGGATTCAGAAGGATAGCGGCTGGTGATAAAATAATTATCAACGGCACAATCGGCGACCACGGGATGACCGTTATTTCCCAGCGGGAAGGTATTAAGTTCCAATCGCAGTTACAAAGCGACTGTGCCGCCCTGGCGGGGCTGACCTGCGAGCTACTGGAAAAAACAAACGGAGTAAAATTTATGCGGGACCCGACACGCGGCGGATTGGCTGCGACACTGAATGAAATCTCAAGGGCGAGTAACCTAAGTATCGAAGTTAGCGAAGCGGATATTCCGGTCAAACCAGCGGTGCAGGCGGCGGCGGATATGCTCGGCTTTGATGTGCTAAACATCGCCAATGAAGGCAAATTCGTCGCAGTTGTATCGCCGGAGTCGGCTGAGGATTGTCTGAATATCTGCAAGAAACATCCGCTGGGTAAGAATTCGGGAATAATAGGTGGGGTAGCCCAGACCCACGATGTGCCTGTTGTGGAGTTGATAACCAAAATCGGCGGCAAGAGGATTGTCCAGATGCCGTATGGAAGGGAACTGCCGAGGATTTGCTGATGCACGAGATGATAGTAGCTGAGAATTTACTAACTGCGATATCTGATGAAGCTGCGAAGCGAAATTTAAAGCCCATCGGTGCCAAGATTAGCTGCGGACTGCTTTACGCTATCAATGACGAAGCCCTTTGTTTTGCCTTTGAGGCCATATCCAAAGACACGCCCTGTGAAAACCTTAAGCTCCAAATAGAGCATAAGTCGCTGCAGGGACTATGTATGAATTGTAATCAAAGCTTTGATGTGGAACTTTCACATCCGAGGTGTCCGATGTGCAACAGCGAGGACTTTAAATTGATGCCTGATGCGCCATTGATACTGGAAGAGATAGAATTCCAAACGGAGTAATACAATGCAAAAAGTTAATGTTCGTAAGAAAATATTAAGCGCAAACGAAGAGTATGCCTTCAAAAACACCCGTTTTTTGACTGAACACAAGATACTCTGTTACAATATGATATCTTCACCCGGCTCGGGCAAGACGACAATTCTGACAAGGACAATAAACGAATTGAAGAACCAAATTAAAATAGGCGTCATTGAGGGTGATATCCAGACCGACATCGACGCCGAGAGAATCAGGGCAACCAAAGCGCCTGTGGTCCAGATAAATACTGATGGCGCCTGTCATTTATCAGCGGCTCAGGTTGATAGTGCTTTGGGAAAATTGCCGGCGGATGAGCTGGATTTGATTTTCATAGAAAATGTGGGTAACCTGGTTTGCCCATCAGCTCTCGAATTAGGCGAAGCCGGTAAGATAGTTGTGTTGTCTGTTGCTGAGGGTGATGACAAGCCGGCCAAATATCCGGCTATTTTTGCCAGGTCAAAGGTAATGCTCATAAATAAGATTGATTTGCTCGCGGCAGGCGCTCAGGATGATTTTGATATCGAGCGGGCAAAGGCAGATGCCCGCAAACTTAATAAAGGCATCGAGATTTTTCCGGTATCAAGCAAAACCGGAGAAGGTTTTTCAAGCTGGTATGACTGGTTAAAAAAGTCAGTCGGTAAAAGCAGTGTATAAAATAACGCAACACTGTTTAGTTCGACTTGTAGAGTTTGTGCTTGCGGATATAGTCTGCAACAAGTGGGTTCAGCATATCGTTTGCGTCCCGGCCCGTGGCAATCCTGTTTCTAATTTCGGTGCTGCTTATGTCAATCAAAGATGTTCGGATAGTATTCTGCCGTAGTTTTTCAACTCGCCCAGCGCCCCAGATATTTTCGAACCCGGAAAAATCAGGCAGGTCGCAGCCGGCTCGATACATCACGGATAAATTACATTCATCAAGCAGCTCGACGACTTTATACCAGTGCGGCAGGTCATCAATGCTATCTGCGCCTACCAGCCAGTAAATCGAAGTATTGCTGCCGTAACCAGCCTGGAACTGTCTTACGGTTTCCAGTGTATAGCTCGGCTCCGGTTTTTTCAGTTCGTAATCACTTAACTCGAATTTTCTGTTGTCTGCGATTGCAAGAGCTATCATAGCAAACCTGTCGGCATCACTTGTTTTTGGAAGGAAATTTTTGAGGGGAGAGCGTTTTGCGGGAATGAAGATGATTTTTTCCGCACCGACATGTTCGGCTGCCTCGTCCGCTACCGTAGTATGGCCGATATGAATCGGGTCGAACGTTCCGCCGAATAAAACTATCTTTCTTTTTTTTGCAGCCAACTGTTTTTTGCCGTAAGAATTAACAAGTAAATTGTGTGTTATTCAAAAGTTAATACAAGGAAAATACAATAACCAACCAACGCCCGACAAGCCATTAAAAAACTGACAGAGCATAAATAATCTTATATTGTCTTACAACATTTTCCATTAGCTTGACGAGATACACAATAACAAAAGAAATATTCTTTCATTCACAGCTAAAGAAAGCAAAACGAATCAAAAAGTTAAATAAATCGCATTTAATGAAGGTTATTCCAAGAAAATTGGTTTTCCGCCATAAAAAGAAATCCAAATCCTAATATAGCAAATTGTATCATCTCATTATAAAAATATCATAAACGATTCGAACAGTTGTGTAAAATATCGCCGGCAAAATTTTTTTTGTTAAGTATTTTTAAACATCTGGACGATAAAAAAATATAAAATTTTTTTCTTTTTTACATAATTTGTTTGACAGCGTTTCTCAATTTAAAGTAAATTGAAGTTGGTATTAAGATGTTAAGTTAAGTTTAAAGGAGTTTTAATCAGCCAAAAGGAGGTGATTAAATAATGGCAAAGAAAAAAGCAAAGAAAAAAGCAGCGGGGAAAACTAAGAAGAAAGCCAAAAAGAAAAAATAGGGAAAGCACCAAAGTTTGACTACGAGTCCGCCTTTGTTTTTAGTAACTGATTTTGGCGGACAGCCGGCAAGTTTAGAGAGTTCCAGTTTCACAAATTATTATTGTGGGAACTCGGCCGCGAAGAGGAATTTATAGCTGCGGTAATCTATGTGTAAACGGAAGGTTACGTTGCCAAAGTGTAACCTTCCGTTTTGTTTGGTTGCGGGATAAGCTCAATTCTTGTAACTTCTTAAATAACAGCAGGATACGCTCAGTCGTTAAATTCTAACTGGATGTGATAATTACGGACGAAGACCACCTTTACGATGATATTCTCTCGTTAGGGGAAATTGCTCATCTTGAGTTTCTATATATGGCAAATCGAGCGCGGTTACTTTACAGCGCCTTCCCTGTAAACTAAATGATATAATGGGCTGCTCTATTGCAATAAACATTTGATTTCATATACTATCTGTCGATACTAAGGAAGGTTCTTGTTAATCCGTTGTAAGAAAAGAATACACATATGGACTATTTCAATTACAGAAACGGCAGACTATTTGCTGAAAAGATAGACGTGGAGAAAATTGCTGCGGGGGTCGGAACGCCGGTTTATATCTACAGTAAAGCCACCTTCAGAGAACATCTGCAAAAAATTCAGAATGCTTATAGTGAACTTGATACGACGATTTGTTATTCCGTTAAGGCATGTGGCAATATAAATATTTTAAAATTTTTGACTGAAGCAGGCAGCGGGTTTGATATTGTCAGCGGCGGGGAATTGTATCGTGTTCTTCAGGCCGGCGGTGACCCGTCAAAAATTGTTTTTGCCGGTGTTGGTAAAACAGACAAAGAAATTATCGAGAGTTTAAATGCCAACATTGCCTATTTCAACATCGAATCTGAGGCCGAGCTTGAAAATTTGATTCGATTAGCAAAACAACAAGGCAAATTCCCTAAAGCAGCCCTGCGTGTAAATCCTGATGTTGACCCAAAAACTCATAGATATACTACTACAGGCAAAAAAGAGACAAAATTCGGAGTTGACATCGAACGTGCACGAAAGGTCTTCGCCGATTACGGCAAAGAGTCATCAGTGAAGCTTTACGCGATTCATATACATCTGGGTTCTGCAGGACATACCGTTGAGCCGTATGCTGAGGCGATTGAAAAGGTATTGGCTTTGATTGAACAATTGCGCAAAGACGGATTCACGATTGAAGCGCTGGATATAGGCGGCGGCTATGGGGCAGACTACATAACCGG
>CAZBWE010000137.1:0-4569 GCA_964495465.1 uncultured Pirellulales bacterium
TACCTTTTCGGCGGCGACGAAAAGTTTCTCAAAAATCGGGCGTATCCTTTAATGAAAGGGGCTGCGACGTTTTTCGTCGATTTCCTTATCGAGGACCCAAACACCGGCTGGCTAATCTCCGGCCCATCCAATTCACCGGAACAGGGAGGGTTGGTGATGGGGCCTACTATGGACCATCAGATAATTCGTGATTTGTTCTCCAACTGCATCGAGGCATCTGAAATACTCGGTGTCGATAAGAAATTTCGTCAAAAGCTCATCGAGCTGCGAAGCCAAATTGCACCCAACCAGATTGGCCGGCTCGGCCAGCTACAGGAATGGTTAGAGGACAAAGACAATCCCGATAACCGGCACCGGCACGTTTCGCATTTGTTCGGCCTGCACCCGGGCAAAGAAATTACACGCTACGGCACGCCCGAGCTTTTTGCCGCAGCCCGCAGGTCGCTTGAGCTTCGCGGTGATGGCGGGACCGGCTGGAGCAAGGCGTGGAAGGTAAACTTCTGGGCACGGCTCCAGGACGGCGACCACGCCTACAAAATGCTCGCCAGCTTAATAGCCGAGAGCACACTGCCGAATATGTTCGATAATCATCCGCCTTTTCAGATAGACGGCAACTTCGGCGGCACGGCGGGGATAGCCGAGATGCTGCTGCAAAGCCATACAGGCGAACTGCACATACTTCCGGCGCTGCCTTCTGCCTGGCCGAATGGCTACATTAAAGGCCTGTGTGCACGTGGCGGCTTCGAGGTGGAGATATACTGGAAGGACGGCGAAGTCGATAAGGCCGTGATATATTCCAAACTTGGCGGAAAATGCCGGATTCGTTCCGCCACGCCGATAAAGCTCGTTGGGCAGGAATTTAAAACCATTGAGCCGGGAGTTATCGAATTCGATACCCGGGTCGGCGGAACATACGTCATCACGACAGAAAGATAGCAGGCACTTGTCAATAACGGTCAGCAGCCGGCTTTTGCTCTTGTGCCGTTGAGCAGTTTATTGTATCGTAATAAGCCGTTGTGAGGGTGAACGAATTACTTTTAGCGTGATTATGCAGAAGCGGCAATTAGGCAATACCGATTTGAAACTAACCACCGTCGGGCTGGGCACGTGGGCGATGGGCGGGCCTTGGCAGTTCGGCTGGGGACCACAGGATGACGATGAGGCAATTGCTGCCATAATAAAGGCCCTGGAGCTTGGCATCAACTGGATAGATACCGCCCCCGCTTACGGACTCGGACACTCGGAAGAACTCATCAAAAAAGCACTCGAACAAACAAATGCCAAACCAATTATCGCAACAAAATACGGATTATTATGGAATGAAAAAAAAGAGAAAGTGCCCTGTCTGAAGGCCAAGAGCATCCGAGAAGAATGTCACGCAAGTTTAAAACGACTCAACATCGATGTAATCGACCTTTACCAGATGCACTGGCCTGAGCCGGAAGAGAACTTGGAACAGGGCTGGGAGGCGATGGCTAAACTTAAAGACGAGGGTAAAGTGCGATATATCGGAGTATCGAACTACAATATCGAGCAGTTAAAGCGTATTACGAAAATAGCGCGGCCTGTCTCGCTTCAGCCGTCATACAGTATGCTCCATCGCGAAGTCGAAGAGGAGCTGCTGGGCTACTGCGATGAGAATAATATGGGCGTTGTTGCTTACAGTCCTATGCAAAGAGGCCTGCTGACGGGCAAATTCAACCAGGAAAGGTTGTCGGGATTGGCACTGGACGACCATCGAAGAAGGAGTCCGGATTTTCACGAGCCAAAGTTTACCGCTACATTACAGCTTGTTGACCAACTTCGGCCAATAGCAGAACGCAACGGCAAAACACCGGCACAATTGGCAATTGCGTGGGTCCTTCGCCGGCCTGATATTACCGCTGCCATTGTCGGTGCACGAAGACCCAGCCAAATCGAAGAAACCGCTCCGGCAGCAGATTTCGAATTGAGCAAGGAAGATATAGAGGAAATCGAAAAACTATTGTCGGAACGACAGAGAAAACTTAATCGAAACCTGCGGTAATGGACTTGGCCATGCCTGTCGGCAAACCGCAGGCTAAATATACTGCGTCGCCGTGCCGGCGACTGCTAAACAATAAACCACTATCAGGTGAAAAAATAATGACAAAAGAAAAAGAGTTATACACAAGTCCGCTGGTTGAGAGAAACGCATCGCGGGAAATGGCAGAGCTATTCGGTGCGCAAAAGAAATTCAGCACGTGGCGTCGCCTGTGGCTGGAGCTTGCCAAAGCACAAAAGAAGTTCGGCCTGAACATTAAACAAGGCCAGATAGACCAGATGGCCAGGCACCTCGACGACATTGATTTTAAAAAGGCAGAGCGTTACGAAAAAGAATGTCGCCATGATGTTGTGGCCCATATCCGCACATTCGCTGACGCTGCGCCGAAAGCTGCACCAATAATCCACCTCGGCGCAACGAGCTGCTTTGTCGGCGATAATGCGGATTTGATAATTATGCGCAACGCCCTAGAAATAACCGCAGGAAAGCTGGCAGCGGTGATTAATTTATTAGGCAAATTCGCAAAGAAGTATCGCGACCTTGCGACGCTTGGCTACACACATTATCAGCCGGCCCAGCTAACCACCGTCGGCAAAAGGGCAACGCTATGGTGCTACGAGCTTGTAATGGACTTACAGGAAATTGAGCACCGGCTGGAAACACTGCCATTTCGAGGCGTCAAAGGCACCACCGGAACACAGGCATCGTTTCTGGAGCTTTTCGACGGCAATCACAACAAGGTCAAGCAGCTCGACAAAATGGTTGCTGCCGCGTTCGGCTTTAAGAATATCTGCGCCGTTACCGGCCAAACCTACCAGAGAAAAATCGATACGCTTGTGATAAACTGTCTTTCATCGATAGCCCAATCGGCTCATAAGCTGTGCAACGACATTCGGCTACTGGCGAATCTAAAACAGATTGAAGAACCGTTTGAAAAGACACAGGTCGGCTCATCGGCAATGGCATACAAGAGAAACCCGATGCGCTGCGAGAGAGTTACCTCCCTTTGCAGATTCGTATTGAGCTCAGCAACAAGCCCGCCGATGACCGCATCGGAGCAGTGGCTCGAAAGGACGCTGGATGATTCTGCAAACAGGAGAATAGTTATCCCGGAGGCGTTTCTGGCAGTTGACGGGATTCTGCAAATCCTGATTAATGTGCTCGACGGGCTTGTTGTCTATCCGAAGGTAATAGAAGGATATGTTACGGCGGAGCTGCCCTTTATGGCCACTGAAAATATCCTGATGGCGTCGGTCAAGGCCGGCGGCAACAGGCAGGAACTGCACGAGAGAATCCGTCTGCACTCTCAGGCAGCCGCGGCCCAGGTGAAGAAATTCGGCCAGCCCAACGATTTAATCAGCCAGCTCAAATCGGATATGGCTTTCAGTAAAGTCAATTTCGAAAAAGTATTAGACCCCAAAAATTACGTCGGCCGAGCGCCAAAGCAGGTCGATGAATTTATAAAAGGCATCGTCGAGCCGATTCGCAGAAGATATCGAAACCAACTAAGCCGAAAAGTTGATTTGCATGTCTAATGTCCTGCTGCTCAGATTCAAAACAAGGTACATTTTGGTAATGCTATCTTTTTTCAATTAAGAACAGAAACTCACGATGTGGCTGCTGCAAATCGCATATCCATTCGCTCGTCCATTTCATTTCAGCCATTACGTTTTTCTTATAGTCCACTTCCACAAAATCCAGAATAGTGCCGCACGCAGAAAGGACCTCATTTAATTCCTGTGCAGTCGCCCTGCCGCCGGAACTATACGAAAGCAGAATAAAACGGGCGTTCGTGCTTTTGATTAAACGCTCGATGGCCTCTATGGCCATGAACCTGCCATTGCCGCTCCTGCGGAACTCTTCAAAAACAGAACTGGCCACGGCATCCGAAGTATCCTCTCGCCGTTTGGCTTTACCAAATAATTTTGGTTTGTCGTTGAGGCATATTGTAGTCCATAAATGATAATATGAAGCATATCTGACCCGCGAAGGCGGCATCTTTTCGTTATTGGAACCGTATGGAGGGTCGAAATATGCAAGGTCTGCGGAAACATCTTTCACTAAATCGAATATGTCCTGACGAAAAACTTTGTGCTCCTTGTCGGTTACAAACACATTGGGCACCTTCAGATATAGCTCGTTGTATGACCGCGGCGACCAATCCTGCAGATATGAGACAAAGTGCCCGAGCGTGCTGTCAACCTCGTCAAGGGCAAGGATTAAGCCGGTAATGGCTACGGCCTTATCAACGACCGGCAGCGACAATCTGTCAATCTCCTCTCTAATCGCATCAAGTTTTCTTGTATTATGAATCTGCCAAGGCTTCTTAAGCCCATCTGCCTGAATGGAGCAACCACCATTGGGCTGCCCTCCATAATGCTCCGTAAACCAGCCATCGATGGGCCTGACGGCATTAAGATGGTCAATAAGCTCTTGATATTCGGCCCGCTTTTTTTTATTTAGGAGATAGCAGGTGCCGAACACTTCAGACCAGACAGCAATATCATTGGACAAAACCTGGTAGCCGCTTTTGGCAAGGGCCTGAG
>CAZBWE010000138.1:0-3080 GCA_964495465.1 uncultured Pirellulales bacterium
ATTATTGACGGCGTTCCAATCGCCAATCGCAGGATTATTCTGTCGGCCACTGATGAGCGGCACTCCTCAACTTTTAGATACTATGCGATGACAGAACCAGATGGCAAATTTACATTTGGCGGTGTACCGAAAGGAAGGTGGAAGATTTATTATGAGGATACCGAACATCGCGATAACGGGATTATAATCGCTGAGTTTGACTTAACGGACCGTTATATTGATTTGGGCCTGATACCGTCGGGGATTTCGACGGTTCATGTCTCAATTGAGTATATGGAAGGAACTCCAAAATGGGACATTATAAAAGCATATTTACAGGAAGATGATAAGCCATGGGGTCAGCGAATAGCCCAACTTGATAAATCGTCCGAAAAGGATGGACCATACGTTGCCAAATATATCCTGCCGGGTAAGTACTGGCTTGTCCTTATACGAAAGGATTATGCGACGCTCCGGCAACCCATAGAGGTTACCGAAGATGACGTGAATATAACCGTCCGAATGCCCAAATGCGCATCCGGTATCTATGGTCGCCTAACAAGCAAAGTCCTGTCCGGGCAAACAGTATGGAGAAAAGACAAGACTGTAGTCGGAAACATAAGGTCTGATGAGAATGGTAATTATAAACTCGACAATCTGCCTGCTGGAGAATATCGGGTTGGCGGCAATATGCTCATAGACGAAGGTGTGTTGCTTGAGTTTGAACTGGCAGAAGGTGAACAAAAAAACCTTGATATTGATGTCCCTGATACTCCTAAAACTGAGATAGGATCTCTGCAGGTAATGGTAGTCGACGAAAACGGGGCGCCGATGACAACAGTGAAAGTCTGGCTCCAAGGCAGCACCGGCCCGATTGAGCCAATCATCAACTCAGGTCAGGGAGTATACTTCGTAGCAGAACCGGGGAAATATACGCTGCACGCGAGTTTCACCGGCTATAAAGAAGTAAGACAAGCTGTTTCGGTAGAAACCTTTGATTTGAAGAAGAAGACGCGTCAGCCAAGTCCTGTCCTGCTACGACTGGAAAAAGTGGCGCCGGCGCAATAAAGCGAAATCAAAAAGAAGGCAGAACAGGAGTTTTTGATATGAGTAAAAATGTTGCGGTGATAATCTGTGCAGCCGGGTCAAGCAGCCGATTCGGCGGAAAAAGAAAAAAACCATTTGTTGACGTAGCCGGCAGAGCCGCATTTCTGCGAAGCGTCGAGCTGTTCGACAACCGAGATGACGTAAAACAGATTCTGTTAGGTATCCCCAACGAAGACGAGGAGCTGGTGAATGTCAAGTGGGGCACCAACCTGAAATTCTTTAATGTAAAAATCTTTTTCGGCGGTGCTGAGCGTTTCGAGACTGTAACCAAGGCGTTAGAGCTTGTCGAAGATAAAACGGACCTTATTGCTGTCCACGATGCTGTTCGCTGCTGTGTAACAAAAGAGTGGATTGAGAAAGTCATCTCAACCGCTGCTCAAACAGGCGCCGCGATTCTGGCCTGTCCCATTACGGCAACTATAAAAGAAGCAAAAGATAACACGATAATCAAAACCATCGACAGAACAGGTCTCTACGAGGCACAGACGCCGCAGGTCTTCGAAGCAAAGCTGCTAAAAAAGGCATACGAAAATCTAAAAAATTTAGACAAGAGCAAAATTAGTGATGATTCCCAACTTGTCGAGGCCTTGGGACATAAGGTATCGATTGTTGAAACGGACTCCTCGAATATCAAAATTACTCAACAAAGCGACGTTGCAGTCGCAGAAGCCATTATCAAATCACGCCCCAAACCCAAGCCGACCGGCTACATAGGCCCATACGCTGAAGCTCAATGGTAAGCCATTTAAAATTGAGAACACCAAGGCCTGAAAAAACAACACATTGAAACGGGATGCTCGACTCTCAAAACTTATGTTCAGATACTGGTTCTTAGCGTTCCTTGAAGGCTCTCAGTTTTAAAAGCGGGATTTTCTACGGAAATAATGCAGCGGCAGCACCTAAACGGCCAAAAATTTTAAATAAAATGATTTCTTTTATTGAAATTTGTCTGCTTTTTTGCATATAATAGCAATGGGATATCCTATGTAGGAAAACGGGTAAATTACGTAACCAAATATGCGCTGCTTCTTACGAAATAGGATCCCCTCCGTGAGACGGCCGTTAATAATAATTTGAAGGTTAGCAGGATTTAGTCGGCTATGTTTTATAGCCGGGTGAAAATTTGAAAGGAGAGACAAAGTGAAGGTGTTTAATTTTTCCAAAATTGTGGTAATTGTTGCTGTTGTTTCCGGTCTGTTTGGGCGAGCAGTGCCAATTAAAACAGCAATCTCGGCAGAAGAGCCGGCCAACCTGATAAAAGGCAGCATAATAAACGGCATCAGTGGCGTGCAGTCAGATAGAGCGGTTGGTAATTTCGCAGAAGTTGAGATTGTCTTCAATGAAGAAATTACCCTCTCTGTCATCTCTTCCCTGCCGAGAGCGCCGGGGAGCGATTTAGAAGTCCTGGATGACGGCCGGCGTGTTATAGTGCAGTTGCCAGAGGAGTACGCTGAAGCCCTTGTTGCTCAGGGTGTGGAAATATCCGTATTGAGAAAATTTATCTTGATAGAAGGTATCGCAAGCCAAAGTACAGACGCGGACGGTGAGATTATACCGGCAGCGGGTTGTTCGGGAGAGTTTCACTATGGCCAAAATCCCTACAATCTCTATATCGAATATAGCTACCCCAATTGGTACGGCAGCGGGATTGACTACTCGTCAGCGCCGGCAACGGAAGAAGTTACGTGCATTGATGTTCACTACGAAGTAAGGAATTTATCCTGGTCGTCCATTGTGAATGTGGAACTCAGCGATAATGACTATCCGGATTCTATGTACAATCTTGTACCGAATTGGTGGGGTGAGGATGGAGACATTAGTCAAACCAAGACAGGTATAACAGCATTCAATGGAACGAAGGTAAGTCAGGCATGGTGGCTCTGGGCGACTGATTACTACGCTGATGGCTACGGATACATCGATACCTGGTGGCTGAAACTGTATTATGAGGAGCCACCGCCGGAATATTGTGCCGCATCAGGAGGCTGTAGCAA
>CAZBWE010000138.1:3180-4544 GCA_964495465.1 uncultured Pirellulales bacterium
TGTATTATGAGGAGCCACCGCCGGAATATTGTGCCGCATCAGGAGGCTGTAGCAATTATATCGAAGAAAGTTTGAACATCGATAGCGTGGAAGTCGGAGACATCAGTAATACCGGCACCGGCTGCAGCAACTATGCTGATTACACATCGATGTCAACAACGATGGAGATTGGGACCGGCTACGATATAACGGTTATCAATGGCGACCCTTATGATGAAAATGACCAGGTGGGGATATGGGTTGACTGGAACAGGGACTTCGATTTTTACGATGCCGGCGAGGCGATTGCGGTTAACGGAGGGCCGGTGGTTTTCACAGCGACCATCACGCCGCCGGAAGGCGCAGCTATTGGTGATACCCGAATGCGCATACGCATTAGGTGGACGGGAATCCTCAGCCCTTGTGGCACCACCGATTGGGGTGAAGTTGAGGACTATACGGTTACTGTCGCCCCCGAATCGGTGTTGCCGGGCGATTTTATAGAACCAGACGGTGTTGATATGAGAGACCTCGGGATAATGGCTGAACAATGGCAGCAAGCTCCGGGTGAGCCGTCAGCCGATATTGCACCCGGTTCAGGTGATGGCATAGTTGACTGGTATGACCTTGAGGTACTGGTGGATAACTGGCTCGAAGGTATTGAATAACTTTTTTACTGCTGTAATTTCAGATAATAACGTCATAATTCCTTTATATGCCGTTAGTTACGGTTTCTTTGCTCACTTCTAAGTCTAACTTTTCCCCTCCCAAATAAAAAAAATTAAAAATTTAACTATTTTAGTTGATAATTCATCGTTAATCGTGTATAATTATACGAGAATAATAAACTATTAAATTTATAACGGAGGTCAAATTATGAATGAGTTTATTGAGAAAAATAAGGCCCTTTTGCGATTTTATGGCATCGCAGCACGAATCATCGGCTGGGTACTCATCTGCGGAGGATGTTTTTGGTCTTTACTTTTCGTCCTCTGCATTTTAGCGGTATCCGACGCAGCGGGGGAAATGGGTTGGCCTTATACTGACGAAAATTTCTTATACGCATCTTCGGTGTTTGTCTTCGACTTCATCTTTACCGGATTGTTGGTTCTGGTTGTAGGGCAGCTAATCAAATACATACTTGAAACCGAGTATAGGCCGCGATGGCTTCTACGATATGCAGACAAGATTCTATATGCGTATGCGGTTGCTGTCATAGGCCAAGAGATTTCGCGATATTACATTTTACACGCCAGTCTAATGGGAAAATTTGGTTCTGGGCGATTACTACTCATTCAACCACAAGTGGTACCATTGGCAGCGAAAATTCTAATTATCGTGGCCCTTGGTGTCATTCTCCGGCGAGTTCTGCTTGTTATTGAAGA
>CAZBWE010000139.1:0-4370 GCA_964495465.1 uncultured Pirellulales bacterium
TTTTTCTTTTATGACAGATATATAATCGGGATTTATCTCATATCCGACAGAGTTTCTTTCAAGATTCTTTGCTGCCAGAGTAGTTGTTCCACTTCCCAAGAACGGGTCAAGTATAGTATCACTAACAAAGCTGAACATTCTGATAAGACGACGAGGAATCTCTTCCGGAAACATAGCGAGATGGCCATTTTGTTTTTCGCCAGGGATATTCCAGTGGCCGGCAAAATATTGATTCCATTCATCGATAGTAAGTTTTGATTTATCCTTAATACTTTTTGGTATGCTCCTACTAACACCGGGTTTTTTGAAAATCAAAATGAATTCATAATCAATTTTAACGATGCCATTTCGCGGATATGGAAACGAGCCCATTATTGTTGCCCCGCCGGTGGTATTGCAGGTCGTAACCTTTTGCCAGATTACCGCTCCCATATAGTCAAAGCCAACCGTTTCACAAAACTTTATGATTTCAGTTCTTATAGGAATGACTTTGTATCTTCCGTAGTAAACGGAGCGAGCAAACTGGTCGCCGATGTTTATACATAACCGGCAGCCGTTATCGAGAACCCTGTAACATTCATTCCATACAAGGTTAAGATTATTTATATAATCCTCGTAACAGTCATCGAAACCTATTTGCTGTCCATTTCCGTAATCTTTTAGCTGCCAGTAAGGCGGAGATGTAATAACAAGCTGGATGGACTCATCAGCCAGCTCAGTCATTTTTCTCGAATCACCGATTATGACTCTATGGTTTGTCATTTTTCAGCTCAAGAGTTTTTTCAAAAGGGCGCGCTGGAAATGGAGGCGGTTCTCGGACTGGTCGAAGATAATCGAATTGGGCGACTCGGCGACCTCATCGGTGATTTCCAGGCCGCGATGAGCAGGCAGACAGTGCATAATCTTTGCATCGGGCGCCAGCTTGACTAACTCGGCATTGACTTGAAAACCTTCAAAAGCCGCACAGCGCTCTTGCTTATGCTCCTCCTGGCCCATGCTGACCCACGTATCGGTGTAAATAATATCAGCACCATCAACAGCGGCTTGTGGATTGTTAGTCTGCCGGACACTATCAGCTAATATCTGGTTGGCCTTATCGATGGACTCAGCATCAAGCTCATAGCCGGCTGGTGAGGCAATCACCATTTCCATACCGAGCTTTGCAGATGCGAAGGCCAGCGAACGAGCCACGTTATTGCCGTCGCCGACATACGCGACTTTGACGCCATCCAATCGGCCAAGATGCTCTTTTATCGTTAGCACATCGGCCATTGCCTGGCAGGGATGCGACCAGTCCGTAAGGGCGTTGATTACCGGCACGGCTGCAAATTTTGCCAGCTCGGTAATAGTTTCGTGCTCAAAGGTCCGCGCCATTATGCCGTCAACGTATCGGCTGAGGACCCTGGCTATATCTTTAACCGGCTCGCGCTTGCCGATGCCGCCGATATCTTCGGGCTTGACGTAGATTGCACTGCCGCCGAGGTCCGTCATAGCCACGTGAAAGCTGATTCGTGTCCGCAAGCTGGGCTTCTCGAAGAGCATCGCAATGACCTTGCCGGAAAGGCATAAATCATCGCCGCCTGCTTTATATAAATTCTTCAGCCCGGTACTGAACCGCAGCAGCTCATCAAGCTGCTCAGTAGAACAATCATATATGGAAAGAAAATCTTTCATACTTTCCTTTCAGCCACAGAGGACACAGAGGTCACAGAGAAAAATAAAAAAGAAAATGGATTCCTGCTTCCGCAGGAATGACACATAAAAATCTCTGTTCCTTTGTGCCTATGTGCCTTCCTGGCTATTCCCTTTCTGTTAAAACTGTATCAAGAATATCAACGGCTTTGTCAATCTGGTCCTTAGCTGCAATCATCGGAGGCATAAACCGCAGGACAGTGCCCTGAGTGCAGTTAATACGCAGGCCCCTATCCAAACATTTATCGACGATTTCGCTGCCCGGGCCGGTCAATTGAACGCCAATCATAAAACCAATTCCGCGAACACTGTCTATAATATTATGCTTTTGCTTTAGCTGCAGCAGCTTGTCCATAGTGTATCTGCCGAGCCGGCTGGCATTTTCCAAAAGATTCTCTTCTTCTATTGCTTCGATAACCGCAACAGCGGCTGCGCAGACCAGAGCATTACCGCCGAAGGTTGACGCGTGCTTGCCGGGAACCAGCGAAGCGGCGACTTCATCTTTAGCCATCATAGCCCCGATAGCAACGCCGCCGCCGAGGGCCTTTGCTATTGTCATAATATCCGGCTCGACATCAAAATGCTGGTAAGCGAACCATTTGCCGGTTCTGCCCATTCCGGTCTGAACCTCATCGAAAATCATTACCGCTCCACTTTCATCGCAGAGCCGACGTATAGTCTTCAGAAACTCATCTGTAGCGATGTTTATACCGCCTTCGCCCTGAATCGGCTCGACCATCACCGCTGCAACTTCGTCACTGAAAGCAGATTCGAGCACAGCAACATCATTGAACGGGATATAGATAAAACCGGGTAACAATGGCAGCAAGCCCTCGTGATGTTTCGGCTGGGCGGTAGCAGTCAACGTAGCAAAAGTCCGGCCGTGGAAGCTGCCCTCGGCGGTAATAAACTTATATTTACCCTCTGATGTATGCAGTCGTGCAAGTTTGAGCGCCGCCTCGTTGGCCTCTGCGCCGCTGTTGCAGAAAAAGCACTTGCCGCCGAAGGCGCGTTCACTTAACAGCTTCGCCAGCTCGCCCTGCGGCTCTGAATAAAAAGTGTTATCGATGTGCAGAAGCTCGCCGGCTTGCTTACGGAGCGCCTCAACGACCTTCGGATGGCAGTGACCGATTGCACTTACGGCCCAGCCGGGGAACATATCCAGTATCTCGTTGCCATCGGCATCATACAGATAGCACCCCTGGCCCTTGACGATAACCCGCGGCAGGCGGCTATAGTTACCGATAACGTATTTATCGAATAATTCGATTGTCTCCTTGGTTGTCATAATTTATCTTTCACAAAAGTGTAAAGTGCCTAAAGTAAAAAGTGCCTAAAGTTGTGGATTATTTTTTCACTTTAGTTTACTTTTATTTTCTCTGTGTTCCTCTATGGCTTTTTAATTTCTTATTATTTCCGTTCCTATTCCTTTGTCGGTATAGATTTCCAACAGCAGCGAATGCGGAATTCTGCCGTCGATAATATGGGCCTTTTTGACGCCGCCATCCAATGCCGTCAGGCAGGCCTCGACCTTGGGAAACATCGCATCGGTTATAATTCCGGCTTCAATCATCTCTTTAATCTGCGCCTCGCCCAGACTCGATATTGTGCTGCCTGGGTCTTTGAGGTCAGCCAATATTCCGTGAGTATCGCTTACAACAACGAGCTTCTCAGCATTTGTCTCAGCAGCAACCCTTCCGGCAGCGCTATCGGCATTTACATTCAGCTTGCCACCCACTTTATCCCTGGCTATCGAGGCAATAACCGGTATAGTCCCGTCGGCACAGAGAGTCTTTAACAAATCGGCATTTACATTAGTTACACTGCCGACCAGGCCGAGGTCAATTTTTCTGCCGTTTTCTCCTGCCAACCTAAGCGTTTCTGCAAACAGCACGCAACTGCTGAGCGAATGCAATCCCATCGGCTTACAACCCAGACCGGTGAGAATCTCACAGACAGGGGTATTGATTTTATGAACAAGCGTATGCTCTGCTATAGTGAGGGTTCTCTCATCGGTATATCGTCGGCCCTGTATCCAGACCGGCTCAAGACCCGCCTCGTTCATTGCCTTTGTGATGGCCTTTCCGCCGCCGTGAACGATAATTGGGAGCATCCCGACGGTTGACATAAAGGCGATGTCGGTCAAAAGTTTCTTCTGCAGACAGGTATCTTCAATGACACTGCCGCCAAGTTTTACGACCACAATTCGCCCGCGAAAGCGGCGGATATATTCCATCGCCTCAATCAACGCATCAGCTTTTGCAATAGCTTTTTCCACCTGTTTTTACCTGAAAAATTGATACTAAGAACCAAAAGGATAAGTGTATGAACGCAGATACCCTGCGTCAAGCCAAATCTGCCGCGGTAATTTTCGTATTTTTGATGTGGATTTTCGTAGTGATTTTAAAAAAGGCGTGAGCTGTCAAGCAGAAAGGTAACCGGGCCGTCGTTTATACTGCTGACGTGCATATATCCGCCGAAAGCGCCCTTCTCAACTGCAACGCCCTTTTCGGCAATCAGCTCGAGCGTCTTTTCGTAAAGCAGTTGAGCTAATTGCGGCTCTGCAGCGGCGTCGAAGCCGGGCCGGCGGCCCTTCCGGCAATCGCCGTGAAGCGTAAAATTGCTTACTAATAAAATACTGCCGCCGACATCAAGGACGCTTCGATTCATTTTGCCGG
>CAZBWE010000140.1:0-4354 GCA_964495465.1 uncultured Pirellulales bacterium
AATTATTCGATTTTTTTGCCGTATGCATCTTTGAAAAAATGTGGTGCGAAGGTTTCATATCCCTCAGGGGCCTGCCCCTTATACAGAGCACCAACTTCAATTATTTTTTGTTTTGCCTTATAACCATCCGACTCGGGCCCGAAGCCCTCGAATCGGTCTTTCGTAATCAAAAAGTATCGGCCTGCCCAGTTCACAATTTCAGTCTCAATTCCATAGCGGGCAAAATGCTTTTTGACCGGCACCAAATCTGCCTGTGCCTGATACTCGACCAGAACAATCACGTTGCTGCCTTTCGGCGCCGCCGGCTCTGTTGTTCCACCGGATACCGTCACCGGTTCTGTTATTTCAGGCCTGTCAACAACCGGCGGTGTGTCGGTTATAAGCTGTCCAGCCGGCTCTTCCGGCACGCTTTGCGGTATTTGTCCGGCTGGAGCGGATATTCCCCGGCCAATGCGAAAGGCCGCTAAAAGAATAAGAATTATACCCAAAAGTAATGCAATTGCAAGCGGATATGATATTGAAAACTCTATCCTTCCTGCATTAAATTGCACAACTCTCGGTTTTCTCCACCACTGGGCCGCCCTGCCTGGAATTACTCGTTCCTGTGTTGCTGACGCATGTTCATTTTCATCGCGTTTTTCCGGATGCAATTTATCTAACTTCTTGCCATAGCCCGATTTAAACTGAGCTTTGGTCATTGCTTCGTAAAGAGCCATTTTTTTGCGGCTTCGTGCCATAATAAAATCCATTTTGATTAACACATCCAGCGAGCAGTTATTCTACCACTAAAACTAATTCGAAACAATCCCATACGGCGGAATTATATATTTTTTCTACAATATTTTGAACTGAATTTCAGCAGTAAATTTGCCCTTTTGAAACCATAAGGCCGGTGATTTTCAATTCGATTAGGGTGAAGCGATTTCGGGCATAAACTTTTTTTTCTTTTCAGTTGCGGAATTTCCCCGGCCCTTTAGGCCTTGCAACGATGTTTTAAACAAGGTTTATGCGGAGCAATTAAGATAAAAAAACACATTTTGTAAGATTTCTAAAAAAAAATTCAGCTACGACTATCCCTTGTTATCGGGGCTAAATGAGGCAAGTTGTTGAATGATTGAGAAACACCATCTTCGCCAATATGGAGTTTTGGGAAAGCCGAGAAAGGGTGAGAAACTCCTGGTTTTCCGGCACTTTTGCTTGTATGAAACGGCGTTTGATTGTCGGCCGCGATGACATTTAGAAAAACTCAAGATTAGCTACGCAATCTGCCGATGCGATGATTAGAGAAAAATAAATAAACAAAGCAACGTCAGCTTTACCCCTGTAAAGCAGAGAGCGACTATTTCAGACAAAATAGAAAAATAAATAAATGGGATAAGATCGCCACTGCTGAAACAGGGGTTTTTTTTATTGCTTTCAGAGGCATAACCATCTGTCCCACGTTTTCTGCCTTGTTACTAATTACGCCAAATTTGACTTGACAAATCAGCAGCAGTAAACTATCTAGTAGTTTTTTATCATTTTGACTGGAAATAAGGAGTAGTTAAATAATGCTGCCTACCAAGAAAACAAGTAAAAGCAGAACACACACGCGTCGCAGCCATCATCGGCTCAAGGGCGCAAATTATTCGCTATGCAGCAAATGTGGCCAGGCCAAGTTGCCACATGCGGCCTGTGAGAATTGCGGTTATTTAAACCCGAAAATTACTTTGAAGCTCGGCAAGGAGGAGTCCAGCTAAAAAATGCGAATCGCAATTGACGCAATGGGAGGCGACAATGCTCCGGACGAGATTATCGCCGGGGCATTAGAGGCGGTTGAGGTACTTGGCGAAAATGATGAGCTTATACTCGTGGGCCCCAGGAATGTAATTGAGCCGAGACTGCCCTCTTTGAGGTCTCGCGAAGGTGTTATTAGTGTAGTTGAAGCACCAGATACCATAGGGATGGACGAGGCGCCCATAGAGAGTCTGCGGAAAAAACCTAAAAGCTCGATTTCTGTTATTGCAAAACTGGCCAAAAGAGGTCAGGCCGATGCAATCATTTCAGCTGGTAATACAGGCGCTTGTGTTGCTGCTTTCCAGATGAGGATGAGGAATCTGCCAGGTGTTAATCGGCCGGGTATTGCGGTTGTGTTTCCGACCTTTGAAGGGCCCGTAACAATATGCGATGTCGGTGCAAATATTGCATGTAAGCCGATTCATCTCTATCAATATGGCATAATGGCAAGCACTTATTCAAGACATCTGCTTGGAATTGAGAATCCAAGGGTCGGCATTATGAGCATTGGCGCAGAAGAAGCTAAGGGCAACGAGGTTGTTAAGCAGACTCGCAAATTGATGAAGTCCGACCCGAACGTGAATTTTGTCGGCAATATTGAGGGTAGAGACATTTTCAAAGGGATTTGCGACGTTGCTGTTTGTGATGGTTTTGTCGGAAATGTGATTCTAAAGCTGACCGAGGGTCTCGTTGACGGCCTGTTCAAGGCGATAAAACATGAGCTGACCCAGGAAAAGCTCCGGCTCGTGATGAAGTTCAGGCCCGTAATGATGAGAATCTACAAAAAATATGACTACAATGAATATGGAGGGGCTTTATTATTAGGTATTAATGGCACTGCTCTAATCTGTCATGGCTCAAGCCGAAGCAGGACTATTAAGAACGCCATCCTGGCCTCCAAAAAATTCTACACACAAAAAGTTAATGATAAGATTATTGAATATCTCTCTGTAAGTTCGATAAGGAAGACCGATGAGTAAACCAACTGACGACCGCCCTGCTTATCGAGCGGTAATCACAGGATGTGGGTCATTTGCTCCGGCCAAGACGTTAACAAACGCTGACCTGTCAAAGATGGTAGATACCTCCGATGAATGGATTACGACGCGCACCGGCATCAAGGTTCGACACATAGCCGGCGACAACGAAAGCACCGCGTTGCTGGCTACCGAGGCAGCAAAGAGGGCTTTGGCTGACGCAGACATCGATGCGAAGGATGTCGAGCTTATCATTGTGGCCACTATCACACCGGAGATGGTATTTCCGTCGACCGCGAGTTTTGTGCAGCGTGCCTTGAAGGCAAACAAGGCCTGGGTCTTTGATTTAGCCGCCGCATGCAGCGGTTTTATATACGGTCTGTCTATTGTGCAGCAGTTTATGGAAAACGGCAGACTCGACAATGCCCTCGTTATAGGGGCCGAGACTCTGACTAAAATTACCGATTGGGCGGACCGTACAAGCTGTATTCTCTTCGGAGATGGCGCCGGGGCTGTCGTACTTGAGAGGAAAAATGACGAGCAAAAAGGCATTTTATACAGCACAATGTTTTCAGACGGCAACCGCTGGCAGGCATTGAATTGTCAGGCGTATGGCTCCCGTTATCCGGCGGCTAAGCCGCTGGACGATCCCAGAAAAATCTATATGGAAATTAAGGGCAGAGAAGTCTACCAGCAGGCCGTCAGGCGGATAGTTGAAGCTGTCAGAGAGTGTCTTGAGGCTTGTAATCTTAGCATTGACGATATTGGTATGCTTATCTCGCACCAGATGAATGCGAGGATTATTGAATCTGCGGCAAAACGTCTTATGTTACCTGCTGAAAAGGTCTTTATAAATATTACCGAGTATGGTAATACTTCTGCTGCATCAGTACCCCTTGCCTTTGATGATTGCAGAAAGCAGGGAAAAATAAAGGAAGGCGATATCGTTATTTTCGTTGCGTTCGGTGCGGGCCTGACCTGGGGCGCAAACGTTATACAGTTCTAATTTTGCTCTATAATTAAAACCCCACGTGAAACGTGGGGCTAAATATTTAGACTGCCGTTCTTGTCCGCCGTAGTTTTCAACGAAGGCGGATTACGGCAGGTTTAGTCTGGACGACGGATAAGATTTAAATTATGAAGACCGCTTTTTTATTTCCGGGACAGGGCGCTCAGGCCGCAGGGATGGGCAAAGATGTCGCTGATGCTTTCCCTCAGGCGGCACATATTTTTGCAAAGGCAAATGATATTGCCGGATTTGATTTAAGCCGCATTTGTTTCGAAGGCCCTGCGGAGAAGTTAAATACTACTACAATGTCGCAGCCGGCTATTTTTGCAACATCAGCCGCCCTGCTGCAGGTTCTCCGGACAAACTCTAGGGCCAAGATGGCCGTGGTGCAGCCAGATGTTACAGCGGGCCTTAGTCTTGGTGAGTACACCGCCCTTTACGCGGCCGGCGTTATTAGCTTCGAAGATGCACTTACCCTCGTCCAAAAACGCGGCCAGGCAATGCAGGCCGCTGCCGATGCGACAAACGGTTCAATGGTAAGCATCATCGGCCTTGATGAAGAAAAAGTCAGTCAGCTTTGTGCCGAAGCCGG
>CAZBWE010000141.1:0-4146 GCA_964495465.1 uncultured Pirellulales bacterium
TCAGAAGGGAATCGACTCGGCTGAGGATGATGAAATTGTGTTGGTATATCCCGGTATATACAACGAGACAATCGATTTTTTAGGTAAGGCAATAACGGTTAAAAGCACCGAAGATGCCCCAATCCTGCAGGCGCAGGGGTATTTCGCAGTTTTATTCTGCAGCGGCGAAGGGCCTGACAGCATCCTGAGGAATTTTGTTATAGAAAATAGCTTTATGGCAATCTATATCGAAAACGGCTCGCCTGCCATCAGCAATGTCACTATCGCAGATAACGGGTTCGGCATTGCTGCATACACCGGCTCTGTGCCATATATCAGCAACAGTATTTTCTGGAACAATGTCTTCGGAGATTTATTCGGATGCCAGGCGACATACAGTTGCGTCCAGAATGGCTGTGCAGGGCCGGGCAATCTTGATGTTGACCCACTCTTTGTGGACCCTGAAAATGGCGACTATCACTTACAGAGTAAGCATGGCCGGTATTGGCCGGTGTATGATATATGGGTTCTTGACGAAGTTTTCAGTCCCTGTATCGATGGCGGCGACCCGAATGATGATTATTCCAATGAGCGGATGCCCAATGGTGGACGCATCAATATGGGAGCTTTCGGCGGGACTGCTTATGCGAGTAAGAAGGAGATGCGTTGGCTCCATAGCGATGCCAACAAGGATGGCTGGGTAAATATGATAGATTTTGCAATGATTGCTCTGGATTGGCTAAAATACAAGCCGGGCACATCGAACCTGCCGCCCGAGGTGAGTATTTCATCTTGGGAGTGGAATAGCGGCATAATCGAAATCGAAGCAGATGCATGGGACCCCGATGGTTCGGTTGAGTGGGTGGAATTCCTGGCCGATGGAGATGTAATAGGTGAGGATAATAATGGCGCCGATGGCTGGACGACCGAATGGCAGGTGCCTCATGGTGGTGATTATCGCCTTACGGCGGAAGCAACCGACGACGATGGCGAGACAGCAACCTCTCCAGCAGTGGAAATAACTATTAACATAAGATAGCACTTTGCTGTTAATTTATTGATGTTTAAATAAATAATGGAACAGACATCTTGTCACTCCTGCGCAAGCAGGAGTCCAGAAATTATGGGTAAAACGGCTGGATTCCCGCTTTCGCGGGAATGACATCTGTGCTTAACTTGTACAACAAGGTTCCATTAAAAATTCAAAGAGCAATAATAAAGACAGAAAACACTTGCATTTATTGCTGAGTTTTGGCAGACTCTTTTAGCAGGTAAGTATAAGGAAGCACAGGATCTGGTAAATCAGAAATTTATCAGCCGGAATTCGCAAGGTATGCCTTATCAAACTGCCGGAAATATTAGCCTTTTGTTTTCAGGGCATGAAAATTTTGCAAATTACTATCGGGAACTGAATATCGAATCGGAGGTAATTATGAAAACTGTATTCTTTATTTTATTGCTTGTTTCTCCTTTTTCCTCATTTGCTCAGGCAGCAAAAATCAAAATTGATGTTGACAGAACAATCGGAAAGATTGACCCCAAAATCTACGGGGTCTTTATGGAGCCCATTCATTTTTCCCGTCCCCTGCCTGGTCAGGAAGAAATAGTTTCCGGCAATACACTTTATGGCCCGTTATACAATCCCGAATCTCCCCTGGCGGATGAAAATGGATTCAATAAGGCATACATCGAAGCGGCGAAGGAACTTGGGATAACCAATATGCGCTGGCCGGGCGGAAATTACACAGCAGGATACAACTGGCAGGACGGCATCGGCCCCAAAGAAAAACGTCCGGTGCGCAAAGAGCTGGCATGGAACGGTATCGAAAACAACCATGTTGGAACCGATGAATGGATTCAGCTGAACAAGTCCATTGGCTCTGAAAATGTCGTTTGCATCAATCTTGGAACAGGAACCATAGATGACGCCCGCTACTGGGTTGAATACTGTAATTGTGAGCCCGGCACTTACTATGCAGACCTGAGGAAAAAATACGGCCGCGAAAAACCCTTCAATGTGAAGTACTGGTGCCTGGGCAATGAGGTGGACGGCGAGCCCTGGATTATGGGATACAAGAACGCGGAAGACTATTGCAAAATTGCGAAAGCTGCGGCCAGAGTGATGCGAAATACGGATAAGAGTATCAAGCTGGTCGCCAACGGCTCATCCTATTATGAAGACTCTGGGAAATGGGTTGACTGGAATTGGACAATTATAAATGAATTAAGAGACATTGCCGATTACATCTCCATCCATCGCTATTGGGACCGTTCCGACGATTATTATGTTTATGTCGGTCAACGGGCAATAGACCTCGAAGAAAAAATTTCTCTGACTGCCTCGCAAATCGAAGCCGTCAGGATCCGATACGGGCTGGATAAGCCGATTTATTTGTCAGTAGATGAATATGGCGCCTTTGGAAAAGGTATATTGCCAATACTCGCAACCGCCCAGTACTTTAATGCATTCATCCGTCATGCCGATGTTGTTAAAATGGCAAACTATACGCTTTTTACCTCATTATTGAGTTTTGACAAAGATAAAGGTGTGTTTAAAACTCCGTTATTCCACACATTCAAATTATTTTCAAATAACTGTCTCGGTAATTCAGTTGACGTTTTCGTCGTCTGCGATAACTATGATACAGATAAATGTATGGATATTTCCTACCTTGATGTAACATCCGTTTTTAATGATGCAACTGATACACTATTCGTTAATGTCGTAAATAGACATAAAGATGAACCAATCGAGACTGAAATTCTCAGCACTTCCGGAGCATTTTCCGGTAAGGCCGTGGCAAGTATAGTTAATAGGCAGGATATTTATGAAGATTTTACTTTTGATAAAAAGGAAGAATACATTCCGATAACAAATGAATTACCGGTTGAAGGGAAAAAGATAACCTACTCTTTTCCGCCGCATTCATTTGTGCAAATAAAGGTGAAAATAAAGAAGTAAGCAGGAATATAATCACTATAAATAGGATGGATATATTATGAAGACAATACAAACAGTAGTTTATGCCTTGATTGTGTTTTTACTTTTCCCCTGTATAAGTCAACAGCAGAGTGTCGCAAAGATGCAAAGTGACAACGGTGATGGAACCTATACGAATCCCGTGATTGCCGCGGATTTTCCCGATCCGGATGTCATCCTGGTGGACGATGTCTATTACTTCGTGTCAACGACTATGTTTGTTTTTCCCGGTGTGACCATTCTCAAATCCAATGACCTTGTAAACTGGGAGTTTTGCTCTAATGCTGTGCCACGTTTTGATTTTAGCCCCTGCTACGACCTGGATGGCTGCAGCCGATACGGCCATGGTCAATGGGCAACCAGTTTAAAGTATCATAACGGCAAATTTTATTTGCTGTTCATCACATTAAATGAAGGTGGCTTTGTCTGTACGGCAGACAAAGCCGAAGGTCCCTGGGAAATCAAACATCTGCCCAGAGGATTCTATGATCCGGGCCTGTTCTTTGATGATGATGGTAAAATTTATGTAGCTCATGGCTATAATAAAATTCATATCACCGAAATTGATTCGAACTTCGTCGCAAAAGAAAAAGATGTTCCGGTATATACGGGTGATATTCGTAACGGGCTCGAAGGAACTCATGTATATAAAATCAATGGTTATTATTATCTGTATTGCACGTATGGAGGTTTGGACGGATTTCAGGCAGCACTTCGTTCAAAAAATATATACGGTCCTTATGAACAAAAGGTGGTAATCAGGGATACCACAAAAGGTCCGAATTATGGAATACATCAGGGAGCTCTTATACAAACGCAAACCGGAGAATGGTGGACCATGCTTTTTGTTGACAGCGGCCCGTTTGGACGATTCCCTTCATTACAACCCGTTACCTGGCAGGATGGCTGGCCAATGGTTGGAGTGGATGGAAAGGCGGTTGTAACATACAAAAAACCAGATGTAGGAAAAGAATACCCGATAAAAATTTTACCGACTTCCGATGAATTCGAAAACGCAAAATTAGGGATGCAATGGGGATGGAACCATAATCCCGACCCTGCGAAATGGTCACTGACACAAAATCCCGGCAGCCTGAGATTAGAAACAGTCAAAGTAGTAGAAAATTTAAAAGAAGCCCGCAATACGCTCACCCAAAGAATGTTTGCCTATTATTCGGATACAATCG
>CAZBWE010000142.1:0-4088 GCA_964495465.1 uncultured Pirellulales bacterium
CTTCCGCTGGAATTGGCCACGGGATTTATTGAAAAATGCGCTCATGGAATGGCTGACTTGTTCGGAAATGTTGGAGGAATCAAGTTCACCAGCCCGATTAAACTGGCTATACAGCCAGCCGTGCATTTAATGCAGGAAGTTATCACCCTGCTAAACCGGCCATTATTTACAAAAAGTATATATACGAATATAGCGATGTTAATTTTAGCCTTATTGATGCTGTTTTTATCACTTATCTTTCTCGTTAGAGTTATGAAATCGCTAACCATAAAAAGAGCAGAGATTATTTTGGATAACGTCATCGCCAAGAGCAAGTTGTTAGGACTCTTTGCGGGTCTGATTTTTACAATTATTGTTCAGAGCAGCTCGGTTACAACCTCATTGTTGGTTCCTCTTGCCGCTGCCGGCGTTATCACCATCGAGACTGCATTCTCAGTAACTATGGGCGCCAACATCGGGACAACCACCACGGCTATACTGGCATCATTCGCTACGGGAAATATTTCAGCAATAGTTGTCGCATTCGAACATTTTCTTTTTAACACTATAGGCGTTTTGGTTGTTTTCCCCACAAGGACGATTAGAATGATCCCGATAAATCTTGCCAAGTCCCTGGGAGACCTGGCCTACAACAAAAGAAGGTATGCATTTATTTACGTATTGAGTGTATTTTTCCTTGTCCCGGCGTTATTAATCTTTATCTCTAAGTGTTTCAAATAGGAGAAACAAATATGTTCAAAAATCTATTAAGTTTTTGGAAGGGCAAAGATTTCCTGTCTCAGGTCCTTGAGGAATTCAGGAATATGTTAGAGGACTCAAAATGCATGTTTGAAGCTGTTTGCAGCCGTTTGTTAGATAACGTCGAAGAGCCGGATTTGAAGAAGAAAATCTACGAGGTAGATAAGAAGGTAAATCGTTTGCAGAAAGGCATACGCAAACGAATTGTGGAACATCTTTCCCTTCGGCCAACAGTCGAAGTGCCAGCATGTTTGTTATTAATGAGCGTTGTAAAAGATGCGGAGAGATTGGGTGACTATTGCAAGAACCTTTATGAAGTAACAGAGCTCCTGGAAAAGCCGATAAACAAAGCCGTGTTCTCACAATATTTTAGCGACATTGACAAAGATATTCTGACATTGTTTGTGAGAACTAAAGAGACCTTTATCGAAGCAGACAAAAATAAGGCCGAATCATCGTGGGATTATGAACACAGGATTGCAATACAATGTGATAGGATTGTTAGACAAGTGGCAAAGAGCAATCTCTCGGTCAACGAAGCTGTTTGCTTTGTTTTGATTGCAAGGCATTTCAAACGCATTGTGGCTCATCTTGTAAATATCGCAACCTCCGTAATTTTACCCATAAGCGACCTTGATTACTTTGATGAAAGGGCTGACGAACAGTAAAATAACCGCGCCTTAGTCTGCCTCTTCACCGCCTGAACATCCTTAGCATTTCTTAATGCCGTCTGTTCTCCTATCTCCTGCTCGATAAAGATTATAAACGGCAAAAACAGGCCTTACCGGCCTTGGTTGTTAACTTATTCCCAATTCGCTGAAGAATTGCTCTAAAAACAAAATTTTTTTAAATCATCAAATTTTCACGTTCTCTTCATATTCTCTTCACACTAATCAAGTACTGTATTTATGGAAATATACCAGGGGGTATATATGAATTTTGGTGTTCTATTTTATAAGGAGAAGAAAAAATGAACAAAAAAATCTTGTTGATATTTGTACCATTGTTTAGCATCAATGCCACTGTTGCAAAGACTGACGAAATTAGCGAACTTAAAGAACTAATTTTAGAACAAAGCAAGGTAATTCACCAATTACAGGAAAGGGTCGAGCAGCTCGAGACAGGGCAAAAACTCAAAGAGCAGTCACTAACGCAGAGAATCGAAGAAGTAGCAGAGAAGCAAAAAGAAACGCCGGCTTTGCCTGATGCACTCAAGTGGGCGGAGAAAATCAAGATATCCGGCGACCTCAGGTTCCGTCACGAGCATATCGACACAGAGACAAGCGGAAGCGTCAAATGGAAAAAAGGTCGTGACCGCCAGCGGATTCGTGCCAGACTTATGCTCGAGGCAATAATCAATGGTGACTGGGATGTAGCGTTTCGTCTTGCAAGCGGTGAAAAGAGCATACTTGCAGACGAAGGGGAAATGTTCGCAGACCCTGTCTCCTCGAATCAGACTCTGAAGCAGAATTTCTCCAGTAAGGATATATGGCTCGACCTTGCCTATTTTCATTGGCACCCGGCATCCAGAGAGGGGCTTAATGTCTATGGTGGAAAGATAAAGAATCCTTTCTACACGGTAGGTAAGAATCAACTTGTCTGGGATTCAGACCTTAATCCTGAAGGTGTCGCTGCAACATACGCAATTCCTCTCGGAAAGAGGGACACACTGCATATCACAGGCGGCGCTTTTTGGGTCGATGAAAGTTCCAGCGGCGTAGATACTTCACTGTGGGGCATCCAGGGTTATATAAAGCACGCTCTGGGTAATCCTGATTATGTTCTTGCTGGTGTTAGTTACTGGGATTATGCCAACATTCAAGGCAAGACTGATACATATGGTATCCTCGCAGGCAATACCCCTGATTCCACAGGGTCCAAATGGGCGAGTGACTACGACATCATTGAATTCTTCAGTGAATATGGAACTAAAATTTCCAGTATGCCGGTCACCGTATTTGGAAACTGGGTCAAGAACACAGTTGCCATTTCGGGCGAAGATACGGGTTGGCTCATTGGGGCGACACTTAACAAAGCCAAGGAACCGGGCTCCTGGGAGCTTTCCTATGATTACAGAGACATTGAGGCCGATGCCGTTTTGGGTGCTTTTACCGACTCAGACTTTATAGGTGGCGGGACAGACGGTGAGGGCCACAGGTTTGGCCTTAAATACCAGTTAGCCAAAAATCTCCAGGCGGCTCTGACATACTTCCACAATGAAAAAAGAAGTAGCGGGCGTGATTACGACTACCGGAGACTGCAGGCCGACCTGCTGTTAAAGTTTTAACTTGTGTTAAGGAATGTCATACAGCATAATTTACAAATTCAATCAATTAATGCGGGAGAAAAGAAAATGAGCCTAAAAATCAGAAAAAATGTTAAAGAAGCTACTGTTTCAACCTTTTTATTAGCAGCAATACTGGTGGCAGCATTTGGTTGTGCGAGGAGAAGCGACCAGGCCGAGGGCGAGAAAAGATTTATAACCATCAAGGGTTCTGATACTATGGTGCATCTTGTCAGTAATTGGGCACAGGCCTTTATGCAGAAAAATCCCGGCATAGAGGTTTCCGTAACAGGTGGCGGCTCAGGAACAGGAATAGCGGCGCTTTTAAATGGTACTACTGATATTTGTGCCGCTTCAAGGAAGATAAAAAATAACGAATTAATGCTGGCTATAGAGAAGCACATCCAACCAAACGAAATCGCCGTTGCCAGAGATGGTATCGCAGTTATTGTTAATCCTGCAAATCCTGTTGATGAGTTAACAATTGAGCAATTAGGTAAAATCTTTACCGGCAAATCTTCTCGGTGGAGCGATTTTAGCGGGCCCGATGAAAAAATTATAGTTTTATCCAGAGAATCGAGTTCCGGAACTTACGTATTTTTCCAGGAAATGGTTCTTAAAAAACAGGATTATATGACGGATGCGAAGTTGATGCCTGCTACTTCGACAATTATTCAATCCGTTTCAACCGACCGGTGGTCGATAGGATATGTCGGCTTAGGTTATGCCTTGGCTGCGAAGGATAAAGTAAAAATCCTGGCAATCAAAGCCGATGAAAATTCACCAGCTATCCTTCCATCCGAGCAAACAGTCAAATCAGGACAGTATATCATCTCAAGGCCTCTTTACCTTTATCTAAACGGCCAGCCAAAAGGAACGTTAAAGGAATTTGTAGATTTTTGCCTTAGCAACGAGGGACAGGCAATAGTGCAAGAAACTGGGTACGTTGTGGTAAAATAATGAAAGCTATCTGGAAAGAAAAAGCTGTCAAATTATTACTATTAAGCACGGCTTCAACGACTATTTTGATTGTAATAAGTATTTTTGTTTTCCTGGGCAAAGAAGC
>CAZBWE010000143.1:0-4067 GCA_964495465.1 uncultured Pirellulales bacterium
GTGGAAAACTGAGGCCCTTCCATACAAACATAGGTGCCCTTCGGATGTGTCTTAATATCGATGTCCTTTACCGTATCAACAAGTATTTTTCGCACTCTTTCGCAGGTCGGCTCGGCCATCTCGCAGTGCACCGCACCGAAACCATCAAAGAAGCTGTTTTGCCGTTTGAATGTCTTGTCGATAAACTGGTCAACAATAACCAAATCGCCGGGAGCAATTTCTTCCCGCAGCGAGCCCACCGCCCCGCTGCCGATTACCGTCCGAACTCCGAGCGATTTGAGTGCGAAAATATTGGCTGCAAACGGCACCTCGCTCGGTGAGAGTTTATGCCCTTCGCCGTGCCGATTCAAAAATGCGATTTTCTTATTGCCTAACCTGCCGACTAAGACAGCAGTACTTGGCTTGCCGAACGGCGTATCGATATCGCGAAATTCCACATCAGATAACTGCTCGGCCACTGCATCACCCAGACCTGTCCCGCCTATTATACCAATCAGTTCTTCTTCCATAATCTTTCGCCTTTCCGACTTTAATCGGCCAATATAGTAACTCCTTCTGCGGCCGTTTTCAATTATAGAGAAGTACGATAGCGATTTATCAGCCCAAAAACAACAGCAACAACCATAAGCGATGCTGTCCCTACCGCACCGATGATGATTTTATCGATATCGCATTGTGCCCAATTCCAAGAACCAGGCAGGTTCCGAGCAAAGGTGCCCCAGGAAATTACAGCAATACTCGCTCCAATCGATACAAAACCCTGCCACAAACGAAGACGGACTCTCAGCAAGGACAAAATAAACAGCCCCAAAATCCCGCCGCCAAAGATTCCTGATATCTGCCACCAAACGTCCAGCGCGCTTTTCGCCCTAATCATCAGAAGGGCAAAACCGGTTCCTAACAAACCCCAAACCACCGTCGCAAAACGCAGAAATACAATGCCGGCCTGCTCACCAATTTTCGGCCTGAAATATCGCTTACAAAAATCCAGCAACAAAACGGTCGCCGAGCAATTCAGGGCCGAGTCAACAGTGCTCATAGCAGCCGCTATGATAGCTGCGATGATTAATCCCTTCAGGCCAGCCGGTATCCGGGTCGCAATGAAATAAGGGAAGACCTGGTCGCCTTTGGTTATTCCCTCAGCAAGTTTTTCGCCGCCGGGACCGTAAAAAGCAAAAAGAGCCGTTCCAATATAAAGAAAAACAGCCGTAAGAGGAATGTAAATCAGCATAGCAATCCAGATTGAGCGTTTCGCTTGTCGCTCTGTCGGGACAGAGCAGTATTTTTGCACGTAGTTCTGGTCGGCCAGAAGGTTCCGCAGATTTTCAGTAACCCCATAAATAATCATTACCCATATAGTTCGTGAAGACAGAGATAAATCCCAACTGCCAAAGCTGAATTTATTGTTGTCAATGGCCGCCTGTATTAGAGGCTGCGAGCCGGAAAAAATATGCAGCGACAAAATAACCGCACAAAAAAGAATGCCCACAATCATAATTGCCGATTGCATAACATCGGTCCAAATCACAGCTTCCATTCCACCAAGGAGTGTATAAATAATGGTAATCAGGCCGATGACCAAAATCACAACGCCAATGTTCCAGGGAACAAATGTACTTAAAAGCAGAGCGACCAGGTAAAGAATCACTGCAACACGCCCAACCATATACAGCAAAAACGATAGTGCCGCATATATTCTCGCCCAGGAGCCGAGCCGGTCCTCCAAAAACGTATAAACCGATATAAGCTGCGTTTTGCGATAATACGGCACGGCATACCTGCAGACCAGCCAGGCCACAGGAAAAATACAAAGTGAAAAAATAATAGGATGCCAATTAGAATCGAAGGCTTTGCCCGGTGTAGCGATATATGAAATGCTGCTTGTATAAGCGCTCATCACAGCCAGTCCCGCCGCCCAGGCGGGAATCGAACGGCCGGCAACCATAAATTGCTCGGCTGTTTGGCACTTACGGCGATAATAAACGCCCATCCAAATCAGAACGCAGCTATAAACAATCAGTATGCCGATATCGAGAACGTCAAGGCCTCCCTGCATAACGTCTTATCCAAACCTGCTTTAACTATACTCCGTAATTTTTAGCTCTTTTATGTACCGATGGATAATATCCCTCTCTGCATCTCGAAAACAGTGAAACGGCTCAGCAAGGAAATCACTGCAAATACCCATACAGGAAAGTGCACACTTCAATCCTTTCAAATAGCTCGATTCATATTTTCCAACCTTGTATATGGTAGTGCTTATTTGAATTACCTTCTTGTGCAGAAGCTCCACCGCTGCCAGGTCTCCCGAGCATACCGCATTATAAAGGTCAACATAAAGCTTCGGGACAATGTTGGCACCTCCGCACACACCACCCTGCGCACCCAACAAAACTGCATCTGCAAGAAGCTCCTCATGGCCTATAAGTAGGGAAAAATCCGTGCGGTCCTTCAGTAGTGAATGAATCTGGTGGAAATAGACCATATCAGCGGAACTATCTTTCAAACCGACGATGCCTTCGATTTCAACCGCCGCCTGAACAGTCTCCGGCTGAAAGACCTGTCCATTACAGCTTGGCATATTGTAGAGTAACAATGGAAGTGGCAGCTCAGGCACCAGATGTTCAAGATATTCAAGCAGTTCCGGCTGACCCGCAGGGAAATAATACGGCAGCGCCAGCACAACGGCATCCGCACCTGCCTCTTTTGCCTTGTGCGCCATTTTCACGGACTCGACAAAAGAAGTATCTGTTATCCCTACCAATATCGGCACCCGCTTCTGTACCTGGGCACAGACACGCTCGATAAGCTCGAACCGCAGGGCATAACTGAGACCCGGCGCCTCACCCGTCGTTCCCAGCACAAACAATCCGTTCACACCGCCGGCAAGAATATGCTCGATAAGCCGCTCCAGGCCTGGGACATCAAGGGTATCACGGCCCAAAAGAGGCGTAACCATCGGCACAATAATCCCGCGAAGCGGCCTCGGCATTATATTCTCGTCTGATGCCATCTATAACAGCCCTGCATATAACAATCAACCACACCTGTCTAATCGGTGTAATCTGTAAGCGGATTTAGTATAATTGCTTTTATGAGTTTAGCTCAAGATATAAAAAACAAAGCCATTGAAGAGGGTTTTGACCTCGTCGGCATAACAGACGCATCAGCAATAAATATCGAGCAGGTCAAATTTCTCTCGGATTGGCTAAAATCCGGCTGTGCAGGACAAATGAATTATCTGCACCGAAATCTTGAAAAACGCATCAATCCCGCCAACCTTTTAGAAAGTGCACAATCGGTAATCTGTGTCGGCCTGAACTTCAAACCACCAAAACAAAAACCTAAATCGCTCGACTCAATCACCCCTATGGGTAAGGTAGCAAGCTACGCCCAATATGAAGATTATCACGCATTTATAAAGAAACAACTGCGGAAACTCATCGAGTTTATCACATCCGCTGTCGGTAAAAAATATAAATTCAAAATCTGCGTCGACTCAGCACCGCTGGCTGAAAGAGCTCTGGCTGCCAGAGCTGGCCTAGGGTTTATCGGGAAAAATCGTATGTTAATAAATCCCACGCTCGGCCCGAAAATATTCTTGGGCGAAATAATAACGACTCTAAAACTACCAACTGATAAGTATCACGGGCTTCCAGCCCGTGACACCACGTGCTCGAACTGTAATAGATGTATCGATGCCTGCCCGACAGGAACATTAGGACCTGATGGCCAATTCGACGCCAACAAGTGCATCAACTACTTGACGATTGAATATAAAGGCCGGATTGCATCCGATTTAGCGGAAAAAATCGGTGAGCGGCTCTTCGGCTGTGAGGAGTGTATCCTTGCCTGTCCCTATCAACAAGATGCCCCTGTATGCAAAAATAAACATTTCCAATTCTATAGCGATAGAGCAGAACTTGACCTGCAGGAAATCCTTGAAATGAGCGAAGAGCAGTTTCAAACCACATTTGCCGATTCCGTTATCCTCCGCTCAGGCCTTGACCTCCTAAAAAGAAACGCCCAAATCTGTCTTGATAATTCAATAAGACGAAATTATTAGA
>CAZBWE010000144.1:0-4030 GCA_964495465.1 uncultured Pirellulales bacterium
CTATCCAAGGACAGCTAAAAAGGCAGCAGCCTACGGACTGAGGAGTATGAAGGGCAGGATGCAGAAAATGGCTTCGGAGGTTCTTAAGCAGGGACTGAGACATCGTGACCGGACTACCAAAGCTGCCTGTATTAAATCTATATCTCTGATGAAAGGCAAGGTTTCGGGAAAAGGTCAGGAAAAACAAGTCATTTCCGGGAAAGGATAAACAGATATGGGCGATAAGGGGAAAAGAGATAAAGGTAGAAGAGAGCAAAGGAAAAAGGCCCTGCTTACTCCTAAGGAAAAACGAAGATTAAAACAGGAAAAGAAGAATAGATAATTGCCCGGTGGTGTTCGCAGTCCGGCCTGTCCTCCATAGCTTTCTTGTCCGCCGAAGCCTCGGCGAAGGCGGAAGCAAAGGAGGAGCCGATGGGCTTTGGCCGGAGTTCATACATTCTATGTTTGACGGGGCCTTCTATCTATGGCACAAGTACCTATTACCTGAGGCACAGGGGGCACCGGTTGCTTAGGATCCGTGTATCATAGCTTAAAATCTGGGGATATCATACTTATTTTTTCTCCGCTGCAGCCACATTTTGCTTTTTGATGTTTATTATATGAAAGATTTTTTCGAGAAAAACAAAGTACCCATAACTATTATCGTTGCAGCGTCTTTAATTGCCGGCTCAATCTGGCTGTCAAAAAGGTCGGCGTCAATCAGGCCACAACAACTGCCGAAAACAGCAAAACCGTTGCAACAAGCCGCTACACGCATCGATTACGCTGAAGCTCCGAATCATATTGGAGAATATGCTTGTGTCTCTGGCAAAATAGACCATGTTTATACTTCTCGAAAAGGCACTATATTTCTGAATTTTTGTCCTGATTACAAAACCTGTCCGTTTGGTGCCGTAATTTTTGGTTCGGACGCACATAAATTTCCCAGTCCAAAACAATACGAGGGAGAAAGTGTGGAAATCACCGGTTTGATAAGGTCTTATCAAGGCCGGCCGGAAATTATTCTCAATTACCCGGGTCAAATTAAAATTCTGTCCCACAAGCCGTCGTCTATTAGAAAAGAAACTACGGCTCTTTACTGCGTTGTGGAAGTAATTGACGGCGACACAATCAAAGTCGATATCGGAGGAAAAATTGAAGCTGTAAGGATGGTCGGGGTGGATACACCTGAGATAGCAGGTCCTCGCAATCCACAGGATGATTATTTCGGCCCCGAAGCTGCCCAATATACTAAGCAGCTCTTGGAAAACCAGTCGGTCTATTTGATCCCGGATCCAATGCAGTCAAACAGAGATAAATACAATAGATTTCTAAGATATGTCTTTTTGGAAGATGGCACTTTAGTCAACGCTAAACTCATCGAAGAGGGGTATGCTTATAATTATATATATGAGCCGTTCCAGTTTATGAAACAGTTCGATTATTTAGAGAAGCAGGCAAAAGAAAAACAGTTGGGGATATGGAGCGGCAAAAAAACTAAAAACTAAGGAAAAACTTAGGAACATTTATTCTTTTCTCCGGCGAAAGTTTTTTAATCTGCCACCGGCGGATGGATTTTTGTATTTTTAATTCTCCGTGACCTTTGTGTTCTGTGGCTGATTTTTATATATTTTTCTCGCCATCCACCCTTTTAAGTGATTATTGATTATCTATTATTTCCAATGTAATTCGTGTAAACTTGTCTCGCCATAGTTTTTAACAAAGGCTAATTCGCGGCTAATCTCCGGAAGCCTTTACATTTTAAGCTGTGATTTTTAGCTTGCAACTTTGATTTTTCTTCGAGATACACTTCACGCTTCACGAGTCACGCCCTTTCTCTCTATTGACTACTACCGTCTGATAAGTTACAGTTATCGCTATGAACAATAAACAACGAACAATGAACAATAAGCCAAAGATTATTGCATTTGAGGTCACGAACCGCTGTCGTTTTAACTGTCTGCACTGCCGGGCCAACGCCGTCGCTGCGAAATCAGACCAGCAGGAGCTTACCACCGAGCAATGCAAAAAAATCCTCGGCTCTGTATCGAAATTCTGCAAGGGTGTTCAGCCCATGATAATTCTTACCGGCGGAGAGCCGATGGAGAGGGGCGATATTTACGAGCTTATTCGGCACGGCAGAAAACTGGGATTGCGGATGGTGCTGGCGACGTGCGGGTATCTGATTAACGAAGATTCGATAGACGAGTTAAGAAAGGCCGGCGTATCGGCTCTATCATTTTCGATAGACGGCAGCTCTGCTGAGACGCACGACAGGTTCAGGGGTACCGTAGGGGCCTTTGACATTGCGGTTCGGGCGGCTAAGGTTGCCCACAAGGCCGGTATGCGCTTTCAGATTAATACCACCATCAGCAAAATCAATATCGATGAGATAGCCGGCATAGTCGAATTGACAAAACGACTTGGTGCGTATTGCTTTAACGCCTTTATCCTCGTGCCGACCGGCCGAGGCCGGAGATTAGCCGATGAAATCCTAAGCCCTGTGCAATACGAGGTTCTGCTAAACGAGCTGCTCAACCTTAAACTCGAATCCAAAATCGAAGTCAGGGTTACCTGCGGGCCCTCATTTGTGAGGGTGTGGCGGCAGGCCAAAGAGGCCTTAAGAGAAAAAAAACCGGGGGATAGTGATGAGCAGTCGTTAAAGAGCGGTGATAAAAAAACAAAAATGGATGATATAGAGTCAATTAGCGGTGAGCCAAAGGGGTGTATGGGCGGTAGGGGGTTTGGATTTATAAGCTGGCGAGGCGATGTGCAGACGTGCGGCTTTCTCGATATATCGGCGGGGAACCTGGTGGAAAATGGATTTAATTTCGGCAGGATTTGGAGAGAATCGAAGCTTTTAAATGAAATCCGCGACGTAGCAGCCTACAAGGGCAGATGCGGGGTCTGTGAATACGTAAACGTGTGCGGCGGATGTCGGGCAAGGGCCTATGCAACAACCGGAGATTACTTGGCGGAAGACCCGGTGTGTGAGTTCGTGAAGTCCTGATATGAGGTGGGATAATTGGATTTGACGAAAATACAAAAACAGTTGTGCAATAGACTTCAGGATGGGCTGGCTGTCTGTGAACGGCCTTTTGAAGAATTGGCGAAAACTATAAATACTAATAAAGAAGTCGTCCTGCAGGAAACGATAGGTTTGAAGGAATTGGGTGTTATCCGGCGGATTTCGGCATTGATAAACTATCGGGCGCTTGGTATGACAGGCACTCTTGTCGCTGCGCATATACCTGAAGAAAATATGAAGGAAATTACAGAAGCAGTGAATACTCTGGAGGACGTATCACACAATTATATAAGAAAGCATTACTACAATCTATGGTTTACGTTACAGGGGGGAACAGAAGGGCAGATTAAGGTCACGCTGTCGAAGCTGTCAGGGCGGTTCGGTATTGATTTTCACAGCTTACCTGTCGAGAGAGTTTTCAAGCTCGATGTTCGATTCGACGCTGAGAGCGAAGGTGAACTTATGGCACAGGAACATCAGCCGATACCGGAAGAAAGAACCATTGAATTAAACGAACAGCAAAAACTAATATTGTCGAAATTACAAACTGATTTGGAAATCACGGCACGGCCTTTCGATTTGCTTTGCGGAGAGGATTTGGAAATCAAAGATGTTTTGAGGATTATACAGGAGCTGGTTGATAACGGAGTTATTCGGCGGATTGCGGCTGTGGTTGACCATCGCAAGCTGGGATTTACAGCGAATGTTCTATTTGTCAGCGAGGTTCCGCAAGACAGAGTTATCCGGGTAGGTGAAGAGTTGGCGCGATTTAAGGTTGTTAGCCATTGTTACAAGAGGGGGACTTTTGAGGGTTGGCCTTATAATCTCTTTGCGATGATGCACGGCAAAAGTTTCGGCGATATTCAGCGAGTGATAGATAGATTCGTTGAAGCTGAAAAAGTAGATCTATATGAGCTTTTGCCCACAAAAGCAGAGCTTAAGAAACAGCCGGTGAAGTATCAATTTTAGTCCACAGAAGGGAAGATTTCCAATGTCGAGTCCACCCAAAAACATCAGGGCAGG
>CAZBWE010000145.1:0-3932 GCA_964495465.1 uncultured Pirellulales bacterium
ATTTTTAGCTTTGCCTATTGTTGCCATTATTCTGTCCTTAAGTTTGCTTTTCAAAAATTTGCACTGATTGATAGACTTTATTTATATTGGTGTATGTCCTCTTAATCTGCTCGTTGAACCACTGCCTATCTAGGATCAGGCAGTGGGTAACCTTTATAGGTCCGTATTTGGGATTTGAATATTTCACCAGTTCTTGAGGCACCTCTGGTGACGGGGATTTGCTTGCGACGCGTCCATGTGCAAGAGCATCTCTAAGATGCTGGATATCTACATCTACACATAAGGCAGAATGGGTTGGCTTTATTATTTGATTATATTTATCGATTAGCTTTCCAAGCGTGTCATAGTTTGTAAAGGCATTCTCAGGAACCATGTCTCCCTCTTTTATTTTTTTAAGAAATTCTGGCTCTGTATCTGTCTTCTTCCATTCTTTTTCATTGTTGTATAGAAATGCACGAAGTGCGAATTCGAGCGACTGCATGTTTACTACGAGTTGCCCCATTTTTACCGTATGCGTTGGAACATTATCTGTCATTTGTATTATTCCTGTTGGGTTTTCTGGATTTTTGCCCAGGGGTCTTTAAGAGTAGCCGTGCGGTTGAATATGAGCTTGTCGGCAGAATCGGGATCAACACAGAAATAGCCGAGACGCTCGAACTGAAAACGGCTCAGCGGCTTTGCATCTTTCAAGGACGGCTCGACAAAACAATCCGGCAAAACTTCCAGCGAATTGGGATTCAAATTGGCAGTAAAATCCTTGCCTTGCTCCACGTCGTCCGGGTTTTCCTTTGTGAACAAATGGTCGTATAGACGCACCTCGGCTTTGAGCGCGTGTTTGGCGGAGACCCAGTGCAGTGTCGATTTTACCTTTCGGCCATCGGGGGCATCACCGCCTCTTGTGGCCGGGTCGTATGTGCAGTGCAGCTCGATAACTTCGCCATTTGCATCCTTAACAATATCTTTGCAGGTAATAAAATACGCATATCGAAGGCGAACCTCCCGGCCAGGGGCAAGGCGATAGAATTTCTTTGGCGGCTGCTCCATAAAATCATCCTGCTCAATGTAAATCTCCCGCGAGAAGGGGACCTCCCGCGTGCCGGCGCCCGGGTCTTCGGGATTGTTGACAGCTTGCAACTGCTCAACCTTTTCTTCGGGATAATTGTCGATGATAACCTTCAACGGCCTGAGGACCGCCATTACGCGGGGTGATGTTTTGTTCAAATCTTCGCGGAGGCAGTGCTCCAAAAGCGCAATATCAACGGTGCTGTTAAATTTATTCACGCCGATGACCCTGCAGAAGCTGCGGATTGCCTGCGGAGAGAACCCTCGCCGGCGTAGGCCGCAAATAGTCGGCATTCGCGGATCGTCCCAGCCGCTGACAAGGCCCTGCTGGGCTAATTGCAGCAGTTTGCGCTTGCTCATTACGGTATAAGACAGATTCAGGCGGGCAAACTCTATCTGCTGAGAATGAAAAACGCCTAACTGGTCGAGGAACCAGTCATATAAAGGGCGGTGATTTTCAAATTCGAGTGTGCAAATCGAATGGGTAATCTTTTCGATGGAATCCTCAAGGCCGTGGGCCCAGTCATACATCGGGTAGATGCACCATTTGTCACCGGTTCGTGGATGTGCAGCGTGCAGAATGCGATACATAACAGGGTCACGCATATTCAGGTTCGGATGTGCCATATCGATTTTCGCCCGCAAAGTCCGCGAGCCATCGGGAAATTCGCCGGCCTTCATCCGCTCAAACAAGTCGAGATTCTCCTCGATGCTGCGGTTGCGATAGGGGCTATCAGTTCCCGGCTTGGTCAGGGTGCCGCGATAATCCCTCGTCTGGTCGGCGGTCAAATCGCAGACATAAGCCCTGCCAGCTTTGATAAGCAAAAGGGCATATTGATACATCTGCTCGAAGTAATCTGAGGCGTAATATAATCTGTCCTGCCAGTCGAAGCCGAGCCAGTGGACGTCTTCCATAATCGAGTCGATATATTCCTGCTCCTCTTTCACCGGATTGGTATCATCGAACCGCAGATTGCAGGTGCCGCCAAACTCTTCTGCAATGCCGAAATTCAGGCAGATACTCTTTGCATGGCCGATGTGCAGATAGCCATTCGGCTCGGGCGGAAACCGAGTCGCAACACGACCATCCCATTTATTTGACTTTATATCATCGGCAACAATCTGCCGAATAAAGTCGAGTCTTGCATTGGAACTATCATCAACCATAAATTTTTAAGACCTTCCTGCTCATTTAGTAACACCTTGGTTTATTCCGGTGATTTGCCACCCGTTATTTGAGAAATTGTCATTTCGCACCTGATGCGGAATCCAGAACTTCAATAAAATGGATTCCTGCCTTCGCAGGAATGACATCTGTTATATATATTGCGACAAAACACTAATATATCGCAGCTATTTAAGCCAATCAAACATATTTAATACCAGCGCTCTGAATCCTTGACAAGAGCTATGCCGTAGCTTAAGCTGATTGTTCCTGTATATTTTTATGACCAATGAGGAAGCGTAAACTGTGTCTGAGAAGGTGGTAACACGTTTTGCACCGTCGCCGACGGGTTATCTGCACGTAGGCGGCGCCCGGACAGCCCTTTTTAACTGGCTCTATGCCAAGCGAATGGGCGGGACATTTATACTGCGCATAGAAGACACCGACCAGAAGCGAAACACCCCGACCGCTATCCGGCAGGTGATAGATGACCTGCGGTGGCTGGGTATCGACTGGGACGAAGGGCCGGAAGTTGATGGGCCGAATGGGCCTTATTTTCAATCCGAGCGGCGAGATATCTATGATAAATACATAAAAAAACTCATCGACGAGCAAAAGGCATACTGGTGCTTCGAGACGCCACAGGAACTCGATGCACTGCGGAAGGAAGCCGAGGCCCAGAAAAAGAACTTCATCTATCCCCGGCCCAAAGATTTTCCAGCCATCAAGGATATGAAAAAGGCGAAAGCCGAGGGCCGGCCTGCAACGGTTCGCTTTGCTATGCCGCGGGATAAACAAATAGTGGTTATCGATGAGATTCGCGGCGAAGTTGCCTTTGCGCCGGAGGACTTAAGCGACTTTATCATACAAAAAAGCGACGGCTTTCCGACATATAATTTTGCCTGCGTGGTTGATGACTATCTGATGAAGATAACGCACGTTATCCGCGGCCAGGAGCATCTAATGAATACTCCCAGCCAGCAGGAATTATGGAAGGCCCTCGGATTCGGAGAGCCGCCGAAATATGCCCATATGTCCGTTACAATAAGCGAAGGCGGCGGAAAACTCTCCAAGCGCGAGCGGCCAAAAGCACTTCAAAAGGCCATAAAAGAAAAAGAAGATATAGATAGAGATAAGCTGACCGAAGCAGGAAATCTAAGTGCAGACGAGCTCGAATCTTTTATCAAAGGTAAAACCGTGCCCGATATGCCAAGCGTGGATGCAATGGCAAAATATCTCGGCGTGCAGCTGCCGGAAATCAATATCGTTGATTTCTTCAAAAGCGGCTATCTGCCTGAGACAATGGTGAACTTCCTTGCGCTATTGGGCTGGAGCACCGGAGAAAAACGTGAAATTATGTCCGTCAATGAGCTAATTGACCGCTTTGATATTTCTCGTCTGACAAAGTCCAACAGTTTGTTCGACCGCCAGAAACTTATCGCCTTTAACACCGAACACATCAAGCTGGCTGGTAAAGAAAAACTCCTTGCTCATTTTAAGGATTACCTGAAAGTCATTGAATCCCCCGTCATTAAGGCAGACGATAAACAGCTTGAGAGGATTTTAGAACTTTGCGAGGGTGCGAGGACCTTGGCTGATATCGAAAGCAAAAGCAGGTTTCTTTTTATCCCTGACGAGCAAATACAATACGATGAAAAGGCGGTAAAAAAAGTCCTGCTGAAAGACGACGGCCTGGCCGTCCTGG
>CAZBWE010000146.1:0-1984 GCA_964495465.1 uncultured Pirellulales bacterium
ATTTATCCGGCAGAAACATCCAATTATCTGAAAACCAACAACCATTATCACAGAAGAAGTTACGTGCATTATCATGTTCTCTCTTTGTCAAAAATGTTCTCAACTGCCTAATCAATACTAACGCCTTCCGCCGAGCTTCAAATTGTACTTCTGCCGCTTTTTCTTCCATCCTTATCTGTCGAGTTTTTTTAGCTTGGTACCAAATTGCTAGGCAACCAGCCACCCAAAGCCGAGCACACCGCGCCTGTTAGAATAAGAAAAAAATCTTTCATAACGTAATCCTTCGAACCGTATATTACCTTAATTCCATATGCCAAAACCCAAAATTAAATCGATGAACAACAAGCCGTGAACAAATCCGTTTTGAATTTTGTATTTTGGTCCTTTGTATTTGTTTAGAATTTAGGATTTAGATATTAGGATTTCTCAATAAGATTTCTCTTTTATTTCCATTGTATTTAATCCTGATACACTCAGCAAGCTTAAGAGCTTCGGCCAAAAATCACATTGTTTTGAATTTTGTATTTTGGTCCTTTGTATTTGTTTAGAATTTAGGATTTAGATATTAGGATTTCTCAAGAGTATCTCCTTGGGTCCATCAGCTTTCCTTCGACCGCACTTGCTGCCGCCGTCGCTGGACTGGAAAGATAAACTTCGCTTTTCGGATGTCCCATCCTGCCGACAAAGTTCCTGTTTGTTGTGCTGACGCACTTCTCACCTTCAGCCAGTATCCCCATAAATCCGCCTAAGCACGCCCCACAGGTCGGCGCTGCAATTACGCACCCAGCGTCGTAGAATATATCGAACAGCCCCTCGTCTTTCGCCTGTTTCCAGATTACAGGCGTTGCAGGCACAACGATTGTGCGAATTGCAACCTGTTTTCCCTTCATAATATTGGCTGCGATTCGCAGGTCCTCGATTCTTCCATTCGTGCAGCTTCCGATATACGCCTGGTCCATCTTTTTACCTGCACATTCGGCAATAGGGACACCGCCGCTCGGCAGATGTGGCAGAGCCACCATCGGCTCAATTTTTGAGCAGTCAAACTCCTCGGTCGCAACGTATTCGGCATCAGCGTCGGACTCATAAACAGTATAATACTTCTGTTCTTTCAGGTGTTCATCGAGATACTGCTTCGTAACATCATCGAAGGCCATTATCCCGTTTTTCGCGCCGGCCTCGATAGCCATATTCGTTATAGTCATTCTTGCTTCCATCGACATCTCAGCCAGTGCCGGCCCGACAAATTCCATCGCCTTATAGAGCGCACCATCAACACCAATCCTTGCAATCACGGCAAGGATAACATCTTTACTATAAATCCCGGGGCCAAGCGCGCCGTTGAGGACTATTTTTATCGACGCAGGAACCTTGAACCACAACCGCCCTGTCGCTATCGCCGCCGCCGCATCGGTCGAGCCGATGCCCGTGCTGAACGCCGCAAATGCGCCGTACGTGCACGTATGCGAGTCAGGCCCGACTATAACTTCACCAGGCCGGATATGTCCCTGCTCCGGCAGCAGCGCATGGCAGACTCCCGCCCTTCCGAGCTTGTAGTAGTATTTTATATTGTGCCGCCTTGCCCACTCATCAAGTCGTTTATGCAGACTGGCGCTTTTGATATCTTTTGCCGGCTGAAAATGGTCGGGCGTTACGACTATTTTTTCCCGGTCGAACACCTTATCGATATCCTTTTCTACAAGCATAGATATTGCCGCAGGCGTCGTAACATCGTGACACATAACGATGTCAACCCTCGCATCGACCAGCTCACCCGCCCGAACTTTGCCTTTTCCCGCTGCTTTTGCCAGTATCTTCTCTGTTATAGTCATACTCATAACGTTTATCCTTAATCTTATATCGCCTGCCCTCCATAGCACGAAGGGCGACGGAGGGTCATACTCATACTGATATACCTTTATGTTTTGAATTTCAAATTTTCACTTCTCATCCTTCGTCCTTCTTCCTTCGTCTGTCATCCGTC
>CAZBWE010000146.1:2084-3915 GCA_964495465.1 uncultured Pirellulales bacterium
ATGCCGCGTCCGACATAGCTTCGGCGGTCGTCTCCAATCTTGACAGTTGCTTCGCCGAGCGCTTCCTTACCGCCGGTCAGTGCCCTTATCGTATAGTTCTCCAGTTTCGGTGATTGGCCGGTGGCTTCTCGTATGGCCTCGTATGCCGCGTCAACCGGGCCGTCACCGCAGGCGGCGGCCTGTCTGACTTCGTCGCCGGTCTTTATCTTAACACTCGCCGTCGGCAGCGTCCCCGTCCCGCTGGCAACGTGCAGATACTGCAGCTCATAGGTCCGCTCTATGACATGAATCTCATCGCTGATTATCGCCGCCAAATCCTCATCGAAGACCTCTTTTTTCTTGTCGGCAATAGCTAAAAATCGCTCATACGCCTTCTCAATCTCGTCTTTGGTCAATGTATATCCCATCTCTTCGAGCCGATGGACAAGGCCATGCCGGCCAGTCCTTGCAGTCAGCACAACACGACTTTCCGCCAGGCCGATAGTTTCAGGCCGCATAATCTCGTATGTCTCGCGCTTCTTCAGAAATCCATCCACATGGATGCCGGAGCTATGCGCAAAAGCGTTGTGGCCGACAATCGCCTTATTTGCAGGCACAGGCATTCCCAACATATCAGCCACCATTCTGCTGGTTCGATAGAACTCGCGGGTATTGATACCCGTCTCTACCTCGTCGAAGAAATCCCTGCGGGTATGAATCGCCATAACCACCTCTTCCATCGCGGCGTTACCAGCCCGTTCACCAATACCGTTAATCGTAGCCTCGACCTGTCGGGCTCCATTTTTGACGCCGGCGAGGGAATTGGCCACGGCCAGGCCGAGGTCATCGTGGCAGTGAACGCTGATTGTGGCTTTGGCGATGTTCGGGACGTTTGCCCGGATATCGCTGATTAGCGCTCCCCACTGCTGCGGCATAGCATAACCGGTAGTATCGGGAATATTGACAACGGTAGCCCCGGTCTCAATCACGGCTTCGAGTATCTCGTAAAGATACTTCCTGTCGGCCCTGCCGGAGTCCTCAGCGTAAAATTCCACGTCCTTCGTGAATTCCGCCGCCTGCCGGACGGCCTTGACGGCCATTTCGATTATATTGGCCTTCTTTTCGCCCATCGTCTTGCCGTATTTATCATCTGCGAACTTGCCCTCAATGTGAATATCCGAGACGCCGATGCCGGTATGAATACGGCAGCGCTTCGCCTTGGCAAGGGCCTTGGTGCATATCTCGATATCGTCCGCCCTAGCGCGGGTCAGGCCGCAAATAATCGGGCCTTCGAGCTGCTCCGATATCAAGCGGACCGCCTCAAAGTCCTCGGGCGAGGAAGCAGGGAAACCAGCTTCGATAATATCAACCTTCAGCCGGGCTAATTGGCGGGCAATCTCGAGCTTCTCACGAGACCCTAATCGGCTGCCTGCCGCCTGCTCGCCATCGCGTAACGTCGTATCAAAAATCATTACCTTTTCTTTAGACATCTTCGTTTCTCCTGTATTTTTATGCCACAAAGGCACTGATAAGTGTAAAGTGCCTAAAGTGTGAAGTGCCTAAAGTTGCGGATTATTTTTCACTTTAGTCACTTTAGCTCACTTTAGTTCATTTTAGACACTTTTAGTTAATAAATTATGCCCTAAATAGGGCCAAATTGCCACGAATTATTTATTTTAACCACTAAGACTCTGAAAAGTGTAAAGTGTCTAAAGTGTAAAGTGCCTAAAGTTTTGGAATATTTTCCACTTTAGCTCACTTTAGCTCATTTTAGGCACTATTAAACTATTTGTGACTTCGAGACTTTGTGGCTGGACTATATGAGATTTTTGTGTAGAGGTATTATTGCGCC
>CAZBWE010000147.1:0-3818 GCA_964495465.1 uncultured Pirellulales bacterium
AAATTCTCCTTTCTTTGCGATAACAACCACGCCCGGCTCAAAAATTAACTCAAGATTACTCACGAGGTTTATAGGCCGAACAATCCAGGCACTACCTGTATAAGGGACTATTACCTTGCTTGCCCCGGAATTGATTGCTCCCTGTAAAGCATCTGTTGAATCTTCCTGGTTAAAGCCCCACCACGCAGCATTAGCTACCGTGCGTTTGCCGCTTAAGACCTCTTTTACAGCAGCAGGATTTGTGAAATTACCTGGCATTTCCTCTTCAGCAAAGGCAATGGGATAAATTAGCCAGTTCACCAAGCAAAAAAACAAAATTATTCTTATCTTAAGGTTCATAAACTCTTATGAAAAACAACCGAGAACGCAGAGAATGTCCCTGTGCTCTCAGCACCGATAATCTTGCAGTACCAACATTGCAGTATTGCTGGGAAATTCACTCATGATATCTATCACATCGGCAAATTGTTCTGCACGCTTCACACTTTATCAATAACTACTGGTGCTGCCCTTTATCACCATCTAATCATCATAAAACCCCTCTGCGGTTTGCTTTGTACCAATCTATGGTTGCTTTTAGGCCTTCGTCAAAAGACGTTTTTGCTTCAAAGCCAAAAAACTTTCTCGCTCTTGAAGTATCAAGACATCGCCTCGGCTGGCCGTCCGGCTTGGAACTGTCCCAGCAAATATCACCCTTAAAACCGGTCAGTTTGGCAATTTTCTCCGCCAGTTCTTTTATGGTTATCTCAAATCCTGTTCCAATGTTGACCGGGCCGGGGTCATTGTAATATTCAGTAGCCAACAAGATTCCTTCTGCAGCATCGGCAACATATATAAACTCCCTTGACACATTCCCCGTCCCCCAGCAGTCGATATGATTGATGCCGCTATCAACTGCGTCAACGCATTTCTTTATCAAGGCGGGTATGACATGACTTGTAGCCGGGTGAAAGTTATCTCCAGGCCCGTAAAGATTGACAGGCAATAAAAATATAGAATTAAAACCGTATTCGGTTCGGTATGCCTGTGACTGGACCAGCAGCATCTTCTTTGCCAGCCCGTATGGAGCATTGGTCTCCTCCGGATATCCGTTCCAGAGGTCCTTTTCCTTAAAAGGCACTGGTGTAAACTTTGGATATGCGCAAATCGTGCCGATTGCTACGAACTTCTCGATATTGCGAATCCTGCCTTGCTCTATCAATTGAACACCCATCATTAAGTTCTTATAGAAAAATTCGCCTGGATGTTCGCGGTTGGCACCGATGCCGCCGACAACCGCCGCAAGGTGAACAACAACATCCGGCCTCATATCCTCATACATCCTGATAATGTCTTTTATGCTTACGAGGTCATAATCTTCAATCTTCGGCACGAGAATGTTCCTGCATCCTCGCTTTTGCAGCCCTTCAGTAACAAAGCCGCCGAGAAAACCGGCGCCACCTGTAACAACAACACGTCTGTCCTCAAAAAAACCGCTCACCGTAATTTTCTATTCCTATTTGCTATGTTCTTGAATAAGTTTTTCTCGCTCAGCGATTTTCATATCCGCATCGGCCATCATTCTCGCAAGCTCTTTGAAAGTCACCTTTGGCTCCCATTTAAGAACCTTTCTTGCCTTGCCCGCATCCCCCTGCAAAAAATCTACTTCGGTTGGCCTGAAATAGCGAGGGTCTATCTCAACATACTTGTGCCAGTCCAACTCAAGATACCCGAAAACCTCATCCAAAAACTCACGCACCGAGTGTGTCTCTCCGCTCGCAACTACGTAATCATCAGGCCTGTCCTGCTGAAGCATAAGCCACATAGTAACCACATAATCACCTGCATACCCCCAGTCTCGCTTTGCATCGAGATTACCCAGATAAAGCTTGTCCTGCAGGCCGAGTTTAATCCGGGTCGCAGCCCGTGTGATTTTCCTGGTAACAAACGTCTCACCCCGCCTTGGTGATTCGTGATTGAACAAAATTCCGTTGCACGCAAACATACCGTATGCTTCCCTATAATTCACCGTCTGCCAGAAACTGTATACCTTGGCACAACCATAGGGGCTTCGAGGATAAAAAGGTGTCTTCTCCGTCTGTGGCGTCTCGACTACTTTGCCATACATCTCACTGCTGGATGCCTGGTAAAATTTGGCCGGTTTTTCCATAGAACGAGTTGCCTCAAGCAGCCGAAGCGTCCCAAGTGCATCTACGTTGACCGTATATATGGGTGTATCAAAGCTTACGCGAACATGACTTTGCGCCCCAAGGTTGTAAACCTCATCTGGTTCAATCTCATTCAGAATTGTTGACAGACTTCCGCCGTCGGTCAAATCACCGTAAACAAGTCTAAGGCGAGGATGCTCGTGTGGGTCTTTGTATAAATGGTCAATCCTGCCCGTGTGAAACGACGAGCTTCGCCGGATTATACCCCAGACATCATAACCTTTTGTCAGCAGAAGCTCTACAAGATACGAACCATCCTGTCCCGTGATACCGGTAACTATTGCCTTTGTCATAATACTCCATCTTCCTATGAAAAAAATAAAAACTAATTCACAAAATCACAAAATATATCATAGTTCAGGCGGCAAGTGTCGTGGGTAATTAGGCGCTCATGGTCTTTTACCCTTGCGCCAATTGTATGTGTTTTTCGTTATCTATAATCACCTGCAGCGTTTCAGCAAGTCTTGTTTTGGGCTGCCAGTCGATTACATTTCTTATTCGCTCCAGTCCCGGCACACGACGCATCATATCTTCAATAGCTCTTCCATAAGCTATCTCGTAGGGAACAAATTCCTTTTTACTTGAACTGTCCGTCATTTCAATAACTTTATCAGCAAGCTCTTCAATAGAAATCTCTTCGGCCGAACCGATGTTATATACTTTTCCTGCTGCTTCTTCGCAATCCATCAATTTGACAATAGCATCGACGAGGTCACCCACATAACAAAAACACCGCCTCTGTTTACCCGTGCCGTATATCAAAATCGACTCATTTTTTAGCGCCCATTGGACAAACCGAGGCACTACCATTCCATATCGACCTGTCTGCCTCGGCCCAATCGTATTAAAAAACCTGCCTATTATAACATTAAGACCGTACTGTTGATAGAATGCCAGACCCAAAAATTCGTCTATCGCCTTACTGCAGGCGTAAGACCACCGCGAATAACTTGTGCAGCCGAGCACAATATCATCTTCTTCGTGAAAAGGAACCGACTCACTTTTTCCGTAAATTTCGCTGCTTGAAGCAATCAGTATTTTTCTGCCGAACTTGTTACACGCTTCCAGCACCACCACAGTGCCGCTAATGTTTGTCTCTATCGTATGAACAGGCCTGTCCGCTATGAGTTGCACACCGACGGCCGCCGCCAGATGAAAAACGACGTCACTTCGTTCTGCAAGGGTCTCCATCAAACTGACATCACGAATGTCACCTTCAACAAAATCGAATCCGGGATTTGATTTAATGGCTTCGATGTTTTTTATACTGCCGGTGCTGAGGTTGTCAACAACACAGACCTTGTTGCCATCGGCAAGCAGACGTTCTGCCAGATGAGAACCAATAAATCCTGCCCCGCCGGTAATAAGTGCTTTCACTGTTTTCCTTTAAGAGTACCACCCCTTCTACAAAAGGGCTATTATTAGTCCATTATCATTAATTGTTACTCAATTTTAGCAGACTCCGTCCCCGTCGGCTGCGAAAAAAATGCGAACACAACCCCCTTATATCCAACTTTTTTGTATATTCCTTTTTCAACAGTCGGATATGCATATTCGGCTGGATGTCCTATTATAACATAAGTATCGTCAAATAAAGAACATAGCTTTAGT
>CAZBWE010000148.1:0-3812 GCA_964495465.1 uncultured Pirellulales bacterium
AGAACCAACAGATGTAGAACTGGAAACGCTTGCCCAGACCTGGAGTGAGCACTGCGTTCATAAAACGCTCAAAAGCTCTGTGGATATGGAACTGTGGCACGGGCATCCGGCCCGTGAAGACACGGCCAAGATGGCCGTGCTACAACACATACACTTTGACAATCTGCTAAAAGATACCATCTTCAAGGCCACTAAAGAGCTTAATAAAGAATGGTGTATATCCGTCTTCGCCGACAATGCCGGCGTGGTGGAATTCGATGAGGATTCGGCGATATGCTTCAAGGTCGAGACCCACAACCGCCCATCTGCCCTCGACCCTTATGGCGGCTCAGCTACAGGTATTGGCGGCGTAATACGCGACCCGATGGGCACCGGCCTTGGTTCACGACCCATCGCCAATACAGACATATTTTGTTTCGGACCGCCGGATAAAAAATTAGAGGATATTCCCAAAGGAGTGTTGCATCCGAGAAGAATTATGAAAGGCGTCGTGGCCGGCGTCCGCGATTACGGAAACAGGATGGGAATACCAACTGTCAACGGCGCAATATATTTCGACGAAAGATACCTGGGTAATCCCCTTGTGTATTGTGGTAATATCGGCTTGATTGATAAAAATAAGTGCTTCAAAAATCCACAAAGCGGCAATCTGATTATTGTGGTCGGTGGACGAACAGGCAGAGATGGAATCCACGGGGCAACCTTTTCAAGCGGTGAAATAACCCACGAGTATGAAACTATCTTTTCCCACGCTGTGCAAATCGGCAATCCAATAGTGGAAAAGAAAATGCTCGATGTTTTGATTCAGGCAAACGAAGCCGGTCTGTATGAGGCGATTACCGACTGCGGGGCCGGCGGATTAAGTAGCGCTGTCGGAGAAATGGGCAAAGAGCTCGGAGCAGAGGTTGACCTGGAAAAAGCACCCTTAAAATATGCCGGCCTTAACTACTCCGAAATCTGGATTAGCGAAGCGCAGGAAAGAATGGTCATAGCCGTCAAGCCGGAAAACTTAAATGCAATAAAGAAAATATTTGATGACGAAAATGTTGAGTCAACAGTAATAGGTAAATTCACCGACGATAAAAAGCTGCGGCTGCGATATAACGGCCAGCAAGTGGGTGAACTCGATATGGACTTTCTGCACGACGGTGTTCCCAAATATTCCCGCAATGCGGTCTGGAAAAAGCCGGAACTTGCCGAGCCGAACATAGCTGAAAAAGACAATTTCAACGAAGACCTGTTACAAATTTTGTCGTCTTATAACATTGCCAGCAAAGAGTGGGTAATCCGCCAATACGACCACGAAGTCCAGGGGTCTTCTGTCGTGAAGCCATTGACGGGAATAGAAAATGACGGTCCAAGCGATGCAGCGGTGATAAAGCCCAAATATGATTCTGACAAAGGACTCACTATAAGCTGTGGGATGAATCCGCTTTATGGTGACATAGACCCATACTGGATGGCCCTGGCCGGCATAGATGAGGCAATAAGGAACCTGATTTGCGTGGGCGGACGCCCTGACAGAATTGCCCTTCTGGATAACTTCTGCTGGGGCAATTGCACGAAGCCCGAGACATTCGGAACGTTAGTGCGAGCGGCTCAGGCCTGCTATGATGGCGCAATTGGCTTTGAAGCACCGTTTATATCAGGCAAAGATTCGCTAAACAACGAATTCTCCTGCGAAGACGGCAGAAAAATCTCCATACCATCGACACTTTTGATAAGTGCAATATCGACGGTTGATGACATCAATAAATGCGTAACAATGGACGCTAAGAAAGCGGGCAACTTCCTCTTTGTAGTGGGTGAAACCAAAAATGAACTGGGCGGCTCACACTATTACAAAATCAACGGCTACCTGGGGGCTAATGTGCCAAAAGTTGACCTTGAAACTGCTCCCAAAATTGCTGAAAAAGTCTCAACCGCAATAGATAAAGGCCTTATAGTCAGCTGCCACGATTGCTCCGAGGGAGGATTAGCCGTTGCGCTTGCGGAGATGGCCTCTGCAGGCGGACTCGGCATAGAAGCAGACTTGCAGGGTCTTGCGAAAAGTGAAGACTGCCGCCGGATAGATACACAACTATTCAGCGAATCAAACTCACGTTATATCGTGGAAGTCGAACCGGATAATTACAATGCCTTTGCAAAGCTGATGCTAAACTCACCGTTTGGACAAATCGGAAAGGTAATAAAAGAAAAAATATTTGTTATAAAAGCAGAGGACGGCAGAAAAGTTATCGAAGCCGATATTGATTCGTTAAAACAGGCCTGGCTAAAACCGCTCGATTGGTAAAGAGTTAAATATGGTAAAAGTAAATGCTACAGTGCTGCGAGCAGCGGGGATAAATTGCGATATGGAAACCGAGTATGCACTCGAGCTGGCGGGGGCAAAAGCCGAGCGTGTGCATATAAATAAGCTCATCGAGGACACAAAACTTCTCGACAAATACTATATCCTTGTTGTCCCCGGCGGCTTCAGCTATGGTGACGATGTGGCTGCCGGCAAAATTCTGGCCAATCAAATCATTCATCATTTATATGAGCCGATACAAAAATTTATCGACGAAGGCAAACTGGTTCTTGGAATCTGCAACGGTTTTCAGGTGCTGGTCAAGGCAGGAATTCTTCCGGGCAGTAATAAAAAACCAGCCACAGAGGACACAGAGATAAATCAATCAGTTACGATAACTTACAATGACAGTGGTAAATTCGAGGATAGATGGGTGTATCTGGCTCCACAAACCGACAAGTGCGTTTTCATCATGCCGGGCAGACAAATTTATCTGCCCATAGCACACGGTGAGGGCAAAGTAGTTACCAAAGACAAAAACACCCCGGAAAAGCTGAAGTCCGAAGGTCATATTGCCTTTAAGTACGTCGATGCAAATGGAAACGAAGGTGATTATCCGATTAACCCAAACGGCTCGATTGATTCTATAGCCGGCCTGACGGATTCTACCGGCCGGGTATTAGGACTTATGCCGCACCCGGAAAGGCATATCCGGTTAACTCAGCACCCGCACTGGACACGCTTAAAAACAAAAGAAGATGCCGACGGAATGACAATCTTCAACAACGCTGTTAGATTCATACAAGAAAACTTTTGACAAACAAAGGGGGAAACTGTTATCTTAAAAAGGATTTAAAGAATTTCACGGGCCCGTAGCTCAGCGGTAGAGCAGTGGACTCATAATCCATTGGTCCAAGGTTCAAATCCTTGCGGGCCCAGTTCCACAAGGCGGCATTTTAACAGGCCGGACAAAATGAAAAAAACAAAATGGGAGCATTTTCCACATCAGGCCGATATAGGCATACGCGGCCTGGGCCCAACAAAGGAACAGGCCTTTGAACAGGCAGCTCTGGCATTAACTGCTGTCATTACAAATATCAATAAAGTTGAACCCGAAAAAAAAGTGGAAATAACCTGCCAGGCCCCTGACGATGAACTTTTACTGCTCGACTGGCTTAATGGCTTGCTTTATGAAATGGACACACGTAAAATGTTGTTCAGCAGCTTTGAGGTCCAACTCGATAAAAATACACTAAATGCCGTAGCCTGGGGACAAAAAATAGATATCCAAAAACATCAGCCCACGGTTGAGGTCAAGGGCGCCACATACACAGAACTGAGCGTCCGGCAAGATGAAAGCGGAACCTGGATAGCTCAATGCGTTGTGGACGTGTAAATACGGATTGAATTGTTAAATGGTTATTGGTTAAATAGTTACTAATTACCGCCTACCAGTTACCATTTTACGGGAGCACAAGATGGAGCTCAAAAATCTCAAAAAACAATCAGATTATCAATGGCT
>CAZBWE010000149.1:0-3808 GCA_964495465.1 uncultured Pirellulales bacterium
CCATTGAAAATGCCTTTCGCTTTATAACCGAAGATATTAGTTTTTTCTGATAGTTTGTCCAACGCTGCTTGCTTAGCCGGCACTTCGACCGGAATATAGAACGCACCGACGGCCTCTTTGACCTTCGAATCTTTTGCATTCGTAACAGCCAGCAAATAAATTGGCAGTTGCATATCCAACCCGTAGTAGAGCTTAGACCAGCTAAACAATGTTTCCTTGCGCTTATAGTCAAAAACAATTGCGAGCTGTTTGTCCTCTATATTGGCAATATCAATCCGGTCAATTTTGCCGTCCAAAGACAGCTTATGGTCTTTTGATATTTCAAATTCATACTCACCAATGGTCTCGGATGAATCTTTTATCTGCCCGAAGCCGACTTCCGACATTGCAGGCCTGAAGTCCCCTGCTCGAACCATTTGAGCAAGGGCAGGCACAAATTCTTCGAGGTGTTCCTGTGCGGATCGGATTATATATGCGTTATGTTCGCTATGCCTTGAAAAGTTCGATATAAAAGAATTTGTCTGAATCAGATATGTTATTTTTCCCCTCAATAGTTCTATCAGCTCTTTATCTTCAATTGTTTCGATACTCTTTTTTTCTGATTTAATTTGTTTTAACAGTAAATCCAATATACGATGATAAAAATTACCGAGGTCAAGCGGTTCGAATTTGAACTCTTTTCGCTCCTTCAGCTCTAATATGTATCGAGCGTAGTATTTATAAGGACAGTCAGCGAACGTGCTGAGTCTCGTTGCCGAGCTTCTAATTTGTTTGCTGAAAAGCTCCCTGACCAAAGCGTTATCCAAGTGTGCCCGATTGTCGTAATTTATCGCAGTAGAGACAATCTCTCCGAGCTCACCAAGCTCTTCATCCGAAGAGATTTCACATAGTAATTCGCCGGTTTTTCCCCTGTCGCTGCTTTTGGTTGGCAGGACGTCTTTACCAAGTCGTCTGCACAGAAACTCAGTCAGTTCATTTTTATTATAGATGTGCTCTGTTTCGGCCTGAATCGTTTCTTCATCAAGGTTATCAAACAGCGACAGCAGGTTATCTATAAATTGTGAGTGGACATTGGCACTGCCTTTTTCATCCATAATGGGATATGTAACATACAGCAGTTCCGAAGGACGTGTGAATGCTATGTAGGCCAGATACTGACGCTCGGCAAGAGCGGAATTTACAGATGGAGACAATTGAAAGCCAGCTGACTCTACTGCACTGCGGTCGTTTTCCGATAATATGGTGTCGAATGTTACCGGGGCGGGAAACTCCCTTTGTGTTGCGCCGATTAAAAAGGCCGCCTTTAAATCTGGGTGTCTGCTGCGTTCGATTGAGCCGACAAGAACCTCATCCAGCTTCGGCGGTATAAACGCCATTGTCAACTGCGAAAAAGCAGAGCTTATAATAGCAATATAATCCTGACAGGTCATCTCCTGCGTGTTGAAAACCTCGACAAGCTCTTCGAATATGTTCATCAGCTTTTCGCAGAACTGCCGATGCTCATCGACGGCTGTGTAATTACCATTCTCATTTGCTTCTTCAATCCATTTTCCAAGGGTATGATTAACCTGCGAATCGTCCAGAAAAGAACGAATAATACCGGTGAACTGCTCAGCCGTGATTTTTTTTGACGGATTATCCGGCGGGCATAGTGAATTCCGAAGTTTAAGAATTGCACTTATGGCTTTTTGTCGGATGTGGTTTATTTGTTCTTCATCAAATTCCTGCTCGTTATCTGCCGCATAACGCCACTGGTCATCGCTTTGCCAGTCATTGCTGCCGATGCCGTAAGCAAGACAGTAATTTTCCAAGAGGTCAACGTCGCGACGTTCTACCGGAACCAGGTCTGTTTTAAGACAGGTGAATATATCATGGTGAGAGAAGCCGCCGGTAACCACCTGTAGTGCGGAATTGATAAGCTGGACGACCGGATGCTGGTTCAATGGCTTCCGCTTGTCGATAAAGAACGGTATGTTATAATCGTCAAAGTAAGCCCTTATGTAGTGCTCGTAACTATTAATGTCTGATGCAATAACGGCGATATCGCGATATCTATAATCTTTTTCTCTGACTAATTGCAATATTCGTCTTGCTATAAATTGCACTTCAGAGCGACGATTCTGTGCTGATACGATATGAATATTATTTCCAGCCGAGATTTTTGCCGCTGGTGTTTTGAATATGTTTTGTTCGATGTGAGCGAGCTGCGGCGAAGAAGAGAATCTAATCGGCTTGTTAAGAATTATTGGTTTGGCTAAATGCAGTTTGCATTTTTTAATGTTGTCGATGAGTTGTGTGTATGTGCTCTGTGTCGGATTAAATAAGCCGGTGGGGTCGGTGTTTTGAGCATCAGGATTTATCAAGTCAATCTCAGTCGGGTCCAGACAAAGTGCAATTTGGGCATCTTTGACTGTTCTTAACATTTCAGTGAGAATCGCAAGTTCGCCGGCAGTGAAACCGGCAAAGCCGTCAACCCACAATTTTGCATCTTTAACAAAATCTGTTTTTGCCACTTCGCCGCAGGCCCGCGTCAATTGTAAATCGGGGTCGAGAAAATTGCCCTCGATGAGACTCAGGTATTCTTTGAAAATCAAGCCGATGTCGGCAAATTTCAGGGCGGCTAACGTATCACGGGCTTCCAGCCCGTGATACCACGGCCAAGATGGCCGTGGTACTTGCTTGTCTTTTTGTAATTCGCTGAGCAGCTGGTCAATATCTTCCGGCGTTTTGGCATACCGGTGCAGCTCAGCAACAGTTTGTGCGATTTGCCGGCTCAGACCCAGCCGAGTTGCTGATGAGTCGAAGATTTTCAATTTGCTTTTATTGTCTCTTAATATTTTATGGATTATCATTTGCCGGCCGAGCTGTGAAAGGGCCGGCCTGGCAGTGTTCTTACCTGACACCCAGAATTGCAGACGGTCAAACGAAAGCACCATGAGCTTGTTGTAGCCGTTTATTCTTTCATCGGCCAGGATTGCACGCTCTGCCTGGTAGGTGGCCTGCTCGGGAACAAGCAGAATCAGCGGCTGTTCGCTGCCTTGCTCCAGCCCCCGATAATTGCGTTCGGGGGCAAGCAATGCATCGACGATTGCCTTTATGCAATAGCCGGTCTTGCCTGTCCCGCTTCTGCCTAATATAAACTGAACCGCCATAGAAACTTATCCTGGATTTGAACTTATCCGTTACCCGTCTTTTCTGACGTATTCTAACCTCTGTCTTCTATCCTCTGACTTCTGTCTTCTCTTTTTACCACAATCACCGCTTATTTTCAATTTGTATCTTGTGCCTGCTTGATTTTCAAAACGTTTTGAACATTTGAAATTAGAATTTCGAGTTTGTTTAGGATTTAGGATTTAGAAATTATAATATAGTTGGTATCCCTTGACAAAACCCTCCGGCTACAGCTAAAATTGTGAATAATAGAGACAGCCACCTATTAATGGGTGGGTATAGTCCACAGAAAACGGTACTGTCTCCAATAATGTCAGGCAGCAGTGAGTAAAAGAATGAGAAAAGCGAATCCATAGCCATTAGTGAAAAACGCCATGCGACTATATCTGATAAATCCGTCAAATCTGCTTGTGAGCGTCGTCAAAATCAAGGAGAGCTGCTGGAACCGTTACCGCGTGTGGAAGCCACTGAGTCTTATGGTTCTGGCGGGCCTGACCCCGCCGGAGTGGGAAATCACGATAGTGGACGAGAACCTCGGCGTGCCGGACTATCAGGCGATGCCTCGGCCGGACCTGGTGGGCATTACCGCCTTCACCTCGCAGGCGAACCGCGCCTATGAACTGGCCGCTCACTTCCG
>CAZBWE010000150.1:0-3632 GCA_964495465.1 uncultured Pirellulales bacterium
GAACCCGGAGAAATCGGTGTTACCTGAAACAATACGAGTATTCCACCTGCCCCGACTTCGTCGCCGGTCTTTCGATAATATATACCAGCTAAAATGAGCGAGACAATCTGAGTGATTGGCAGCGTCAAAAGGTGCACAACAAGGCTAAGCAGATACCGCTGGATGTATGGCTCATTCAGTTGAGAAAGAATCGTATTTGCGTCCTGAACGGTCAGGATGTGCTTGCTTTTGCCCTCGCTAACCATATCCCGCAGCCATTGCTCACGGAGTGAAACGCTGAAATAAAGCTTTATCGGCCAAACAAAAATGTAGTAAAGCTTATCTTTGAAGAAGGCCCAATCGGTCAGGAATCTGTGCAGCCCCGTCGGCAAAATCGATAAAGGCAGGTGTAATAGGAACAGCCGGAATTGTTCCTGCAATTTCATTGCCCGCTGTGGGCCGACCCTGCCTGCTCTGTGCCAGGCGATGACTTTCTCGGCCATCCTCGCCCGGATTGACCGCCTAAGGTAATCGACGCTGGTCAACATACCTTTGTAGTGCCTTCGCCAATCAACTCTGCCCCAAATCCGCCTTATTAAAGCACCTAAAAACGGTATTGCCCCGACCATCAGAAACAATATTGTCTGAAAACCGCTGCTGCGAACTTTCTGTTCGTGTCTTTCATCGATAAGATTTCGCACCTTCCAGCCGGTTACCGCACTATCAAAAATCGTTGACCAAAGTTTTCGGCTGTAGAACAGGCGGATATGGTTGTGAGTAACATCCGGGAGCGAATTGCGATACAGCTTTTCATCTGCTTTTAACTCCTCCAGCATTTCGCTCATATCAGCGAACTCGTCACTGTGCGCTTGTATGAAGGCCTCCAGTTTGCTGATACTGCCGCGGTCGAACTGGACCAGCGAGCCGCGATTAATCCCTTTGGCTATCAGCTTGAAATCACCCGGACTCATCGGCAAAAACGGAAGCAGCGCCAGGCCCGCCCTGAAATCAACCGCTACCAAGCCGCCGGACGGATTATCATCTGTGCCTTGTCGTTTCAGGCAGTTCGGCTGACTCTTGCAGGTTGACCATTCATACTGTCGGGCGAATTCGTAGGCCCCCATATCGTGCAGCAGCTTGACAAAATCAGCCATAAATTCCCGCTTTGCCCGGTATTCAGGCGAGCCAAGTTTTGGCTCTTCGATGGGCCTGCAGCGAATCCATCGTTTCAGCATATCCAGATGCTCATCAACTTCCAGCCGCCACGTTCGCCCGTCAATCCACTCGCTCAGCTCGCCGCAGCTTCCGAGATTTTCATCTATGAAGGTTGCGTAAATATCCACGACCGAATTTTCGTCGCCGAATTGGATTTTGGCGGCCCTGCGGATAAATTTCTGCCAGAGTGCCCCGGCCCGGGCAGCGGTGGGATTGACCTGCAATTGAAATGCCCCTTGAAAGCCGAGCCAATAGAGGGCATTGCGGAACAGGCGGGAAAAATTCGAGGGCGGGATGAGTATCTTCATCGCGTAAACTCTGCCCGCATCGAGTCCTGCAATTACCCCTTTGTCGGCTTCAATCTCCAATACTTTTACTTTATAGACCTGGCCTGCAAATCCGCCGCCGACGAATTTCTCTATCGATAATTTTACCTGGGCCTTATTTGCCCGCTCAATCCCAGTGACATTAAAAGTTAGCTCTGTGCCGGCATCGTAACGTGTAACACGCATCGGCCGATGCAGTTGAGCGGACCGGAATTTCCCCTCCAGCATTTTGCAAACTTCAACGGAATATTCTTTTGCCATTTCTGTCTTCCATTTTTTGCCACCAGGGCACTAAGACACTAAGTTTTTTAACTCATAATTTCTTTGTGACTTCGTGTCTTCGTGGCTAAAAAGCAGGCGGACTAAACCATAGTCGGATGCAGAGCAGAAGAGCAATGGCTGCATAAACACCAGCTAATATATCATCGGCAAGAATCCCCCAGCCCTTGGGCAAACTCTCTGCCTGGTGCACCGGAAACGGCTTGACGGCGTCAAATAATCTGAAAAAGAAGAATCCGAGCGCCGCGACCATCAGGATTTGTTTTGTCGAAAACGTATCTATCGGGGAGAAAAGGACGGCTAAAAATGTTATTGCCTGGCCTGCAATTTCGTCAGCAACGACTTCCCGAGGGTCTATTTTGCCGGTAATTTCGATTACAAAAGGAGCGAATTTCACACAAATAAAAGAGCCGGCCAGGGCCAAAACCGCCATTACTATTGCCGTCGATATAGCTGACAGGCCGAAGTGCAGCATCAGCGTGAAGATAACCGCCGGGGGTAATGAGCCAAATGTCCCAGGGCAAAGCGGCAGCCGGCCAAGGCCGAAACACGATGTAAGTAATCTCTTTATATTTTTCAAGAGAGAATGCAAAAATCAAAAATTAAGAATCAAAATTGTGGAATCCGGCACTTAATAGAATCTTAAGTGCCGGACGACTTCCTTAATTTTACATTTTGATATTTTATTTTTAATATTCCCATTTTTAGGCACTTTGCTCTTTTTAGCGTCTTTGTGGCAAAAAATTCTTTCTAAGGTTAACCGACGGCGATGGTTAAGTCAAAGATTATTAAGGTAAAAGCCCAATAGCGTATAGCGTACAGCGTAGAGCGTATAGTGTTTAGGATGGGAAATTTAAGACGGCGAATTCGCCGTGATACTTTTTCGCTGCGGCGTCGTAGGCCTTTGCTGCGTCGATTTCATCTTTGAAACAGCCCAAATGTATTTTCTTTCTCTCGAACGTTATCATAACCTCCCATTTACGACTTTTCTTTCTGAAATAAATTCCTTTATATTTTGAACCGTTTGAATTGGAGAATTTCTTCCTGTTGCGTATGTTCTGGGCACGCGTTGCGGCTCTGAGGTTCGCTCTCCTGTCATCCATCTTATCGTGATTAATATGGTCAACAACCATCCCCTTCGGAACTTCGAGAATCTTCTGGTGCATGTATATGGTCCTGGCTTTTGCTGTTTTGCTATCTGTAACACAACCTCGCGCGTAGAAGCCTTTGTTTGATTTTGCTGCATACCATTCGTATTTTCGCAGCCGCTCGTAATCATCCAGGTCCACCTTTGCATACCTCGGCTGAGTCATACGCAGCCGGCGAAAGGCGTAGCCGTAGCGCAAACGACGGTAGAGAAGGACCGGCGAGACGAGCGACCTTTCTAAAAGGTCGAGAATTTTGACTTTTATGGTGAGTTCCAGGATATTCACCACCCAATTCCGCATAGAATCTCGCCGGAAATTCTAAATTCTAAGCACTAATTTCTAAACAAATCCAAAATACTAATTTCAAATGTTGCAAACTGTTTTGGTCATTTGGATTTTGGCCATTAGATATTGTTTAGGATTTCGATGCCTTCCAGGTCCGGCCCTGACGGATTCGAATTTCGAATTTGACGCAAAAAAGCGGCCTTCTACTATTGGGCGAACCTGCACGAATTTGACGAAAACTGAAGCATTTTGGACGGGATTGACAGGATTAACCTGTTATGAGAAAAGGAGATAAAAAAATTTTAAAAATTCGGGTTTTTGCGCGCAACTACCATCAGTTTTGGTCAAAAATACCCCCAAAATCTTACCTATTTTAACGCTAAATTAGCCACAGAGCACA
>CAZBWE010000151.1:0-3571 GCA_964495465.1 uncultured Pirellulales bacterium
GTCTTCAGCAGTTCGTCAGCGGTAGCGCTAATCGTCTCGAGCTGGCTCGCCAGAGAATTTACCATTTGACGGCGCTGCTGTTTAACCTCCGTGCTGATAACCTCCCCTGCGAGGGCCTGAAAATCCTTCTGCCCCCTGCTGGTGGAATCATACTCGTTGATAGGTTGACCAAAACTGGAGGCCTCTTTAATCTTGGTATTAAAATTGATGACCGTTTTGAACATTTTGTCTGCGAAGTGGGACCGCAATTCCCCCAGAATTTCCCTGGCCAACTTGGTCCTTATATCATACATACTGGCCAAAACCCTGACGTTCACCTGCTGCTCGCATCGTTCACACAGCACACTCAGTGTTTCAAGCTGCTTGCTGAGTCCGTGCAGTGCAAAGTAACCGGTCTCAACAGGAACAATAACGTCGGTTGCCGCTCTTAACGCATTGAAGGTCAACAGCCCAACGGCCGGCGGACAATCGATTACTGCATAGTCATAATCGTCCTCGACCTCGCTGAGCACTTTTTGCAGGCAACCTTCACGCTCGATAATGCCAGCCATTTGCTGCTCAAATGCAGACAGGTCGATGCTGGCAGGCGCCAGCTCCAATCTATCGCTAATCTGCCATAATATTTCCGTCAGCTTTATCGGCTCGTTCCTGCTTCTGCTTATCAGCACATCATAGATGCTCTGCTCAATCTGCTCCTCAGGCACGGCAAGTCCGACTGCGCAATGCGACTGTGGATCCATATCGACCAGAAGGACTCTCTTGCCAGTAGAAGCAAGTGTGCTTGTAATATTTATCGATACCGTTGTCTTGCCGCAACCGCCTTTTTGATTAACAACCGCTATTGTTCTCATTGTTTCTCTCCGGCCCCGGGTCCCCATTTGAAATAATCAACAGGATGGTCAACCCTTAAGTACAGCCCCGAAAAAACCCCTTTTCACTACAGAAAACGCCCTTTTAGCACAAGATAAAAACCTCTATTTCAATACTAAAATGCCACTGCTAAACGCCCATTACTACTATTCGGCAAGGAAATCAAAAAAACTTTATCTTTTTATGGGACGAGCCGATAAAAAATCAAAATAACAGTATTAACACAAGGAGTTTAGGTATACCCTGCATAGCTTATATAAAACACAAAAACACTAAAAAAACAGGCAAAAAACAAACGGCTTCCATTTTATAATCGTTGTAAAATGGAAGCCGCTGTCGCCAACCAGCATAAACTTTTTACTCATTTTCTTTGGGTTAAAGAACCACGCGGTTTTTCGCCATTATCCCTTGACCTTTATCTTCACGGTCTTTGCCTTCTCGGCTTTGGGCAGCGTTATGGACAACACACCATCTTTGCATACAGCATCTATCTTGTCCGGCTCGACATCGGTTGGCAGGTTCAGCTCTCGCCTAAAGCTGCCATAGGTGCTCTCCATATAGTAGTATCCTTTTTCCTTTTTCTCCTCAGAGGCCTTCTTTTCCCCGCTGATTGTCAACGTGTTGCCGTGCACGGATATATCGATGTCATCAGCTTTACAGCCCGGGACCTCTGCTTTTACAAGGATGGCATTTTCTTCCTCGGCGACGTCGATTGCCGGCCAGGCCTTGTATCCGAAGAACGGCCTGTCCAGCCCCCTGAAGAAGCTGTCAAACAAATCGTCCATTTCGTTATGAAGTCTTACCAAATCGCCTCTTGGTCTTCTGTTAAAAGGTACCAGTGCCATAGTAAAACCTCCTTTCTGTTATTCTTAAAACATTCACTTTTTCTATCTTTTCTCTAATAGATTTATTCGCAAAAACCGTGCCAAATCGCCAACAGGCAAAAATATGCCTAAAATCATCGAAAAGCGCCACTTTCCGCTTTAATATTTGCCAAATCAGCTGTCAAATTGGCAGCGCTGCTACCGAGAACCGCACCAACAGCACACCACTAAATCCTAAAACCTGCCGCCTTAAAGGAACAATCTGCAAAATCCTCTGTAACCCTGCTTTGGAAAGATGTGCCTGATATTGTGTTTGAAATTACGGCATCGCTGTAGTAAACTGATTTTGAACCAGATTTTTCTATAAATCGGAGCGTAAACAAAATGTCTGAAAACAAAAATGTTTTAGAATTAGAATCCCTGCGGGACGAAATACAAAATTCCGTAAAGGTCTTTGCGGAAAAACTCATCGCCGATATACCCGACAACCTGCAGAGCATCACGCTCATAGGCAGCAGTCTGACGGAGGATTTCAGGCCCGGCAAAAGTGACATTAATTCCGTCCTTGTGCTTGGTGAGCGAACCCTGGACTCACTCAACATCCTCGCCAATCTGGCCAGGCCGATGAGCAAGAGAAAAATATCGGCTCCTCTGTTAATGACATCCTCCTATATTGAACGGTCCCTCGATATCTTCGGTATTGAGTTCCTTGATTTTCAATTGATACACAAAACGATTTTTGGAAACGACCCCTTTGCATCACTCAGCTTTGGCAAAAAGGACGTCCGGCTCCAATGCGAACGAGAGCTGAAAGCTATGCTCATCAGATTAAGACAGGGATACATCGCCTCGGCGGCCAATAAAAAGATTGTCCGCGACATCCTTATCTCCACTTCAAAACAGCTCGTTCCGCTGCTGCGAGCGATGTTGTGGCTGAAAGACGTCAGCCGACCCGACGGTGCCGAAGCAACCCTTAACAAAGCTGCAGCCGAACATGCAATCAATATGAACTCCCTGACAACTGTTCGCAAATGGCAATACGAAAAGGTGCGTCTAAGCAAAGCTGAAATAGAAAACATCTTCGAGTCGGTTTACACAACTATCGACCAGTTAGCCATTATAGTCGATAAGCTTGAGGTCTAAATAATGCGCAGAATCTTCTTTGTCCCATTAGCAGTTCTACCGTTCATATTAGCCGCAACTGCTCCTCTCTTCGGCCAAGTCGATTTGCCTGCGCCCAGACACTACGTTGAGGATTATGCAAATGTGATAAACAGTTCAGACGAGCAGTCGCTAAACGGTATATTGCAGGAATTAGAGCAAAAAACCGGGGCGCAATATATTATATTAACGGTGGAAAGCACAGGTGGATTGCCAATCGAGCAATTCTCAATAGAACTGGCTGAAAAATGGAAGCTTGGCCAGGCCGGCAAAGACAACGGAATGCTTTTTACAATAGCAACAAAGGACAGAAAATACCGGTTTGAAGTCGGCTACGGATTAGAGGGCTTTATAACAGACCAGTACTGTGGCCGGGTTGGAAGAGAGATACTCGTGCCGTATATCAGGAAAGGAAACTACAGCAGGGGAATCTACGAAGCAAATTTGCAAATTGTCCAGAAAATCGCCGGCCAGTCTGGTGTTACTTTAACGGGTATGCCCAAGTTGGCCCCTGTTCCGGCCGAACGCACCGGTCGGGGACTACCTTGCTGCGGCGCGCTGCCGATTCTGTTTCTTTTATTGATTCTATTCGGCGGTCTCGGCCGAGGTATGGGCTGGTGGTTCTTCCTGCCGTTTATGCTGGGCGGATTTGGCGGCCACGGCGGCTATGGCAGAAGCGGCTCATACGGCGGCGGAAGCTTCGGCGGCGGCTTTGG
>CAZBWE010000152.1:0-3545 GCA_964495465.1 uncultured Pirellulales bacterium
CAAAGGCACATAGGGGCAAAGGCACAAAGGAGCAAAGTAGCAAAGGAACAACGGCACATAGCAAAAATAATAAAAACAGTGTTCTGTCGCAGTCTAATCGAGAGATGTCATTCCTGTGAAGACAGGAATCCATTTTATCAGAATTGTGGGTACCACATTCCCCCGAACGAATGTCGAGACAGGCGAGTGCGAAATGACAGTTCCTCGTATAACGTGCGACAAGCCACAAAGAAAATATAAAATGACTCAGATAAAAACATATAGAGATTTACTTGTTTGGCAAAAATCGATGGTTTTAGTCACGAACGTATATCAGGCCTCGAAATCACTTCCCAAGGACGAAACCTATGGGTTAATCTCTCAGATTAGACGTTGTGCTGTTTCAATCCCCAGTAATATAGCAGAAGGTTATGGCAGAAACTCGATCAGTGATTACATCCGTTCTCTGCATATTGCAACTGGTTCATTGTACGAATTGCAGACCCAGTTAGAGATTTGTATTAATCTACAGTACTTGAACAAAAGAAGTTTTGATAAACTTTATGAATCAAGCAGAGAAATAGAGCGAATGCTCAGCAGTCTAACTAAAAAGTTACATGATAAACGAAACAAATAACTTTGTGTCTTTGCTCCTTTGTTTCTTTATGCCTTTGTCCATAAGAATTAAAAACCAATGAGTGAAAAGATAATAACCATATTCGGCACGGCGAGAGCAAAATCCGGTGATTCGACTTACAATCTGGCCTATAGAGTGGGCAAGCTCCTTGCCCGGGCAGGTTTTGTCATCGCCAATGGCGGCTATGGGGGGACGATGCGGGCGGCAGCCGAAGGGGCTGCTGAGGCAGGCGGTGAGATTATCGGCGTAACCTGCTCGGCTTTTAAGGCAAGCTCTGCTAATGAATATATTACCCGTGAAATTGTTACTGCTTCGCTCGATGAGCGACTCGATATGTTGCTAAAATTAGGTTTGGGATATGTTGTGCTGCCGGGCGGAACGGGAACACTGCTTGAGCTGGCAAAGGTCTGGGAATTGAAAAACAAGGGCTTTATTAAAGCCGACAAGCCGGTTATACTTGTAGGCGGTTTTTGGAAGCCGCTGGTCGATTTGCTTGCAGCCGACGACCCTGACAGCCGCTGGTATGTGCAGCAGGTAAATGAGCCGGAGCAGGTTATGGATATCTTAACGGAAGTGATACGGAATGTATGAGTTCGCAATTGGTGGTATGAGCAAAAAGCTTACAATCCTGATTTTTGTATTTTTGACAGGCGTTGACGGATTCGGCGCAGTGGCGCCTCGCCAGGGATTGCTGCGGGATGGCTTTGTTGTCAGGGGAATTGATGGTGAGGTGAGCGGCCCTGACAGTAATGATAGGTGGTTTTTTGAGTTTGGCTCGGATGTAAGCGATAATATAGCCGTTGTCGAAAAAGGCACGCGCCTGCAGTTGCTGCCCTCGTCAACGCTGGAAAAGATTGTTGCTGATGTCAACGAGCGTTCCGGCGAGGCGTATCAGCTTTGGGGCAGGATTACAAAATACAGGGGCAGGAATTTCATATTCCCCGTTTTTTTTCTGCCGCTCAGCAAGATGAAGCAGCCGCAGTCACCGGAGCCGCCGCAATCGCAGCAGCCAGAGCCGAATGAGCCCCCGCCCCCGGAAAAATATAAAGACGAGCCCGTCATCAACGAGCCGAACGATATATTGGCTGTGCCTCAGGAAATAGTGGAAAAACTCGATGCCAGACGGATAGAAACTTCCAAACACCCGGCTGTTGAAGTGGTAAAACGTCCGCCTGTCAAGCCCTTGCAGCAGGATGCCGGCCGGATATTCCAGCGAGACACTATCCTGGCCGACAGGACCGGCTTCATATTGTCGCACACGATGGACGGTTCGCATCGGGCGGAAAAAAATATGCAATATGGTTTTGTCTTTGATGCTCTTGGCCGAAAAATCCCGAAAACGTCATATCGGCTGCTGCCCTGTGAGGCGCTGGAGCTGGCTGAGCAAAGGCAGTCTGCCGAGCTGGAGACATTGCAGTTCAGGGTAGCCGGGATTGTGACTAAATACAAAGACCAGAATTATCTGCTGCTGCAAAAGGCAACGCAGGTTTTCAGCTATGGCAACTTCGCAAGATAAAAATTAGCCACAGAGAGCATAGAGAATTAAAAATATTTATTAGCCACAGAGGACACAGAGAGCACAGAGAAAGAAAAACCGTGAGCAACCAACTCGACAAAATCCTGATTAAATACGACCAACCGGGTTTCAAAGAAAAACTTGAACAACTTCTTAAATCCAAGATTGAGGTCACTTGGTTCCGAGATGAAGACAACAAAAGAGATAAAGTAAGAGACATAGTAGAAGACGTTTCAAAACGTGGAGCTCAAGCAGTATCAGTCTATACAGAGAAGTTTGATGGCGTGAAGCTTACTTCTGAACAGTTCAGAATATCGGATGCAGAGCTAAAGAACGCCCATAAAAGCATCGACAAAAAACTTTTAGAAACGATTCACCAGGCAATAAGCAATGTCTGGGACTATCAAAAAAAGATTTTTGTCGGTAATGACAAGAAATTTGGTTCAACAGGAATAAAATACATTCCCATAGAACGTGTGGGAATCTGCGTGCCGGGGGCATCAGCCCCGTTGCCTTCCACCGTAGTAATGACAGCAGTTCCCGCTCAAGTAGCCGGTGTAAAAGAAATTGTCGTGGTTTCTCCGCCGAGATATAACAGCAGTATTCATCCGATTATTTTGGCCGTTTGCTACGAACTCGGAATTAAAGAAGTTTATCGAATTGGCGGTGTACAGGCAGTAGCGGCCTTAGCTTTTGGAAAGATAGGAAGAACTAAGGTCGACAAAATCGTAGGTCCTGGTAACGCATGGGTACAAATGGCAAAACGTGAAGTTTTTGGAGTAGTTGATATTGATTCAATAGCTGGGCCAAGTGAGGTTTTGATAATCGCAAACGAAAAAGCAAATCCTGCCTGGGTTGCAGCGGATATGCTCAGCCAAATCGAACACGACCCTGGAAGCGCGGTCTTATTTACCGATTCTGAGGAACTTGCACAAAAAGTCCTGAGCGAACTTGGAAAACAGGTCAAGGAAATTACACGAACAGTATCGACGATTAGATGTTTAGTCGATTTTAGTAAAGTAGTAGTTTTCGAGAGTATGCAGGATATGATTATACATGCCAGCGAATTCGCAGCTGAACATCTGGAAATTCACTGTGGAGATAAAAACAATGCGATTGTTAAACAAATCAGAAACGCTGGAGCAATTTTCATTGGACCATACACACCAGTTTCAGTAGGAGACTATTGGGCTGGCCCAAGTCATACTCTACCAACGGGGTTCACTCCAAGGTTTTTCAGTGCACTGACAAGCAACGATTTTGTGAAGTCGATAAGTATTATCGAATACGATAAAGAGAAATTGGCTGAAAGTGCCGAGGATATTATTCGCCTGGCCGAGGCCGAAGGCCTTGATGCCCACGCAAAAAGCATCAAAATCAGGCAGCAAAACTGAACACTTGTCGGTAATATAA
>CAZBWE010000153.1:0-3527 GCA_964495465.1 uncultured Pirellulales bacterium
GCGCAGCAGCGAGCCGCTTTTCTCATATGAATAACCCAGGCACATCGCCAGTATAAACAGCGCCGGCCAGTGTCCGGCATTTGCGTGGGCCATTGCGAACAATCCGGAGCTTATCAGGATTGCCAGCCAGGGAGTGTAACGAGGTTGGATGTTCGAGAATCTGAACTCTAAAAATGAGCGCATCATCGTTTGAAACAGGCCTCGAAAGAGCATCTCTTCAAGCACAGGCGCTAACACAACGGCGATAATAATAATAGTTATCCTAACCGATAATTGCGAATATGCCGTTATCAGCTCAAGCTCCTCGTGCTGCTCAAGCTTGAAGTCCTGGCCGAAGATGTGCCTGCCGATGTATATCGTTGCAAGTATAGCGGCTAACATAAGCGGCCAGATTGACAAAAGGTTTATGCAGGCGGCAAAGAAGTCCCTGTGGATTGTTTTTGCGTTCAGGCCGAAGCCCTTTAACCGGCGGACAAAACTGATTCCTGCCAGATAGATAATTAAGATTATTGTTAATATCGCGCCGGCACAGAGGATAAGATTGTCCAGTAAAGCGTTTTGCCAGTCCGGCAAATCGGGAAGAAGTTGTTGAGTGATAAGCATTATCAGCGGGACGGAGCCGAACCAGAGAAACAATAAGACGAAGGGCAGATAAAAGGGCATATTGTTCCGCCGGGGTATGGAGTCCGCGAGGGCGTTTCTGCCCAGGGATGTTGTCAGAAGCCAACGGGCTAATAAGAACAGTCCTGTGAGGCAAATAGCGGCCTCAGTTATATTTATATTGTTGAGCTGTTTTATAATCTCTAAAATATTCATTTGCAGTATTTATCGAATCTTGAAATCAGGGCCTTCTTATATTACATTAGCCGTATCTTTTCAAGGATAATGGATTATGGATGCATTCCACATTGAGGGGCCGGTGCAGCTTAGTGGCTCGGTGAGGATAAACGGCTCAAAGAACGCTTCTTTGCCGATAATGGCGGCGGCAGTTCTGGCAGGCGGCAAATCGGTTTTGTCTGCGGTGCCGCATCTTTCTGATATTTCCGTATGTAGCGAGCTGCTTGTTGAATTGGGCTGTGAAGTAAGCCGTGAGCAGAACGGTGATTTGTGTATAGATTCGTCGGTAATTGATAAACCTGTCGGCGATTACGAAATTGTCCGCAGGATGCGGGCGAGCATTTGCATACTTGGCCCATTGCTTGCCCGCTGCGGCAGAGCGGAGGTATCGATGCCGGGCGGTTGTGCGATTGGCTACAGGCCAATAGATATTCACATCAGGGGACTGCGGGAGCTTGGCGCCGAAATACATATTAAAAACGGTTATATAATAGCCGAAACAAAGAATGGTTTGAGAGGCAGGGAAATTTTTATGGGAGGCCCGTTCGGCTCGACAGTCCTGGGGACGGCGAATGTTTTGATGGCGGCGACGCTGGCGAAGGGTAAAACTATTATCGAATCGGCTGCCTGCGAGCCGGAAATAGCAGACCTTGCAAACTGCCTTAATAAAATGGGGGCAAAGATAACAGGTATCGGCTCACCTCGGCTGGTCATTGAAGGGGTTAGACAGTTAAATCCGGTCGAATATGAGGTGATTCCGGACAGAATTGAGGCAGGAACGTTTATGGTCGCCGCGGCTATCACGGCAGGCCGGTTACAACTGCATAACTGTCGGCTTGGAGATATGATGGCTGTTGTGGATAAATTAAGGGGTATCGGGGTAACAATTGAGCCGGACGGTGATGGCTGTGTCGTTGTCGGCAATGGTCGACTAAAGCCGGCTGATATTACCACTCAGCCGTATCCGGGATTTCCCACCGATTTGCAGGCGCAGTTTATGGCCTTGTTGTCGCTTGCCGAGGGCAATAGTATTATAATAGATAAAATCTTTCCCGACAGGTTTATGCACGTTGCCGAGCTGAGTCGAATGGCGGCCAATTTGCGGAAGGAAGGGCCGACCGTCATTGTTGCAGGCGTTAAAAAGTTAATGGCTGCCCCGGTGATGGCTTCGGACCTGCGTGCGTCGGCGGCGTTGGTTTTAGCCGGGCTGGCTGCCGAAGGAACAACGACCGTCAACAGGGTTTATCATATCGACCGCGGCTATGAAAAAATCGAAGAAAGACTAAATCCCGTCGGTGCAAAGATAATGCGGGAAAGTGCATGATTTATCTTCAACAGTGATTATTTTATTAAATATCGAAAGGAACGAGAAATGAAAAATGTAAAGGGCATCGCATTTTACCTTCTGCTGCTGTTATGCTCGCTGATTGTTCTGGGTTGCAGCCAAAAGGCCGGTGATGAGAACAAATCCATCGACGAAATCAAGGCGGAAGCAGAAAAAATGGACACGGCACAGCTCAGGGCGATGGCAATGAAGTACAAAGAAGCTATCGTAGCCAAAAACGAAGAGATTGATAAATTGCTTGCCGGACTTAAAGACATTGCCGCTGCTGACGCACTGGACGGCAAAACAAAAGAGATAAAGACAGAGATGGAGAGCATAAATAAATCTCTGTCAACGCTGGAAGAGCGATTCGAGGTCTATTACAATAAGCTGAAGGAAAAGGGCGGCGATATATCGGGCCTGGAAATCTAAGTCGGCAATATCGATTATTTGAGCCATATAATTATACTGTTTACCAAAATAAGTCGGTTTGATAAGGAGGCGATATATGAGGAAGAAACTGATAGCAAGTTGCGTATGTATGCTTGTTTGTGTTGCTGTGCATTGAATTGCTCTTTTGTAATGTCTGACAAAAAACCTATTACAAAACAATGAGAAAGGAAGAGACAATGAAGTCTCCATTAAAAATCGTTTATATTGTTTTGTTGGTAATTATTGTCCTGGTCATTGTTGTCGTTGCTTTAGTTCATCTCTTCGGCAATCAGGCAGTAAAGGCCGGGATTGAGACAGCCGCAACTAAAACATTAAATGTTGCAGTGGAAGTAGGTGATGTGGACATGTCAATAATGGGTGGAAAACTCGGCCTGCAAAATCTCGTAATTGATAATCCGCCCGGCTATCAACACGAAAAACTACTTGAGCTGAAATCTGCCAAAATTGAGGTTGATGTCTGGTCGCTTTTGAGTGACACGGTTAAGATAAAGGAAATCAAACTCGACGGAGCGAACGTTGTCCTCGAACAGAAAGGTTTTTCCAATAATATTAATGATGTTATAAAGGCAATCCCAACTAAGGAAGAGCAGCCATCTGAACCATCCGGGAAAAAATTGCATATAGATAATCTTGAAATTACCAATACAACAGTCAACGTGAAATTGCTTCCCATTCCTGGAAAGGCAGATACTCTAACGTTGAAACTTGCGCCAATCAAAATGATTGACTTAGGCGGTGATAACAAATTAAATACCGCCGCTTTATCCAGTAAAATCTTATTAGCCATCACCAAAGGGATTGCCGAGCAGGGGGCCGGTTTGCTGCCAGAGGATATAGTTGGCTCTTTGACATCGGAGCTAAAGAGACTTGAATCCCTGGCCGGCACTTTGCTTGGGCAAGGCGGTGAAATCCT
>CAZBWE010000154.1:0-3505 GCA_964495465.1 uncultured Pirellulales bacterium
TTTTCATAGTTCCGGTTCTTTTGATTGTTCTTTTTGCTGTATTTATTCTGCGAAGCAATAAGAAAAGGCGCGAAGTTAAAATGGAGCTGGATCGGCTTGCCGAGGAGCTCGAGCAGATGAAGAAACAAGCAAAAGCCGGTAAAAAAGATTAGATTCCCACTCCCTCGGCCTGGTTCGACCTTGCTAACCATATACTGCTCGGGAGAGGTTTCGCAGGAATAACAATTAAGACAGTTTTTTTGCGATTTCGATTCGGTCATTATTGTGGGGGTCTTTTTCAATTTTTATTTCTGCGAAGATGCCGGTTGTTTCGAGCAGCTTTTTAACGGCTGGGCCTTGTGCGTAACCGATTTCCAGCATCAGTGCGGCATCGGGCTTTAAAAACTCGTCCGCTTTTTCAATGATTTTACGGTAAATATCGAGGCCATCCTGGCCGGCATATAGAGCCAGCCTCGGTTCGTAATCTTTTACATTTTTGTCGAGCTTTTCGTATTCCGCAGCGCTTACATAAGGCGGATTGCAGACAATTAAATCAAACTTTTCCACGTCCAGCTGTGGAATAACAGGTTCGAATAAGTCGCCGCATAATAATGCGATTTTGTCTTTGAGGTTGTATTTTTCAATATTTTGTGCGGCGATATCGAGGGCAGAGGCGGAAATATCAGTTGCGATGATACGAGCATCAGGGAAATTCCTTGCGATTGCCACGGCGATACAGCCGCAGCCGGTGCACAGGTCGCAGACGAACTGGGTCCCGCTGCGTTTTCGTAAAAATTCTATGGCACGTTCGACAAGTAATTCCGTCTCCGGCCGGGGAATCATACAATCGGGATTGACTTCGAGTTGGAGGGAATAAAATTCGGTTTTGCCGGTAAGATAAGCGATTGGTTCATTTTGGCCGGCCCGTTTCACTAGATTGTGCAATATATCAAGCTGCTGCTTGGAGACAAGTTTGTCAAATTGCGTGTAAAGTTCGATTCGTTTCAGTTCAAGGACATAACTAAGCAGTAGCTCTGCGCTCAATCGGGGCGAATCGATAGCCTTTTCCGTCAGGTATTGGGTAACCCAGTTTAAGAGCTTTTGTATCGTCCAATCCTGCATTGTTAGATTATAGCCGGGGCAAAGAAAAGTTAAAAACAAAAAGAAATTGGGTTTGATTGGCTTTGTTTTGGGTTTGTTTTTGTTGGTATGGTTCATTGTTTGTGGTTCATAGTTCGTTGTATTAACAGAAGTTATGTTCATTTGATTATCCGGCAAATTGGGTTTGTTTTGCATACTTTGGTCAGAAATTGACCAAAGAGTGAATGCGTAAATGCGTAGATGGGTAAATGAGTTATTGGATAAATGGTTCATCGATTACTGGTTACTGGTAAATGGTTATTGGTTAAATGGTTAAATGGGATTTCGGAGTTGGGGTTTAGCTTTTTGACGAGATTGAGGCGTTGAAGCTCGAGGATTGTTTTGTATAAACTATGCTCGATTCTGCGCTCATACATTAACAGCCGGTCGAGGACCCTTTCGTTGGAGAAATCCTTTATGGCGAGACGGCCAAGGGCCAGATGAGGGGATGATTCGGAGGGGTCCTGCTGGGGTTGAAACCGGCCTTTGAATAAATAAGATTCTGTTAATCTGGCAAGGGGGGAAGGGGGCTTGGGGATGCATAGGGCGTCGATAGTCTGGTTCTGGATACGGCCGATGCGTTTTAGCCGCCAAGACAGCCCGACAACGCGCTCGGCGAGGATGGATTCCATAGGGCTGGCAGGGGCCAGCTCGGCGAGGAGCTGGTCGCGGTAGAGGTCGAAGTCGGCCTGGCTTTCTGAGCTGATTACGTTCTGGGCGGCAGAAAGACCATGCCTGACAGCGTTTTGCGAGATGGCGGTCTTGCCATCAGTGGTGCGTGGGCCGGTTGATTTTTGGGCGTTACGACGGTTTGCGATGATTTGTGCTTCACTTGACATTTTGATACCCTCCAATTTAATATTTATTATTTACGATTTACTATTCCCATAAGGGATTTCCGCTTCGCTCCAAGGTTGTTTGTAACTGGTTACTGGTAAATGGTTTATGGTAAATGATTTATGTTAATTCCATAAAAACAATTCAATATTAAATTGTTAGATAATTATTATACAAGAGAGAATGTTAAGTGTCAAGTGAAATTTTTTATTTTAACCACGAATACACACGAATTTACACTAAATTGATTTTTGGCCACAGAGCTCACAGAGGACACAGAAACACCATCAATAACCATATCCGTTGAATTAAATCAGGCAATCGTTAGAATTGTGCGCTGTTCTTATAAAGATGAAAACAAAGGAGTTTAAGGAGTTCATTAATGCCGCTTGATCATTATATCTCCCAAGTTCATCTCAAAAGATTCTATTCGCCGAAATTGGGAAAACTAATGTATGCGATTCGTAAAAGCGATTTAAAGGAGTTTACGCCTAATTCTAATTCTGTTTGTAGAATCGAAGATGGAAGTACAAATGCATATTTACGTGAAGACCGAATTATAGAAGAATTCTTGAAAAGCATAGAACCAAAATATGATAAATCACTTGGTAAGTTAGAGACAGGAAATATCGATCAGGAGTGTATATATACTATTGCAGGATTTGTAGCCTTTGTTGGCGCTTGTTCCCCTGCATGGATGAGGATTAATTCAGCGCAATTGAAATATATTCTTAATGACACTGCAGAAATACTGGATGATAAGGGATTGTTACCAGCACCTCCAACCGATTTGGGGGGAGCAAAACTAACCGAGCTCTTAAATACCAACAAGATAAGTATTTCTGTTGACTCCAAATATCCCCAAGCTATTGGAATTAGTCAAATTTTTTACTACACATCATTTTTTGGGAACTCAATATGGGAGATTTTTCACAATGAAATCATAGATAGTCCCTTCTTTACGAGTGATTACCCAGTAGCAATCGAAATGACTAAGGATCCTCGCATACTTAACAAAATTATTCCACTTAGTCCTAACCTTGCAATCAGAATAATGCCTGATCCAAATTTTGTAAGAGAGAAACCTGATTTTACTTTTTCCCGATTTGCTTACCGTAATAGGTTTCCTAAACGGAAAGAAGTGATGAAAATAAACAAATTAATTGTTCAATGCGCCGAGAGTTTAGTTTTCTATAAAGATCATCATGATTGGATTTATAAATTTGTTGCTAAAAATAGCAAATTTCGTATTGAACCTTATACAACAAAAATTAAAACAAAGAATGGCACACTTATGATATTTACTCCAAGGATTGGTGAAATAGGAACTGCAAGCAAATATTAGATTTTTTGTAAAAGATTTAAAGCAATCTCCTGCAGTGAAGAAAGCAGTAGAGCAGAGGGACAAGAGAACAGCATGTAGTCATTAGTAAATAGCGGTCGAATCAGTTGTTTAGTTAGATATAGACTTTGTCCATTAGGCGAGGGAAGGGAATGCACTGGCGGATGTGCTTTTCGCCGGTGAGCCAGGCAATGGTGCGTTCGACGC
>CAZBWE010000155.1:0-3489 GCA_964495465.1 uncultured Pirellulales bacterium
ACTTACGAACGGGTCGATAAACCAAGAGGCGAATTCTTCCACACGAACTGGACCGGCCGAGGCGGCCATACCGCCGCTTCAACCTATACTGTCTGATGCCGCCGTTATATTGTCTCAAAAAACAACGCATACACTTTGTGCCCTTACCATTTGCGCCTCTGTTTCACACCATACTAGCCCGCACATTTAACCGGCTTGACTTGGCCGGCCGATTCAGGTATCATACTATTGAATTCGCAACCAGCCATAATTGTGAAGATATTTATCTATAAATAAGGAAAGATGCTATGTATAAGATTTTTATGCTGATTGCCATACCGGTTCTGGCAGTTGGGTGGATAATATACGCGCTCTGGGAACGCAAGATGCGGGCAGAGGAAAAGAAAAGGCCAAAACAGGTATCACAACACCTGCACAAAACCCGAAGCGAAGTGTCCGACTGGGCAAAAAAGATGGCAAAGTTTCAGCCGCCAAAACGAAAAAAAACACACGAACAAAACAACCAGAATAATCAAATATAAACGGTCAGAAATGCACGATGCTGTGAGGACATAAATGGCTGAAAAATTTTTAACAGAAGATTTCCTTTTACAAACCAAAACCGCAAGAACTCTTTACCACGAACACGCCGAGAAGATGCCCATCTACGACTATCACTGCCACCTGCCTGTCGAACAAATCGCTGCCGACCATCGATTCGACAATATCACACAGGTCTGGCTCTATGGCGACCACTACAAATGGCGGGCAATGCGAACCAACGGTGTCGATGAAAAATATATCACCGGCGAAAAATCCGATTATGAAAAATTCGAAAAATGGGCACAGACCGTCCCGTATTGCCTGCGAAACCCCCTTTACCACTGGACTCACCTCGAGCTCAAGCGCTATTTCGGCATCGGCGACAAACTATTAGGCCCGGACACTGCAAAAGAGATTTACGAATCCTGCAGTGAAAAACTAAGAACGCCGAAATTCAGCGTCCGCAACTTATTGCGCAAAATGAACGTAAAGCTGGTCTGCACCACCGAAGACCCGCTCGATTCCCTGGAGCATCATAAAAAAATCCGGGAAGACGGCTTCGAAATCAGGGTTCACACCGCCTGGCGGCCCGACAAGGCAATGGCGGTCGAAGACCTTCGCGCCCTGAATGCCTGGATTGACAAGCTACAGGAGATTTGCAACATCGAAATAATCGACTTCCATTCATACATCGATGCAATACGCCAGCGGCACTACTATTTCCACGAAAACGGCTGCCGGCTCTCAGACCACGGAATAGAAACCGCCTACGCAGAAGATTATACCGACAGCCAAATCGACAAGATTCTCGACAAGATAAGGTCGGGTAAAAAGCTGGATGGCCTTGAGTGTCTCAAATTCAAATCGGCTATGATGTTCGAGTTCGCATTGATGGATTACGAGTCCGGCTGGGTCCAGCAGCTGCACTTCGGGGCGCTGCGAAACAACAACACGCGAATGTTCAGAACACTCGGCCCCGATACCGGCTTTGATTCTATCGGTGATTTTGAGATAGCAAGGCCGCTGGCAAAATTCCTCGATTCGCTCGATAAAAATAACGAGCTACCTAAAACCATTCTTTATAATCTGAATCCCCGGGACAACGCTCTTCTCGCCACTATGACAGGCAATTTTCAGGACGGCACCGCAGTCGGCAAGATGCAATTCGGCTCTGCCTGGTGGTTCCTCGACCAAAAAGACGGGATGGAAGAGCAGCTAAAAATGCTCTCGAATCTTGGCCTGCTTAGCCGATTCGTAGGGATGCTGACGGATTCGAGGAGCTTCCTGTCATATCCGAGGCACGAGTATTTCCGCAGGATTCTCTGTAATATGCTCGGCAACGACGTCGAAGCCGGCCTTTTGCCCGAAGATTTAGACCTGCTGGGAAAAATGGTCGAAGATATCTGCTTCAATAATGCCAGAAACTATTTCCCGATGGCGATGAGCGATTGACTGGCGGCTGTTGATTGTTTATAATTCATCTGGCATACACTATGTGATATGGGTCGGTGCCCGAGAGGCTAAAGGGGACGGGCTGTAAACCCGTTGGCGTAAGCCTACGTAGGTTCGAATCCTACCCGGCCCATTTAATTCACTAAAACACTCAGTATGCAAGGAGAAAAATTGCCTCGAAAAATCTTATACGCTGGAAATATCGAAAAAAGGATGTCGGCTGGATATGCCTCTTGCGCCTTATGAGCAGCGTATCGTCGAAGTCTCCTTCACGCCGGAACTCCTGGATATCTCTTTGGGTTCAAAACTATAATCTGATACAGGGCCGGTTCTTTCTGCCAACTCCTTCATCGCCTCGCACTGGATATCTTTACCGTAGAGATTGCCGGCGTCAATTGCATATACCTTAAGCGTTTTGCCGGACACCGCATAAAGTTGCCCTCTGCGAACCAGCTCATTAAAACCAAGCTTTCGCATCATCACATCTTTCGCATCATCACCCTTTGTGTTCTCTATAATGCCCAGCAGAAAGTTCAGCTCTAATAGCTCCATACCGCTGTCCAAATCCTTCTCTGTTCTTTTGCCCGGCTTATTCTGCCTTTCCCCAGGGCGCGCCTTATTAGCGAACCTGAAATTAAATAATCGGCCTTGAGTAATCGCCTTCGGTTTTAATGCCTTGGGGAAAACACCAAGCCACCTCACCGTGCTGCGAACTCGGCGCAGCAGGTTATTCCTTAGCTCCCTGAGTGCTTTTATCCGCCGATAGTACCAGCTCTGAGAGTTGCGGATGTCTTCGAGGTAATACTGCCGTTGTTCTTTCGCGCCTCGCGGCGACGCAGGCAATTTCTTTGACCTTGTCTTGAAAAAACTGCCAACCCCCACCGCAAACCCCAAAACAGCCAGCATCAATATCTGTATCCAGAACGCATCTTCACCGGCTCCGTTGCCGGCGACTATGATTATTTGTGCCGAAAAATAATTCATATTTTCTTCTCATCAATAAGCCGGATTTCGCAATACAATCGCCGCCAAACCGACCAATGCACAGACCCAATGTCAGCAGTGAAACCTTAAAACTCCTGCACAATCAGACCGATACTTCATATCCCCGCTCAGCCGTTATCTCCGACCTTTCGAGCGGTCCTCTCTGCCAGAACTTTCATTGCCTCGCACTGGATATCTTTGCCGTAGAGATTCCCCTCATTAATCGCATACACCTTAAGCGAATTACTGTCTATCGCATCCAGTTGTTCCCTGCGAAGCAGCTCGTTGAAAACAAGCTTTCTCATTATCACATCATTCTTATCAGCACCCCTAATATTCTCAACAACGCCCAGCAAAAAATCCAGTCCCAGTATCTCCATTCCGCCGCCCAGCTCTCTCTCTTTGTCTGGCTGGATTTTCGACTGCACGTCATCGGAAGTATCTTTTACTGATGTTTGCACCTCAACCATCTTGTTCGGCCCTGTTCTTTTCGTCTCTGCCTTCTTTTCTCCTATGCCCCAGGCCATTTTT
>CAZBWE010000156.1:0-3421 GCA_964495465.1 uncultured Pirellulales bacterium
CGGGAAGGGTAAATGTGAACCCCGTTAGAAGCCCTAAAAACGGAAATGATATAACACAACCCGATATAAGATACGGGACTAAAGAAAAAACCACTAGAAACAACATTTCTAACGGGATGAAGATTTTAGTTTGTATCCCTGCTCGTTACGATTCGACCAGATTCGCCAATAAAGTTCTCGCCAAAGATACGGGCAAATACCTAATCCAGCACACCTACGAACGGGCCTGTCTTGCCAAACTGCCCGAAAAGGTAATCATAGCAGCCGACGATGAAAGAGTCGTCGATGCCGCCAGAACCTTCGGGGCCGAATGTATCCTGACCTCGGTTGAGCACAAAAGCGGCACAGACCGCATCGCCGAAGCAGTTAAAAAAATAGAAGACAGAGGACAGAGGACGGAAGACAGAAAACAGAAAAACAACGAGATATGCTTCACGCTTAACAACGATGATATTGTGGTGAATGTGCAAGCCGATGAGCCGGAAATTGACCCGAAAAACATCGATTACGTGGCTCAGCTTTTGATTGATAATCCCGACTGCCCGATGGCTACACTTGCCGCCGAGTTCCAAAACGAAAAGCAAATCGCAGACCCGAATATCGTAAAAGTAATTACCGATTGCAATAACAGGGCAATTTATTTCTCCCGTGCGCCAATTCCTTATGACAGAGAAAAAGCAGGCATAGGAAATCCTAAACAATACTTGCGGCATATCGGGATTTACGCCTACCGCAAGGAATTTCTAATGAAATTCACCGCACTGCCGTCCGGCAGTCCTGCCGGACTGGAGAAAATCGAAAAACTCGAGCAGTTGCGGGCGATTGAAAATGGCTTTATCATCTTAGTCGGCAGGGTCGAACATACCTGCGACGGAATCGATACACCGGAGCAATACGCAGAATTTATTAAAAGATATAAAAAACAGCAACAGTGAGCATAAAGGAAAAACTTATGTCTAAAGAAAAAGACTTATTAGCTTCAGTAAGTGACATCTCTACCGAAAGTGAGTTTTTCTCGCTGATACCGGCTGGTTACAAAAAAGGAAAGACCCGCTACGTCTTCGTTATGGGGACGGTAATGAGCGGATTAGGCAAAGGGATATTCTCATCGTGTCTGGCCAAGCTGATGCAGGATAAGGGGCTTAAAGTCGCACCAATAAAACTCGAAGGATACCTGAATATTGATTCGGGCACGCTGAACCCATTTCGCCACGGCGAAGTATTTGTGCTCGATGACGGTATGGAATGCGATATGGACCTCGGCACATACGAGAGGATGCTCGATATGGATTTAAGCAGGGCAAACTTCGCCACCAGCGGGCAAATATTCAATTCCGTTCTCAACAAGGAACGCCACGGCGATTACCTCGGCAGAGACGTCCAGATGATTCCACATGTCACCGGCGAGGTCAAATTGAAACTTCGCCAATTAGCCGCTCAAAGTAATGCCGACATCGTATTCGTCGAAATCGGCGGAACGGCAGGCGACCTGGAAAATGCGTATTTCATCGAAGCTACGCGTGAGCTGGCCTACGAAGAAGGGCCGAATAGCTGCTGCTTTGTCGCACTGACTTATATATTAGAACCTCCGACCCTCGGCGAACAAAAATCAAAGGCAGCACAATTAGGAATCAAGCAGCTTATGCAGTTAGGTATTCAGCCGGACATTATCACCTGCAGAGCCACCCATCCGGTCAGCGACAAGGCACGGGAAAAAATCAGTGTTTACAGTAATGTCCCGCTCGAACGGGTTGTCAGCTTACCCGATTCAGCCAGCATCTATATGATACCGGCAATGCTGAGAGACGCCGGTCTGGATTTCGAAGTCTTGCGGCTGTTAAAAATCGAAGACAGAATAAACCTACATCACGAGCGCAAGGCCTGGGCTAAATGGTGTGATTTCACCGACAAAATCGACGCCATCAATCGCAGGATAAACATCGGTATCACCGGCAAATATACCACTGTGCGCGACAGCTATGCCTCGATAATCAATGCCCTCGAACACGCCGGCATCGCTCTCGACTGCAAGATAGAAATAAAATGGGTCGAGACAACCGGCATTACCAATGAAAACGTTGCTGAAAGTCTGAATGACGTTGACGGTATTATTGTGCCCGGGGGCTTTGGAACCCGCGGCGCCGAGGGGAAAATCGCCTGTATAAAATATGCCAGGGAAAATAATCTGCCATATCTGGGCCTGTGCTTCGGCTTTCAAATGGCGGTTATAGAATTTGCACGCAATGTATGCGGTATAAAGCAGGCCAACAGCACCGAAATAGAACCGAACTGTTCTGAGCCGGTAATCGATATTCTCCCTGAGCAGAAAGAAATCGAAGGCCTCGGCGGAAATATGCGCCTCGGCGGACAGGATATAGAGCTCAAGCAGGAGACTTTAGCATGGGGACTTTTCGGCAAGGCAAGTTCGATTAGAATGCGATTCAGACATCGCTACGAGGTTGACCCGCGGTATATAGAGCGATTTGAAAAAGAGGGTTTGGTCTTCTCCGGCAAAGCTCCAAACCAGCCGATTATGCAGATACTGGAACTGCCCGGCCATCCATTCTTTATGGGCACCCAGGCACATCCCTGTTTGACTTCCCGTCCGCTGCGGCCTCAGCAGATGTTTGTCGGTCTTGTTGCAACAGCGATACAAAAACGATACGGCGATGAAAAATTACCCGACTGTATAAAAACCGTCCAAAAAGTGTGTAAACAGGACAATTAGCAACCACTCACAAAGGTGTGTCCGGCTGCGCCGCCGGCTTTTTGATTTCCTCAAGCTCAGCTTTAAGTTTTTCAACTTGCAGCTTCAGATTCTCGTTTTCCTGGTGTAGTTTTACGTTTTCCTTACCCAGATTTTCGATAAATTCATTTAACCGGCCTTCATACTTTTCCGTCAACTGCTCTTCCAGAGCTTTCTTTTCTTCCTGGCACTTTATAAGCAGTCCTTCCTGCTTTTTTAATTCACTCTTATGTTGCTCTTTCAGTTTCTCTATTTCGCTGTCACGCTGCTGTAACAGATTTTTCATCTGTATGTTTTCCGCAGCAATAACCCTGGCCTTTTGATTATCCCTAACCTGCTCTTCCTCACAACCGGCGCTTAATATAATAACAATAATCCCAGCCGTTAATATAAATGTTCTTATGCCCGGGCCTTTCATCGTCTTATCCTTTCAAAAAAGCTGTTTTTAAATCCCTAAGATTTGGCTTACAATATAACAATACGTTATTTATTGTCAATAATTTGTCCTATTCAAAAAGCACTTTCAACTTTTCCTTATCAGCGGGGTCAATCCGGCTGCGGTCCGTCCACACCGCCAGATCCAAACTTTTTCTACAGCAACATTCCTCGCAAACAAGCTCAACACTGCCCTTCAAAACGGCCTTTATAAGCTCAAGACAATTTTTCGTTGCCGCC
>CAZBWE010000157.1:0-3416 GCA_964495465.1 uncultured Pirellulales bacterium
TTTATTATGGATTTTGAGCAGGATAATGAGTGGCACGGGCTTCCAGCCCGTGAACCCAGCCCGTGTACAGACGGGCCGAGTGAAAACACGGCCAAGATGGCCGTGCCACAAAAGCGGGGCTGGAAGATTTTCTTGGGTGTTGTTTTAGCATTATCGATTATAGCAAACTTTTTCTTATTAATGGTGCTGGTTGGCGTAATTGCGTTCTTTGCGACGGGACGAAGAGATGGCCTTGCTGAAGAAGTGCTGCGAGATGGGCCGAGGAGAGCCAAAATTGCCGTAATTTCAGTCGAAGGAATCATCAACGATGAGCAGTTTGAAAATGTTTACCGGCAGTTAAATTATGCCCGTAATGACAGGCAGGTGAAGGGATTGATTGTTCGTATAAATTCACCGGGTGGAACCATTTCCGGCAGTGACCGAATCTATAATGAAATTTGCAGGTTTCGACAGGAAGAGGGTAAACCGGTTATCGCATTTATGCAGGGAGTTGCTGCTTCGGGCGGTTATTATACATCGGTTGCGTGCGAGAGAATCGTTGCTGAGCCGACTACGATTACCGGCTCAATCGGTGTTATGTTCGGGCATTTCATTTTACAGGACTTGCTTGAAGAAAAGCTCGGTATTCAGCCGGTAATAATTACCTCCGGCCCGAAAAAAGACTGGCCCAGCTCGTTTCAGCAGATTACAGAAGAGCAGCGACAATACATCCAGGACAAGCTAATCAGCCCTGCCTATAACAGATTTATGGAGGTCGTTGCTGATGGAAGGCAGGCATTGTCGTTGGATGATGTGAGGTGTTTGGCTGACGGCAGTATTTATGGTGCACAAGAGGCACGCGATGTTAATCTGATAGATGAGATTGGCTATCTGGATGATGCAATAGAGCAGGTAAAATTACTGGCAGGGATTGAAAAAGCACAGGTGGTGGAATATAGCGAGCCCTTTTCTTTGACCGGTTTTTTGAGCTCCGGCAGCCGAAGCTTTTTAAAATTCGACAAGGATAAGCTCTATGAACTTTGCACTCCGCAGGTATTGTATCTGTGGAGTATATAGGAGTATATATTAGAGCAATTAGCAACTGTAGAATATTTGAGTAAGAGATAGGTATTTGTTTTTGTTAATGGAATCATCCGATAAAAAGCTGTTATATGAAACCAAAACAGCTATTATGCGGTGGGGGGCATATCCCAAAAAGGCGGTGGTTCGTCAAATTGAACTGCAACACGACATAGGTTATCAATTGTACTCTCAACTCGGGATACACGTCCTGTTCGGGTAAAGCTTTTCATATCTGAACAGTAATTTTTACCGGTATGTGGCAGACTGAAGCGGGTGGTTAATCGCTGGCCAGGGTGTGGACAATTTTCATCGGCATCGCAGCTAAATGCCATAGCACTGCTGGAAATGTCAATCATAATTCCCTGGATGGCAGTTTTATTGGAGTCTTCACTGAACCAGACAGGCAGGTGATATTGTAATCTTTTTTCTTTTCTTCGCTCTTTGGTTTTGTTCATTATTTACATCCTAAAAGTCCAGGCTACTATACGATAAAAATCGGCAGATTTAAGAAATTACTTTAGATGGGATTGATGTCGATGCAGCAGCAAAACAGATATGGAGGCAAAGGTGCGGGAGGAGTTATATATCTATTGCTTATAAGTGTTTGTTGATGCGTTAGTTATTTATCGTAAAAACTCAAATATAGTCGTTGATAATAAGGGTAACCTTACTGGGCGATACAGGAATCGAACCTGTGACCCGCTGATTAAGAGTCAGCTGCTCTACCAGCTGAGCTAATCGCCCTGATTTTCACGTACTTTATATTCTCGGGGCCGAAATTGCAAGAAAATAACGGTAAACTGTATTGACTTAGTGGGGGGCTTGTTGCATAAGTTGATATAGATGGCCTTTGCTCCTCGTCTCGGTACTGTTTTGGACTTTATGGTGTTTTTCCTCATTCGGCCTTCGTAACTAAATTACCTATTTTCACATTGGCACATAGCTCGAAAAAAATTGAGAAAAAAGCTTGATCTGGACAGTCTTAATCAATTAATAAACTGCGCTGTGTGAGTGTGTTTGAGAGCATAAAATGGTTAGTTTGTAACGCATTGTGCGAGTTTTAATTTACAAATAGTCTTAATTTTAAGGGTTCGGTATTCATTCTAATATTTATAAGAATGCTGATAGTATGAGAAAGAATCTTGCGAGTAATCCGGTTCAGCAAATGCCACAAATCTCGGGCGAACGTGCTTTTAATGCCAAATCGCTGTTCCAGCTGGCCAGCAACTGTTTCAATCAGCCGGCGTTTACCAGTAAGTTTTCGTATGGTCTGTTTGGGCAACGGCGAAGTTTTTTTGTCAATTTTTATCAACGATGTATGAAAATACATCTTTCTCTGCTCCCACAACGTTTGATGCAAGGCTTGCGAGCGATAACCCTTGTCAGCCAGCGTCCAGCCGCCTTGATCCTCAGCCAGCAAAGGCTGAGAATATCGAATATCATGCTCACTGGCCGGTGCCAGAATAAAGTTGCGGGTCAATCCAATATCTGTAATTTTCAAGTGCAGCCGATAGCCAAAGAATGCCTGCCCAAACAACTTTCCATGCGCAGCCGTTTCCTTAAATTGTTTGGTCGTTTTTGCCCGGATGAACTTACAGACCTCAATAGGCATGCTGTTCAGTATTTGCAGATAGTGATCTTGAAAACGGCTCAAACTATCTTGCAAAAAGGACTAAGTTGCCTATCTTTAATATCCGCCACTCTATATAATAACTGCACTTTCCAAAAAAATGAAGTTTATCCGCCACACGTACGACGGAGTTAGTTTAGCTCTTTAACAAACGAGATTTCATAAAAATGGCTCACCTTTGTCGATATGTTTAGTAGAAACAAAACACACATCTGCAAAGGAGAGCCTATGTTTAACAAATGGATTCTTCCGGACAACTGGCAAGGATGTACGTTAAAGCTAAAGACGTCAAAGCCATCGGCGTGTCCTTTAAGAGTAAAACTGAGCAGGCGGTGGAATTGGCTAAATGGGCTTATAACTGCTGTAAAAACCTCGGAAGGGAGCTTTGGATAGTTACTGACGGCGGCTTTACCAGAGCCAGCTTTCTCAAGTCTGTTATTAAAATGGGAGTTGTGGTTATTACCAGATTGCGAAAAGATGCAGCGTTGCGTGCCCTGCTTAAACAGGTTAAGGGACGCAAGCGTGGACGACCTCGTAAGTACGGCAAAAGGATTAAACTTCAGAATATTGTTAATAATCGGGACCGATGGAATAAGGTCAAGGCGTTGCTTTACGGCGAAGAAGAAATCAAAATTGAACAGAATTTTAGTGATATTAAGGAGATTAAATGGGCAGGTCAGCAGCAGGTTCGAGCTATGGGCAGTAACATTGGAACATTCCATCT
>CAZBWE010000158.1:0-3391 GCA_964495465.1 uncultured Pirellulales bacterium
TTTACGCTGATTCTTTTTTTAAATTTTGTCTTGCCGTGAACAGGTCGGCTTTGCCCTCAACAATAGCGCGCGTTATTACATATTTTGCCGGCTTCGACTCTTCCGGAAGCTGATACATCAAGTCAACCATCAGCTCCTCAGCAATCGCACGCAGCGCCCTGGCACCGGTATCGCGCTTGAGGGCTTTCTGCGCCAGCGCGTGTAAGGCACCGTCTGTAAATTCAAGCTCTGCGTTTTCCATCTCGAAAAATCTTTGATACTGCTTGACCAGCGCATTTTTTGGCTTTGTCAGGATGTCTATAAGTGCATCTTCATCGAGGGCTGAAAGAGTTGTAATTACGGGCAGCCGGCCCACCATTTCAGGTATCATCCCATACTCAATGATATCTTCCGGTATGACCTGCCGAATTATATCGGTGTATTCGGTTTTGTTGTCCGTTTTACCGGAAAGTTCCGAATTGAAGCCTATCATCTTCTTGCCGAGGCGTTTTTTGACAATATTTTCCAGACCCACGAATGTCCCACCGCATATAAACAGTATCTGCGAGGTATCCATTTGTATGTAGGATTGCTCCGGATGTTTCCTTCCGCCCTGCGGCGGTATGTTGGCAATGGTTCCTTCGAGCATCTTCAATAGTGCCTGCTGCACACCCTCCCCTGAAACGTCACGAGTGATTGAAATATTTTGATATGTCTTTCCAATTTTGTCAATTTCATCGACATAGACGATACCTCGCTGTGCCGCTTCTATGTCGTAGTCAGCGGCCTGCAGCAGTCGAAGCAGAAAATTTTCAACGTCTTCGCCGACGTAGCCCGCCTCGGTAACGGTGGTTGCATCACATATTGCGAACGGCACTTCCAATTTGCGGGCAAGTGTACGGGCAAGCAGCGTTTTACCGCAGCCGGTCGGGCCGATTAACAGAACATTGGACTTGTCTATCTCAATATCACTGTCGTTACTATCGCTGTGTAGAAGTCGTTTATAATGGTTGTGCACCGCGACCGAGAGATATTTTTTTGCATGCTCCTGTCCGATTACATACTGGTCCAGATATTCTTTTATTACTCTGGGCCTGGGCATTTCATCGAGACCAGGACCTACTCTGCCGATTCGTTTGCGGTTTTGTCGAATGATATTATGGCACAGCTCGACACATTCCGGACAAATAAAGACCCCGTTCGGACCCTCTATAAGCGTATCATCCTTGCTCGACGACCGCCCGCAGAAACTACAAATCGCCTTAGTTTTTTTACTATCCGATTGCTTGGCCATTATCGTATTCCTGTTATTAGGTTAAACCTTATATTTCACATATTACATATTGTAACCCAACGGAGATATTTATTCAAGATATTACCAATTCTGCCTTATGTTTACAGAATTAAACGGAGGTTTCATATCAAATTTAGTTAATAAGAGCCGATTTTATCCAGGCAAACAAGCATAAATTTGAAAGTTTATCTTGTTGCCTTGAAATCCACAACCAAGCATCATCCACAGCAGCCTCCAGGTCGTCTATTGTTGGATATAGACGGTTACTCAATTTTCTCTGTCTCAATTGACGCCAGATCAGCTCGGCAGGATTTAATTCAGGCGAATATGGAGGCACAAGTAAAATCGAAACATTTGCCGGTATTTTTAAGTTCTTTTGAGTTGTGCCAGCCGGCACCATCCATTACCAGCAATGCATGTACATCATTGGCCAGTTGTTTTGCAAAATCTTTCAAATATAGATTCATGATCTGCGTATTGGCGTATGGCATACGCCAACCATGATTATCGCCGGTAATCGGACAGACAGAGCCAAATAGATATGTCCACTGATAGTTTGTTTGGCGAATGGCACGAGGGCAACTTCCCGTATCTGCCCATATCCGAGATATAGTGCCTTGCTGGCCGATACGGGCTTCATCCTGAAACCACAATTGTATGTCTTTGTCAGGAAATCACTTTCTTGCCTGTTTTATGGCTTCTGAAAGTATTTTTTAGTGAAAAACCCTAACACAAATTTACGCCCACATTAGACAAAAGCTAATCCCACGGTAGTTCCTTTGCCCTTGGATTGACGGCGTTTGCGGGTCTTGGGTGGTTCGCATCGAACACAAGCATATCCTGCTGTTCTTCAATAACGACAGAGTCCTCATCAATCGAGCCGTCCGTCTTGGTAACTTTGTCGAGCGAAAGCCCCAGATGTTTGGCAAGAAACCTGTATGCGCCCATTCGCTTGGAAGGGCCGTAATCGTGACCCTCATTGGGAAGATGGATATTCTCTACGTTATGCTCGGCGTCGTAGAGATGATAGACATTTTTGATATAAGGAAATTCAACTTCCGGCGTGTTTTTAGTCCAGTCTTTGCCGCAGGAGATGAGCAGTAGCGGCCGGGGTGCAGCTAATGCGGCAATCTCTGCGTTGTTTGTTTCGTGGGTGGCGCTTTTGTGGATGGGCATACCGCTTTCGCAGTCGCAGCCGCCGAAGAAGTGCGCCGAGACCATAACGACCGGTACCGAAACTGAAATCCGCTCGTCCACCGCGGCAACGAGAAATGCCTGTGTGCCCCCGCTGGATGCCCCTGTTACGCCGATGCGGTTCGGGTCAACATCTTCAAGCGAGGTGAGGAAGTCTATTGCACGGATGCTGTTGAGAAGCTGCAATTTCAGAAGCTTCGGCCCTCTGTGGCGCCAGCCAGCGTTATACCAGTCCCCCCAGCCAACCATATCATAGGAAAATACTACGGCTCCCATCCGTGCCAGTGTCGCGCAGCGTTTTTGTTGATTTGGTCGAAACCGCCCATAGTCATCAGGCCTGCGGAAGTGTCCGTGGGGACAAAGGATAGCGGCAAATGGCCCTTTGCCCGTTGCAGGTCGGTATAAGCTTCCGGTCACAAAAACCCCGGGCTGGCTTTCGAACGCTGCGTTTTCGACCGTGTAGCCGTTGTATTTTCGCTTGCTATGGATGATTGGGTTCAGCGGCCATTTCTCCGGCAGAGGCAAAAGCTCAGCTCCGCGAAGTATCCCCTCACGGATACCTTTGGCCCGCTGCTGCCATTCAGTCAGGTTGTGGTAGCTGCCGGCAAACCTCGCAAGCTGTTCTTTGGCCGCCTCTTCGCTTTGATAGTATCCCTGGCAAAGCTGCGGTTCTTCAGCCAGTTTTTGCTTGGAGGGATGTGACGCAGAATCCGTGCCCCCAGAAGGTAATTTTTGTGCCGTAGTTTCTGCCTGTGTTGTTGCGGCACAGCTCGTCGATGCCAGAATGGCGGTCATTAAGATTATAAGGAATACAGGATGTAGTATTTTTCTCATCGGTCGAATCACTTCTTATAGATAGAGCATATCCTGAACCACGTAGGATTCGGGGTATGCCCCCGTATAGTTCTCATCTCCCCGAGTAGG
>CAZBWE010000159.1:0-3388 GCA_964495465.1 uncultured Pirellulales bacterium
ATACAGCACTGCCAGTTTTTGCAGCAATTTCCATCACAGCAGAACTCGCAATCAGAGTCGCAACAAATCCCTTCACAGCATTCTTGTTCAATGTCACAGATATAATGAGAATCTGCATCTGAGCAGCATTTTTGGGTATCTGGGTCGTAACATAAGCTGCCGCAGCACTCCTCGCTGTCATCACAGACGGTGATATGTATTGAGTTGTAGTCGCAGGTGGAGCAGAGAGTTATCGTTTTTATGCCGGGCGTGTCCCACTGGGTTTTAACTTGTCAAAGAGCAGTTTTTACCTCCACCTATTATAACACAGGATGGAAAAACGACCGTGGATTTTTTGAACTTGTCGGGACAAAGGCCCTTGCATTTGGAAATACCGCCTCCGTTTTTCTTCTTGGTTTGATTTGTCTAATTTTGGTCGTCTGAACTTGGCAAAAAACAATTGCCCATAAAATACCTTTGTTGCAATATCTTATAGATATAACATCTCTCCCAGACTCTGTCCCTGCTTACCACAAAGCAGAACAGGTATCTTTTTTATTCCGATATTTCGCAGATGTCTAACCAAGTGGGTAGCGGAGAGGTCTTTTGGCTCACGAGGATAGTTTATAATTTGAATTTTTTCATCGGCTAACGGCCATAATAAAACATAGTGGCTAAATCTTCGTTCTAAAGCTGCATAATGTTTTTCTGGAGTTGGTATCAAGAGGATACTTGGAACTCGTATGTTGGCTAATTCGTTAATGGTTAGCATCTGGGCTTCTACTTGAAAATCTAAGCACAATAGAGCTGCTTTGAATTCAAGCATACTATTTCCTATATTTGTGGGTGGAAGTAACTCCAAGCATTCCTCATATGAAATCTGAATATTCGATTTGAGACATAAAGCGTATAAGCTGTTGGCAGCGCAGTCATATATGCGTCCACTTGTGGTGCATTTTGCGGGGCTTGGAATGTCAACCCCAGTTTTGTTGAGCGACTTTGGACAAGTGCAACCTTGGAGGAAGATGCTTATGGTTATGATTAAGTATAAAATACTAATTTTTACCATTCCAGCAACTCCGCAACTCTGCTTTTTCTTCTTACCTAAGACGTAACTATTTTCGATTCTGATTTTCATCAGTTTGTAAAGGCGGCAAAGCCAAATATGCATGTTGCTAATAGGTCGTATATGAAACTTTGAGAATATCATCATAAACTTTCGTATTGGGCGGAAAGTCGGGGGTGAAGAATTCTGCCGAAATAGGTTCAAATGAGACATTTTTAATTTCATAAATAAGAAAGTAGGCTGGGTTAGGGTCAGTTAAGGGTACCGCTGGAGATTGGATTTTTTTCGGATACCATATCCCATTCGGTAGTTTGGCAAGATCAAGTAAGGTTGTACCCATAAACAATCTTTCCCCATCGCTTTTTGCAAATTGAGTTTTCAGAGGGAGAAAATTGCGTTCGGGACTAACCCACAATGTCATCGTAACTTTTCCATCTAGAATCTGACCAGCAAGTTTCATGGTTGGTATATCATTCAGGATTTCGGTATCACTTTCAATTCGAAAAGTGTTTTTGTTTTCCTTCAAGATCTCCCCTATTGGTTTTCCTCCAAAGTACCAGATTTTCGTGTGTGGGTCTTTATGGTAACTTGAAAAGTATTTGGAGGCATAATCAGCGAAAATAAATCCTTTTTTTGCTTTGCCGGATTCTACTTTTCTATCGAGAACTATAGTTCTTTCACCGTCGAAACTCGTCAGAGTGTCTTCTAAAAGTTTTTCGCCTTTGGCATTTGGGTCAACAAGAAAAACTTGAAAGTCAAAGTAACGCAAGCCTTTGTCTTTTTTTTGATTAGGATCCGTCTTATGGACGTATATAGCCTGTGTTTTTTCAAAGGGCTGGTTTGGCTCACGCCAGTTTCTGCGTGTGGTGCTGTATTCTATCCTTAAATCTGCAAATTGTGCCTCTGCTGCTAATAATCCCTTTACTATAGCATCGACATTATAATTCGGCGTATCTGCAATTGCCGTGGCATCGTATAGTAAGTATGTTAGAAATGTGGATACGAGTGACAGGATTAGCAGATAAATTACCGCTCGTGTGTTTTTACGTTCCATAAGTTTATTCTCCTAAGACATTAATTGATAAAGAATTTACGATTTAATTTTACACTTAATTAGACATTGTTTCTATTCGTTATAGCATCAGTTCACGTTTGGTTTAGTCATCACACCAATTATACCAATCTGAATCACAATCAGGGTAAGGGGGGTCTGTACAATAATCTTCTTCACATTCGACATAGACACAAAAACCACAGGGTGTCTGGCCAGGTACTCCACCCGCATTTCCACACGGGTCCAGTCCACTATCACAACCATCAAGGTCGGGCCAGTATGACTTGTGATCCTGGCACTGCTGAGGAATGGTGGAAGTACAGAAACGGCACTTATTTAACTGATCGCACGAGGTATGCGCTGGGCAAGAAGATCCACCTACTATACAACGTGGATTATCAAACCAGCAGCCGCCATATAAATTTGCAAGCTCCTTATCTGGGATGATTTCTGCTGCCATAATTATTGGCAAAGGAAATGCATATAAAAGTATAAAGGCACCTGCTAATATTACTTTAGTTTTATAAGCCATTGTTATCTCCTTCTTTATTTCTTTTTTTGATAGACATATTACAAAGGTTATCTTTGAAAATCTTTAACCCTGTATTTTATCATAAGATTGGCCTCCGGTGCATATTGATGATTTGGGTATTTATCAACAAAGTGACAGAGATAATCATACGCCGTCTTATATTCATTTAAGTGTTGAAAGCAAACAGCTTCAAAAAAATATGTCTGCGAAATTACATTAGATTGTGGAAACTCTGTTACTATTCTTTCCCAGATGGCTATTGCTTTTGTAAAATAATCCTTGGCTTTCTGTGGTTGTCCTTCATTTTCGTAATAAAAGGCCTGCGCATAATATTCCTCTCCAATCGTAAAGACTGCATCAGGAGAAGCTGGGTTGCCGCCATAATCGGCGACAAGCTCATCCACAATGGCTTCAACGGCTGTGTCGTTACCATCAGCAATATAAACCTTTGCCAGCTCTAACTTGCCGGAGATTACTATAGCGGCGTTATCGCTCCAGTTGCCAATAACATACTGACAAAGCTCGATGGCTTTTTCGTATGAGTCGGCATTGCAATATTTGGCTGCAATCTCGGAAAGGACCTCAGGTATATCCTTAGAAGAATCGGTGTTTGGGTCGGTTAGCAGTTTATCAATGGCCTCTGCGATAGTAAGCTCGTCATTATCGATGGCCTCATTAGAATAGATACCTTCTGATAGACTATCCTGGGCCAGCATCGCATACCTGTCGTCCGGCCAGGTATTAATTATATATTGAT
>CAZBWE010000160.1:0-3337 GCA_964495465.1 uncultured Pirellulales bacterium
GCTGTTTCCCTCAGAGCAACTTATCGGATTCTATCAAACTTCAGCTTATAAAGCAATATCTTATTCTGATTTCCTCTGTGTCTATTTTAAAATTTCGGTCATTTGGATTTCGAGATTGTTTAGAATTTAGATATTAGAATTTAGGATTTTTCACTAAATCTGTGTCTGATAAAACCCGTGTAAATCCGCGGTTAATTTCTTTGTGCCTTATTAACATTTTTTTATAATATCTCTGTGTCCTCTGTGAACTCTGTGGCTAATCCTTTTTGTGCCTTAGTGCCTTTGTGGCATTTTTTTTATATCCCCGTGGCCTCATTTAGAATGACACCGTTATTTCCATTGATTATCTAAAAAATTTTGATTATCATACCATCAAATGAAAAACATTATCGCAAATAGAACAAAACAAATCGATGCCAGCGGTATCAGGAAGGTCTTTGCGCTGGCGGCGGAGATGGAAAATCCGGTCAATTTTTCGATAGGTCAGCCGGATTTCGATGTGCCCGAAAAGCTCAAAGAAGAAGCAATACAGGCAATCCGTGATGGCTCTAATAAATACTCTCAGACCTCCGGCGACATCGTCTTAAGGGAGAAGATTGGCAGATTGATACAAAGAGAAATTGGGTGGGACAGGCCCGCAGTATTAGTAACCAGCGGCGTCAGCGGGGGTATTCTTCTGGCATTTATGGCGATGGTCAACCCAGGCGATGAAGTAATCATACCAGACCCTTACTTTGTAATGTATAAGCACTTAATCAATATGTTAGGCGGAAAGTGTGTTTTCGTTGACAGCTACCCGGATTTTGAGCTTCCTGTTGAGAAAATCGCCGAAGCAATAACCGACAGAACCAAGCTAATCGTGCTCAATTCACCCTGTAATCCGACGGGCATGGTATATTCGCAGCAGCGGATAAAAAAATTAGCTGAGGTTGCAGCGGAAAAGGATGTTCTTATATTGTCGGATGAGATATACGAGAAGTTCTGTTATGACGATAGTTTCGTGAGTATTGGGAGATACTACGATAAGACGCTGATACTTGGCGGATTCAGCAAGTCGTATGCGATGACGGGCTGGCGATTGGGATACGCCGTGGCCCCGGAATCTCTGAAAAACGTGGTCGAAGAGATGACCAAGATACAGCAATATACGTATGTCTGTGCCCCTGCGCCTTTCCAAAAAGCGGCAATTGCGGCCTTAGATTATGACGTCAGCGAGCTTGTCGAGACATATAAAAACAAAAGAGACCTTCTGTATAAGGGTTTGAAAGACAGCTTCGAACTGGTTCAGCCGGGTGGGGCTTTTTACGTATTCCCTAAAGCACCGGCAGGGAAAGCAAACGAATTTGTCCAAAAGGCAATTAAAAATAACGTTCTAATCATACCGGGTAATGTTTTCAGTGAAAAAGACACACATTTCAGGATAAGCTACGCAACCAGTGATGATAAGATTCGTCGGGGGATTGAAATTTTAAGGAAGATAGCGAAAGAACTTTAAAACCAAAACTCAAAAGGTTAAAGGCAACTAATTTTTATCACTAATTTCCTCTTGACCTGACAGACAAAAACAGATAGAATTACGGAGAGTTAAAAAGTGCTTGTGAACACAAGCACAAATATCCATGTATCACGGGCTTCCAGCCCGTGATACCACGGCCAGGCCTGTCCTGAGCGCAGTCGAAGGGATGGCCGTGGTACATCTGTTTCAGTAAGGCAACAATATGGTAAAAGACACGATGTTCTTCTTGGTAGGGGGGTTGGGCTTATTTTTATTCGGGATGAGCCTGTTATCGAGTGGACTAAAGCAGGCGGCAGGACAGAAATTTAAAAGTATCCTTGAATCACTGACAAAGCACCGGATTATTGCGGTATTGGTGGGGGCGCTGGTTACCTGTCTTATTCAGTCGAGTTCCGCAACGACGGTGATGACGGTAGGGCTTGTGAACGCCGGGCTGCTGACCTTGAAGCAGGCGTTGTGCGTCGTTCTTGGTGCAAATGTGGGGACAACTTTCACCGCCTGGCTGGTTTCCGCTCTCGCAGTTTTTAAGATTACAAGTTACGCACTTCCATCCATTGGAATAGGATTCCTGATAAATGTGCTGGGGAAAACCCAGAAAGCAAGAAGTGCCGGGCAGATACTTCTGGGTTTTGGCGTCTTGTTTATCGGGATACATTTTATGAAAGAGGGATTCGGGCCGTTGAAAGACAGCCAGCGTGCCCAGGAATTCCTCGTATGGCTCGGGCACAATCCAATCCTGGCGGTCCTGGCCGGCACGATTTTAACGGCACTCCTGCAAAGCAGCTCGGCTTCAATTGCTATGCTCCAGATGCTGGCTTTTCAGGGTGCTTTCGGGACGGATTGGGACATAGCGCTGCGGGTAGCCATACCGTTTATCCTGGGTGATAACATCGGCACAACAATCACGGCCCAACTGGCAGCACTTCGGACATCGCGAAATGCCAAACGGACCGCAATGGGGCATACGATATTTAACGTTATAGGTGTGGTGTATATGCTACCTTTGGTATGGACTGGGCTGTTCGACAAGATTGTAGTATGGGTCACGCCGTGGAAACTGACACAAGGCACTATAATGGTGCATATCGCGGTTGCTCATAGTTTATTTAACGTGTTTAACACGCTTATATTTTTGCCCGTTATCGGCTGGCTGGAAGCGATAGTGATGAAGATTCTGCCGGTCACAAAGAAAGAATTGGCTGAAAGGCCGGTTGTGCTGGAGAAGCATCTTTTTAATACCCCCTCAATTGCCCTGGAACAAACCAAGCGTGAAATAATCCGAATGATAGAAGTGGCAAAGAATGCTGTCCAGGAAGCAATCGAAGGGCTCATCGAAAGAGATGACCGTAAGCTGAACAAAGCGATGTCTGACGAAGATATAATCGACGCCTTTCAGCTTGATATCACATCGTATCTTACTGCATTGTCGCGTGAGCAGCTATCGGATGAGGTGTCCATTAAACTGCCGGTATTACTGCACACTGTAAACGATTTGGAGCGAACAGGTGACCATGCCGTCAATATCGTTGAAATAGCCAGACGCAGGATGGAACAAAGAATTATATTCAGCGATTATGCCCTGGAGGAGGCGGAACTGCTTAGAAAAGAGATAAATGAGATGTTTGGTTATATTAAAGAAGCTCTGGAGCACGATAATGCAGAGGCCGCCCGCAAATCTCTGATAAATGAGAACAATCTTAACAGAATGCAGCTGGAATTTCGCCGTAACCATGTCCAGCGTATGACCGAGGGTCGCTGCCCGGCTGAAGCCGGATTGATATTTTGCGATTTGGTTGACAATGTCGAAAAAATCGGCGACCA
>CAZBWE010000161.1:0-3289 GCA_964495465.1 uncultured Pirellulales bacterium
CGGCAGTCAGCGCTGATGCTTCAGAATAACACAGCAATGGGTTGTCATCATTCCATTGGCCGGAAGGTTTGGCTAAAGTCTCACCGTCATTTTCGTAGTAAAATGGCATAGACTGCCTGTTACGAGCAATTGTTGTCTCCATAAGGTAGTCCCCTTCGCCATTCCAGTGATATACCTGCGAGCCGGTGTCGTTGCCCGGTAGAGTCTCGCTGATGTCCCAGCCGTCCCGCCAGACATAATATATTCTGTCGCCGAACTTCCAGGGTGCGCCGCCAATGTTATCACCGTATTGCTCCATATCGTCCACGGTAACGTAGCCAGCTACAGTGAAGTTCCAGACGTCGCCCGCCCACTCATTGGAGTCGGTAGTATTAACTTCATCGACTGCCCAGTAGTAAGTTGTGTTCAAGTGAAGTGGACCGACGTAATCTGCGATAGCAATATATGGGTCGGTCACGGTATCTATCAGAGCCGTGCGTTCATTGACGTCGTTGAAGTCCCCGCTGAAGTACACCTTGTGTGTGTCAGCGTGAGATCCAGCCCACCAGCTGAGGACAGGCATCCACGGGGCTTCCGGTTCGTTATTAGCCGGGTTTGGTCTCGTGGCCTGTGGAGGGGTAATTATCTTTAGTATATCACTCTGTTCTAATTTTCGGTTGTAGATGCGGAAATCATCCAGATAACCCATAAAGAGGGCAGGATTAGTAGTGCCATTCCACGCCTGCGCCCTGCCGAGCCAGTTTTGGGTGGTATAGCCGAGGGCGCTCGGAGTTAGGTTGGCATCGGTGGTCTCGCCGACTTCCGTGCCATCGACATATAGCTTAAAGGTGTCATTGTCCGCGTCAATCGTCACGGCAAGATGGTGCCACTCATTGGGGAGTATCGAGGTGCCGGCGTCGCTATAGGGTCCCCAGCTCACTCGCTGTGTAACTCCACCTGTCGTAATCTCGAAATGCGTCGGCGGGCTGCTGCTACGGCGTGGTGCCAGGAACATATAGTTTGCAGGGTCTGTGCCGAAGTCGAAGATGCGATGCCATTTTTGGCCGCCGCCTGAATACATAAAGTTCGCCCATATTGCGAACGTTGAGTCGGTCAGGGTAGAGACGACCGAGTTAATGGGGAATTCTACATACTGGTTCTGAGCATCGCCGGTAGTGCCGAGAAGATAAATTGCATTGTTGTCGGCGTAAAACGGCGAGAGACCGAAGGTCACACCATCCACATAGTTCGGCGCCGGGTTGCCGTATGCAGTTCCGTCTATCTCGTAGCCCCCGGAATCGCTGACATCGCCGTCGAACTTCCACCACATAATAAGATTCGGGTCTTCAACGAGCGGACTGTTTACAGTCGTAAAGCTCCAGACAGGACCTTTATAATAGACGAATGGCCAATCGAATTCATCGACCCCGTCAACCCGCCAGTAATAAGTCGTGTTGTATTCAAGAGTGACTCCGGATTGTGAGGGATTCCAATTTGGGTCGGTCCTCCCAGGCAGGAAAGCCTTGAATGGCGGGTCTTCCGAACCTTCAGGGGCATTGTTCACCGCGTTGAAATTGTCGCTGAGATACACATTTTGCCCAACAGAGTCCTCAGGTGAAATAAATATACCGTAACCTGGACTCCAGCGAAGGGTCATTTTCGGGGCCACGTGCATAAAAGTATCAGTCGGAATGGGGTCATAAGCGTTATTGGATACAATTGAAAAGCTCCAGATTTCGCCTCTCCAGAGGTTGGGGGCTGGGCCTGCTTCATTAACTTCATCAATCCGCCAGTAATAAGTTTTGCCCGGCTCAAGACCGATTGGGCTGTAACTGTTAGCGTCAACACTCTGGCGTGCTTTATACACCTTATCAGACCCCATGTCATCCGTGTTTTTGGCGCTATTTACATCTTCCCATATTTCAGATAAATAGATGTCGTGATAGGCTGCGTATGCCCCCGGTTGCCAATCAAGGGTCGCAGTTGGGCTGTATAGCAGTTCGCCAACCTCCGGGTCCGGGTAAGAAGCCGGGGGTTTCAATGCATGCGGAAAGGTCAAAGTTGGAGCCAGAGCAGGGTTGCCTTCCTTCGCTGTAAGGTACCAATTTTTGTCATCTTCTTCGTTGACAGCAGGAATCAAGGCGAGGGTCAGTAGTTTGTTTGTATCGTAGGGGATAAGATAGTCTAAGTGTAGGTTATTGGTGTCTGATGTTGTGATACCGGGACTGGCCGGTGTGCTTATCGTCCCCAGCGATCCGAAGTCGTTTACTTCGTCGATTGCATAAAAACCAAGAGCCGTGGGTGGATTGGGAATCACGCCGGGAGCGTTGTTGTAGCTTGTATTCGGCTCATCCCAGTCTTCGTCCGTTTCTTCATACAGGCCGTAAACGTTCCAAGCCCTTGTTACTTTCGAAGAAGTAAAATTCAGGCTCAGCGTAGCATCATTCAGGTCGCCAACAACCTCACTGATGTCAAACCGTATATATACAAACTTCATACGCGTGCCTTCAAAGCGACGAGCGGTGAGACCATCCTCTGTGCCATGTACGCTATTCGGGCCAGTGGTATCCCCCTGTCCATCATTCGAGAGGAAGGTGTCGGCGCCATTACCCTCTGCGGTCGTAACCTCGGTAAACGCCTGAACACTGCTCGCCACACATAGCAGCAAAACAAAAGAAATTAAACAAATCAATTTTTTGCACATAATAGTTCTCCTTAAAAAGTCAGACCGTAATTATTTGTTAGATTTAGATGAACATCTTAATTGTCTTCAACGAGCATCAAATACATATAATTATGAATATTGCCCTTTATCTAATTATAATTGAATTGAGAAAAATAAAAAAATTGTGGGCAGCAAATCCCAAATTGTAAATTTTGTTGTGCCCGTCAAAAACAATCTCCTTTGAAAACGAAACGACCGATAATAATTCTTACTATTGTCAATTTCCACCCTTTTTCGGCAGATTTTCTTACGATTTGTCCTTACCTCCTTCCTTCAAAAGTTCGATATTGACCGTTAATATTGATATATAAAATTTTAACTGCGGAATCCGGGACGGGCATTAGAGCCCTTTACTTCCCATAACAACGCCTAATCTAACGAAAAGCTGCAAAAAAACGCAATTAAGAAACAAATTATCCACAGGTTTTATCAATACTGTTTATACCAAATTTGCCGCTATTCTGTCAAGAAAAAAATGGGATTTTATAGTTTCTAAAAAGAGTGTATATGCTGTTTATAGGCTTGATTTACGGGCTGCTGGTGTTTTTTAAAATACTCAAACTGACCGAATTTTATATAGGAAAT
>CAZBWE010000162.1:0-3253 GCA_964495465.1 uncultured Pirellulales bacterium
ACTCCCAATCACTGGCATACACTGATTGCAGTCTGGGCGTGTCAGGCGGGCAAGGACGTTTATGTCGAAAAACCGGTCTCGCACGAGATCTGGGAAGGCCGAAAAATAGTCGAGGCGGCCCGAAAATACAAGCGAATCGTGCAGGCCGGCACGCAGAATCGTTCTGATGTGGGGCTGCGGGAGGCAATCCCATACATTCAGCAGGGCAACCTCGGCAAAGTTTTATGGGTTCGTGGACTTTGCTATAATCGACGTGATAGTATTGGAAAGGTCGATGGCCCTCAGCCGATTCCGGAAAGCGTCGATTACAATCTCTGGTGCGGACCGGCTGATATGAAGCCGTTAATGCGCAGAAGTTTGCATTATGACTGGCACTGGGTCTGGAACAGCGGCAATGGTGACATCGGCAACCAGGGGGCCCACGAAATGGACGTATCCCGCTGGGCACTCGACCAGAAAGGGCTGGCACCAAGCGTGATAAGCCTCGGCGGCCGGCTGGGATATGATGATGACGCTGAGACAGCCAATACGCAAATAGTGTTCTTCGACTATAAGCCGGCTCCGCTGATTTTTGAGCTTCGTGGTCTGCCAAGTCAAAAAGACGGCAAGTCGATGGATGATTATCGGGGAACGCGCGTTGGTAACTGTATTCAATGCGAGGATGGCTACTTCGCCGGCGGCCGGGGCGGCGGATGGGCGTATGACAATGACGGCAACAAAATCAAACAGTTCAAAGGTGATGGCGGCGGTGGACATCAGGCCAACTTTATCAATGCAATGCGAAGCCGCAAGGTAAAGGACCTTCACGCAGATATCGAAGAGGGACATATATCCGCTACTCTTAGTCATATGGCTAATATTTCCTATCGGCTCGGTCTGAAAAAATCGGCTGATGAAATAAAGGAAACCATCAAAGATAATAAAGAAATGACGGATGCTTATGAGCGATTGCTGGCTCATCTGGAGGCGAACGAAATTGACCTGACGAAGACGCCTCTGGCTGTTGGACCGATGCTGACGATGGATACGAAAAAAGAGGTGTTTGTCGGGGAGCATAGCGATTCGGCGAATATGTATTTGAAGCGAAACTATCGTGAGCCGTTTGTTGTGCCGGATAAGGTCTGATGAAGTTTGCCCTGTGCAATGAAATGTTCGAAGGTCGGCCGACGGCCGAAATCTGCGCTACTGCCAAGCGGCTGGGCTACGAGGGGATTGAAATAGCGCCTTTTACTCTGTCACGCTCAGCAGAGGATATCACCGAAAAGCAAAGAAAAGAAGTTCGACAAATCATTGAGGGTGAGGGACTCGAAACTGTCGGTCTGCACTGGCTTTTTGCCGGGCCTGCCGACCTTCATATGACGACCACGGATAATAAGATATGGGGCAGAACAAGAGATTATCTGTCCTGCCTGCTGGATTTGTGCAGTGATTTGGGTGGTAGAGTGCTGGTGCTCGGCTCTCCTAAACAGCGGAGCATCGTAAAGGGGCAGACAAAAGAAGGTGCCTGGAACAGGGCTGTGGAGCTGCTCAGCTCCGTTCTCGATAAGGCCGGTGATCTGGATTTGACTATCTGTTTGGAGCCGCTGTCACCTGTGGAGACCGATTTTATCAACACTGTTTCAGAAGGTATGCAAATGGTGCGGCAGGTTAATCATCCGAGCTTTAAGATTCATCTGGATGTCAAGGCAATGTGCTCGGAATCAAGACCTGTGCCGGATGTTATCCGTTCGGTTCGAGCAGACGACATCGGCCATTTTCACGTCAACGACCCCAATCTTTACGGCCCGGGAATGGGTGATGTGGATTATGGCCCGATAGCAGGGGCCATTAGTGACATCGGCTGGGATGAGTGGCTCAGCGTAGAGGTATTCAAATATGACCCGGACCCCGAAACAATTGCTTCCAGAAGCATCCGGTACTTGAGAACATTTTGGAAAGTGTGATTGTATTGTGAGATAGAGATGAGCATTAAGTGGAAATCGAAAAAAAGCTGGCGGGAAAAGCTGGAGAATCCGCCGGCCGGTTTACCCAAAGTTGTCGAGGGTCCTGCAAAGTGGGAAAAAAGTTTTGGAGGCAGGCGAGTCCTTGTACCAACGCCGCTTTTAGTTGATAAGCAGATACGAAAAGTAAGAAAAGGAAAACTTATCACAGTAAAGCAAATAAGAGACAAGCTTGCGAAGGATTTTAAGGCGGAGGCGACCTGTCCACTTACTACAGGCATTTTTCTTCGCATCTGCTCTGAGGCGGCTGAAGAGGATTTGAAAAAGGGTAAAAGGCGGATAACGCCTTACTGGCGGGTGGTTAAAGATGACGGCTGCTTAAATCCTAAATTTGCAGGCGGCACTGAAGCCCAGGCCAAACGTTTGAGACAGGAGGGGCATAAAATTGCACCCGGCAAAGGCAAAAAACCACCTAAAGTAAAGGATTTTGAAAAAGCCCTGGACTAAAATTACATGATACTATTGCAGTTTCTGTAAAACAATCTGATTTTACTCCGGGTCAGGCACCTTCTTGGTGCCAGAAACTGGAGGGCAGCTTAGAAACAACGACAAAAAGCTTTTTCTCTATGGGTTTTACCGGTCTCGAATTCGCGTATTTTGACTGCTGCTATTCAGGCCATTTGAAAATAAACGCTAATAATCAGTTGGTGGAAGGACAATCGGGACAAATTGGTATTTTCGATGGGCCTCATTCCGATATGAGCCTTGCTTTAGGTATGGGCGAAACCAGTGTAAGCCGTGCTTATCAGGGATGGTATGGCGAAGTTCCTACAAGATTGCAGTTACCGCTGCTTGAAACAGAATATCAAAAATGGACTCGGCTTGAGTGGGAAGAGTTGGGTGATGGAGAATATCTCTATTGGGCGTTAATGCATGTCATTGGCGAACAAACGGAGTTTGGCCCTGATGCGCCTGTAAACAATTACAGGTTAAAAGGGCAAGGATCTCTCTTCGATATCCAGTTGAGTAACTATTAAGGACAATAACTATGAGAAAGACTACATTTTTATTGTTGGTTTGGGGTGTAATGAGTAATACCTGTTTTGGGGTAACTGCCCCGAACCATATCGCCAGTAACGTATTTGTCTCTGATTTCAACAATATAAAAACAGCAGTAGCTGGAAACACCGATTTTGCCTTTGCCCTGTATAGCAGATTAAAGGATGATCCAAATGTAACGGCACCCAAAGGTAATTTATTTTTCTCGCCATACAGCATTTCAACTGCCCTTGCGATGACTTATGGCGGTGCTC
>CAZBWE010000163.1:0-3170 GCA_964495465.1 uncultured Pirellulales bacterium
ATGTGTTACTAAATAATGCCCGAAAACAGCTCGAAATCGGTTTGGCAAAAGAACTATTTGGAAACTGAAAACTTAAAGCTAAAAACTTAAAACCAAAGCTTAAAGTTCAAAATTTATTTGTCTTTAATTTTAAGTTTTAAGTTTTGGTTTTGCACTTTACACTTTAGGTTTTACGCTTTTGATGGCTGAAGTTACCAAACAACCTGTTCTTGATTTTTATACCTATCCTCTCATCGGTGGTGACGACTGGCGATATACCTTCCAGACTGCCCGGGTCCGCGCTCTTGAGATGCGGATGCTCAACAGGGCGATGCTTCTCGATTTGGCCAACGCCCAAAGCTTCGCCCAGGCCGCTGATTCATTATCATCCACCGAATACGCACTGCCGGCCGGCGGTAAAAGTCCCGATGAAATGGAAACTCTCCTGCTCGCCCGAAGAAAAGAGCTGCGGGAATTTTTTGAAGACCTGATGCTTGACAAACCGTTCGTCCATCTTTTCAAAACCCGCGATGACTTCGCCAATCTTCGCCTGGCTCTTCGTAGGGTGCTGACGGAAAAGCCGGCCGGAACCGACTACAGCGAACAGGGCAATGTCTCGCCGGGGACTTTTGAAAAAATATTTTCAGAAGAGCCGGATGATTCCGTGCAACTTCCCGGTTATATGCAGCAGGCCGCTGACGAAGCTACTCTGGCCTATTACCAGCAAAAAGACATCCGCCGGATTGACTACGCAATCGACCGGTACCAGGCCCAGTATAACTTAAAAGCAGCGCAAAAACTGCACAGCATTTTCCTGCTCGGCCTTTTTCGAATCCAGATTGATTTGATCAACATTCGCACAATGTTCCGCCTGAAATTTACCGAGTCCGAACAGCGTAATGTATTCTTAAATGGCGGTTTCATTGCAACAGAGCGTCTCTTACAGGCCCTCGACCTCGGCTACGAATCATTGGCGCCGTTATTTTTTGTAACTCCATACTATCGTGTAGTCGAGGCCGGTGCCGCCTATTTAAACACGGGCAGTTCTTTTTTGAAGCTCGAGCAGCAGTGTGAAGAATTTTTAACCGGCTATTTGAAATCAACGGTTCAGATTACCGCCGGCCCTCAGCCGCTCGTAGCTTTTCTACTGATGAAGGAAAATGAAATCCGGGCCGTGCGTTTAATATTAACTGCAAAGAAAAATTCTCTCGACACAAAACTGATTTTAGACCGTTTGGGCTAATGAATAAAAAACGAATGAAATTGAAGTATAGTTTCTTTCTGTCATTCCTGCGAAAGCAGGAATCCATATTCGGTTTTGAACATTTAGTAATTTGAATTTTGAATTTGTTTAGAATTTAGATATTAGGATTTAATCTGCTTATGGAAAGCAACGTTGCTGTAATTGGTGATACTGATTTTGTAATGCCCTTCTCAGCCCTCGGCGTTGACACGTTTGCGACTTCTGATACTCCTGACGATATTGCTGCCGGCGCCAATAAAGTCATCGAGGGCAAATATGCCCTCGTCGTTGTTGCGGAAAATATAGCGCCTGCCGTCGAGCAGCTCTTCTCTGATTACGATAATTTGCCGACTCCCTGCATTGTTGTAGTCCCTTTTACTACCGAACCGACGGGCGTCGCAACAAAAGCTCTCGGAGAAGCCCTTAAAATAGCTACAGGTATCAACATTTTACAAAACAGTTAGAAAGGAATTAACCGCATAGAACACCAGGAGCGCAGAGAACATTGGTTAAATAATTACCAATTACCAGTTACCAATCACCATAACATCTCTGTGAACTCTGTGTCCTCTGTGGCAACAAAAGGATTTGACAATGAATGAAACAAAACAAGGCAGAATTGTCAAGGTTGCAGGTCCCGTTGTTGTCGCCGATGGTATGGCAGGTGCACGTATGTATGATGTTGTTCGCGTAGGCGAGCTTGCCATCATCGGTGAAATCGTGGAGCTGCACGAAGATTTGGCATCTATCCAGGTCTATGAGGAGACCACCGGCATAGGCCCCGGCGAGCCTGTCGTTGATACGCAGGCGCCTTTGAGCGTCGAACTGGGTCCCGGCCTTATTGAAAGTATCTATGACGGCATCCAGAGGCCGCTGGATTCGCTCGTAAAACTTGAAGGCGAATATATGTCGAGAGGCAGCTCCCTGCCCGGCCTCGACAGAAAAAAGAAGTGGCATTTTAAGCCGACAGTCAAAAATGGCCAAAAGGTCGGCTCTGGTGACATCATCGGGGAGGTTCAGGAAACAAATCAATTCGTGCACAAAATTATGGTCCCCCCGGATGTCCGGGGCGCTATAAAAGATATATCCGAGGGCGATTACACAGTCGATGATACTATTGGCCTTTGTGTTTCTGATGATGGCAGTACATCTGTAGGGGCGATTCGTGAATCGCCCCTACAGATGATGCAGGTCTGGCCCGTCCGCATCGCAAGGCAGATAAAAAGGCGTTTTGCGCCCGACAGCGTCCTCGTAACAGGCCAGCGTGTTATTGACACCTTCTTTCCAGTCACCAAGGGCGGCACCGCCTGCGTCCCCGGCCCGTTCGGCTCGGGCAAAACCGTCGTTCAGCACCAGTTGGCCAAGTGGGTCGATGCTGACATTGTTGTTTACGTCGGCTGCGGTGAGCGCGGCAATGAAATGACCGACGTCCTGATGGAGTTCCCTAAATTGAAGGACCCGCGCAGCGGTGAGCCTTTGATGAAGCGTTCCGTCCTGATTGCCAATACCTCCAATATGCCCGTCGCCGCAAGAGAGGCCTCGGTCTATACAGGCATTACCATAGCTGAATACTTCCGCGATATGGGTTACGTTGTCGCCTTGATGGCCGACAGCACCAGCCGGTGGGCCGAAGCTATGAGAGAGATTTCAACTCGTCTTGAGGAAATGCCCGCAGAGGAGGGCTATCCCGCTTATCTCGCTGCACGCATCGCCTCTTTTTACGAAAGGGCCGGCAGGGTCGAATGTATCGGCTCTCCCGACCGCGAAGGTGCGCTATCGATCATTGGAGCGGTAAGCCCGCCCGGCGGAGACCTCTCCGATTCCGTTGTCCAGGCCACTCTGCACGTCGTAAAGGTCTTCTGGTCGCTAAAGGGCGAGCTTGCCTACCAGCGTCACTTCCCTGCGATTGACTGGCTGACATCATACAGCTTTTATAAGCAGTATCTCA
>CAZBWE010000164.1:0-3111 GCA_964495465.1 uncultured Pirellulales bacterium
ACTATAACGACCTGCGATTGTTTGTAGATGAATGGCTCTGCTATTGCCCATATGACTGGCCATTGAAATAAAAATCCTACACCTATCGGGCTTTAGTCTTATTTCTAAAAGATGCGGGGCTTTTTGTTTCGTAAAATCAAAAGGCCACCCAGTCCTAAAAATACGATAGTAGCCGGTTCCGGTATAGAAGATTCGGGAAGGATTTGTTCCGAGTGCGAACAATGTAAATCCTGACAATTCTCAATATCATAAGCAAACGGGGAATAATAATTATACCAGCCCTGGTAATGAGTAGTTTCAAAAAGATAAGCCATTCCGCCGAGCCACTTGTATTGCACCTCATCAAGGATGTTATATCGTCCTCTGTCCAAATAATCATATTTCCACTTATCAATATTATCACCCGTGCTAAAACAGCAATTCCATATAACATACCTGCTAATCGGTAATGGGCCGCCACACCAGTTATATGCACTGTTGAGCGGATAGCCGGCATAACTTCTCAACCTGATTGTCTTACTCATGAATCGAAATTCCCAAAAATCGATGAACCAGTGCGTTAGTCCGCTGTTCGTAAATCCGACTGCGTATTCCGACCTCCTTTCGAAAAGCTTTGGATAACAGGGATGCCCCAATATATAGTTTGCACCTCCCAGCAGCTTATACTGCGCCCTGTCAAGATAGTAATATTGTCCCTCGTCCAGGAAATAATACCATATTTCATCGATATAATCACCGGTATTGAAGTGACTATACCAATCACCATGCCAGCCGGTTATAGATTGTCGGCCTGACCCTTGACATATACCCTCGATTAATGCGCCCGACTCACAGCTTTCCGAAAGGCCTCCGCAGTTATCGTAAATAAGACAGGAACGGTCAAAATTGATACATCCTGCATAGACTCTGTCTGCCGAAGCAATCAAAAATGAAACCACCAAGCCAATGATTAGAGTCTTTAAGAAATGACTTTTATATTGCCTTATTTCGCCGGGCACAGACGCATCAACATTTAAGCTTTCGCCAGCGAATACAATTCCAGCGGAGTTTTTACAGCTTCCCGCTGATTCCTTGCCGAGAACCTCGCTCTTGGCACGTCTATCATCCATGATTGTGCCGGGCATCGGAGTCTCTCCCAATAAAAATGCCCTTCATTTAGACCTTGAAAAAACAAGGTCCGAAAATAAATCCGTTTATAAAGCTATTATCGGCTTACAAAAGAAATAATTCCATCTGCTTTTACAAATTTTCTTCGATTTTCTATATTCTTTGGTTCGCAACCGCCGTATTTCCCATAATCTCAGCCATTTGAGTGCTAATCGGTTTTGTTCTATCAGTAAAATTACTTATCTCTTTTTAACAGAACGGTTGTTAAGAAATACCGGATACTGTGCGTAATTACCGTGCAAGTCTTTCTTGCATCTTTTGTTATGATACCAATTGGAATTATTTCTTGCGCCCTACTGTCATTCCCGCACCAAGCGGAAATCCAGTTTTTGCAGCGTCCAAAAGCATGAACAATTGGTAAATTGCACTATATCAAGCGCATATATTAAATCCAATGGGTACGAACTGCATTTTACGTTTGCAAATTGATTAAGCTGAATCGAAATCGATTTGCTATTTTTACAAATGAAGAAACACACCCAATTTTGCTATTAATCAAAAAGTGGAGAACCCCGCTCTTCCACCCAGAGAGCGTCTTTTAATCGACCCTGATGCCCTGCTTCTGGAGCCATTTTTTCAATTCCCCCATCTCACTGTCGAAAATCTCATTGTCGTAGTCTTCTTCCAGCTTGCGGATGTTAGTAGCCAACTCCGGCTGTTCCTGCACGACTTCGTTCAGTTTCTTCTCGAACTCATCGCTGACGATTCTAAGGTCGTCAAAAACAATCTTCATTCCCAGAATTCCCACTATCCGGTGCGTTACCGCCTCGATACATTTCGGGTTTTGACCCTGCACATAGGCGGGGATGGTGGCTACGAAGCTGGCCATGCTCAGGTCGCGGTCGGTGCAGTTGGCCATAAGGTATGTGACGATGCTTGCAGGGCCTTCGTAATCGGTGAAACTTACGCCGTAGTGCCTGAGGGTCTCCCTTAGCTCCGCATTCGAAACAGAGCAGAGCAGCCGCGGCTCGCGCGTGTGGGGCACCAGGCCGGCTACACTGCCTATGAAATATGTCATTTCAACGCCGAATTCCGCACATAATAAAAAGATACATCCAGCGAATTCCTCCCAATTAAGATTCGGCTCTTTGCCCAAAAACAGGATGAGATTGTTTTTGTCATCGTAGAAAAACGAGTTCGCTGGGACCTCATAGGTCTCAATCAGGCCGTCTTTTATCTTCGTATAAGGGCGAAATAGCGATGTCATTTCCATTGAACCGGGGAAGCTGTAAATATAGAATCCCTCCGCATCAATAATTGCAAACCTTTCGGCCTTGAGCTTATCAACAAGATACTTCACAGTTCCTGTTGACACCTCGCCGCCGTCCATCCAGCCGGAAAAGCCCAGCAGCAATCGAGGACTCTTGAGCTTCGGCTTTTTGAAGATATTAAGCTTTCCCGTTGTCATAATTACATTATCGGTTCAGAACCGTTTTGATTTTACCACACTTCTTTTTGTTTTACTACCAATTTCCTGACTTTTGCATCAATTATCCAGCGTCGCAGCTTGAATTGGCTTGCAAAATGACAAAATTTTGGATAGTGTTCGCCACAGGGACTCAGAGAAAAACGGCAGAAAACCTATGGAGAGTGTATTGTGAATATCAGGCCTTTATTTGGGGCATTTATTAGAGTAGTCCTTTCAGTTATCTTTTCAGGAATTTTTTATATTAGCTGGATGGCCGTCGCCATTCCGGTTTTAAAATCGCAGTCCGTCAGCATAGTATTGAAGGGAATAATCTGGATAGTCGCTCCAATTGTTACGGCTTTAGGTTTTGCGGTTGGAGTTTTTCTATTCGAACGCCTGCCGGGGACGAGAAAGAGCAGATTCCTTGATATTTACAAATGGTCTTTTGCCGGCTGTGCAATCGGAGCCGGTTCTGTTGTCTGGTTTGGGCCGATGCTCATTGTCTTTGGAATGTTCGTCCTCGGCACAGCCGCAAT
>CAZBWE010000165.1:0-1454 GCA_964495465.1 uncultured Pirellulales bacterium
GCACTGAGCTACCAATACCATGCAGCCAGACACAGCCGGATAGCCAAGGCACAAATCACTGCTGCGCGCACAGCGCAACTACTGCTTGAAGACTGGAAAAGCACGGGGGGCTCACTTAACTACGACCCATCAATCCTGAAGCTGGGTTTTACAGGGCCATTACAAATACCTTCTTTGTGGAGCGAGGGTCAGGGAGCCGGGGTGGGCAGCCCACTAAATAACGGGGTATATACCATCACAGTTGACGGTCTGCCAATGACGGTCATACTTAACTGGAGAGACGTTGACACCGACGTTGAAGTCAAGGTAACACTGAGGGAACTTACGGTAACCGTCGGATTCGGAGAACCCGGGCAGGAAGGGCTTGTCGGCGGTTCTTTAACGAGTGTGTTAGTGAACCTGCCGCCTATAGTTATGGCTACCTACGTCAGGGTCGATGCAACAAGCGGCTAAATTACTCAAACTGACCGACTCTGATTTTCGACACAGATTAACGATGTTTATTTTTTATTAGACACGGATTTACACAGATTAACACTGCTTTTATTTTTTAGCCAGAGATTATGAGTATTAACTTTTTGTTTCATAATTACTTATGACAAGAATCACAAACAAAACGGTCAGTTTGAAAACGCAAAAATCAAAGTGTAATCCGGCAGAAATAGTGCCGGATGAATGATTTTATTATTGTATTTATGGCACATAATACCTTGTCAAAAGATGAGTTATAAAATGAAAGACACAAGATACAAATCACGTTGCGGATTTACGCTGGTAGAGGTGATTATCACGTCGGTGGTTTCCATAATTATTGCATTATCAGTCGGGGCGCTGCTTGTCGGGGGCAACCGGGCGTGGAGCAATACTTATAATCACGCACACAAGAAAATAAAACAAGATGCCCAGAACGTTATGCTGTCATTCGGAAGCATGGGAAGGGTATCCAACCGTATCAGCTATACCATCTACAATATATACGGCAGCAGCTTTTCGGCAGTCGAGCCGGAAGGCGAGGAAGAACAGGAAGTGGTATCAGGCGATGCGGTGGAATTTCGATACTGGGATGTCGGGCTCGATTCAGAAGACAGCGAGGAGCTAATGGACGTAACCAAGACAGCAACGGCTTACGCCCTTTTCTACATCGACGAAGACAAGCTAATGGTTGACCGGGGTCCCTACCCGCCGGGTGCGGTCCCAGTCAATGGAGGCGGCAAAAATACCGACGAGGTAACCACAACAGTTCTTGCGGAAAACGTCAGTGTTGACGGCGATACCGGGGCTTTCAGCCATACGGTAATAAACGGAACGAACCAAGGGGCCGTCAGAATTAATATCACGCTAACAGACCCGGATGACGGCGAAACTATTAAGGTGATGACGGCGACATTAATGCGAAACGTATGGCCGAGATAGAGACTCTGGTTAAATGGTAACTGGTTGAATGGTTACTGGTT
>CAZBWE010000165.1:1554-3099 GCA_964495465.1 uncultured Pirellulales bacterium
CCGGGAGTATAAGATAATGAGAAATCAAAACTCAAAACTAAAAAATCCCCCGCGTCTTCCTGTCGGAAGACAGGAGCGGGGGCGTAACGGCTCGACGCTTATCCTGGCTATTTTAGCTATGGTTATTCTCTCAGCTCTTGGAGTTGGGATGCTTGCAACGGCTTACGGCGTGAGGCACAGGGCAATCCGGCTGAAAAACGAGGCAGCGGCGATGCTTGCAGCGGAGGCCGGCTACGAGAAGGCGGTTTACTGGATGGGCCAGCAGAAGGATATGCTAAGCGCACTACAGCAAGAGGCAGCCGGAACAAAAGGCGTCCTGAGCTTTACGGACAGCTCGTGCGATTATCAAATCAAGCTCTTTTCGTTTGTAGGGTCACGTCCTATTTACAGGGTGATATCGAACGGCCACAGCGGACTGTTCAACAGGACAGTGGAAGTATATGTAGTTCAAATGTTGAGCGGATGGGATATGGGTATGTGCCGAGTGCCCATCGGCACAAATGAAACATTAGAGGTCCATTTCGCCGACGATGAAATAATCAATATGCGCGTGCATATCAATAACTTCGAAGACATACCGGATTATAGAGACATTTATATAACGGGCGAGCCGCGATTTTTAGCTCCCGTTTCAATGGGCGAATCAAAGTACAGAGATGGGGGCGGCGACAAGCCCGGATATAACGACCCCCGTGACTATGACGACCTGATGTACCTTTTTGAGGACGGGATTTATTTTGACCAGCCAGCATGCAGAATAACAGATGAAACAACGATCGAGAAGAAACTCGAGCGTTTTAAAAGCAGCACAAAAGAGCAATTTAAATTCGAGCCGGAAGGAACGGCACCATTAGTGACTACGAGTTATACCACCACCCTATCGGCGACTCAGCTTGAGTTTTTTGTTGATGATGAGGGAGGCAAGGTTCGCATAACCGATAACTGCACAATTCTCGGCTATCGGAGGGACAAGGACAGTAAAACGCTCGATTTTAAGATAGAGCCCGACACCGACGGAGAAAAATACGAACGATACTATATTTATTCCTACCACTTTATGCCAACCGGCGGCGAACGACTCACCGTCCTGTTAGAACAAACCTACGTTACCCAGTCCTTCGGCGGTGTGGAATCGGAGCCGGGCGGGCAGATTTATATTGACGGCAACGTTATAGTCGGCGGCGATGCGCTCCTGCATAACGGCGGCCAGGTAATAAAGGGCAAGATAACTGTCGTAGCCACAGGGAATATCTGGGTTGGCGATTCGATAGTTTTAGACGGCGGTCACGATGCAAACGGATTACCGGAAGCAGATAATCCCAACATACTCGGCCTGATTGCTCAGGGAGTAGTGAAGGTCGTTGACCCCGGGCTGAGCAGCAATAACACAGGTTATCCGAACTATTATCCCGGCCCACCGGCAGAGGTGAGCGGTTATGAATATGTCCCTGTCGGTATTCAGGATGAGGGGAGCTGGGTCTGGCAGGGAACGTGGCCGAACAAGGTCTTAGTGTGGCAAGAAGCGGAGGTTTATGAGAGACATCT
>CAZBWE010000166.1:0-3025 GCA_964495465.1 uncultured Pirellulales bacterium
CAATGCGCTGGCTTCCCAAGCCAGATAGGAGGGTCCGATTCCCTTCGCCCGCTTTTTTAATTCCTTTGTATCCCGCTAATTATAAACTATTCTGACACGTTTTCTCCCCATTTTTTATTGACATAAACGCGACCAAAACATATAATATAGTTGCTTCGTTAAGATTTGCCATCGTTGAAAACAGAGGAGAAGATGCGATTCTTTCAGCTTATTTTATTTAATCGGAAAAAGAGTTTATCACTGCGCAAAATTTGCGCTCTTAATCCTGTTATTCCCATCTAAAAATAAATTTTCCTGAAAGGGTAAAAAGATGAAAACGATAAATATTTTAGCAATTACGATTTTGGCTTCCTGCCTGATAGACTGCACGGGACAAAAAGTTTTCGCCGGCTCGCTCATCGGCTGGGGCTGGAACGAGAACGGTCAGACTAACGTACCTGCCGGTAACGACTTTGTGAACATCGCCGCCGGGTGGGAACACAGTCTGGGCTTGAAGTCAGATGGTTCAATTGTCGGATGGGGATCGTGCGGTTCTCCCCCTGCCGGCAACGATTTTGTAGCTATTGACGCAGGGCGCTGGTATAGTCTGGCTCTGAAATCAGATGGCTCAATCGCTGGATGGGGAACTTGCCCTTCCCCGCCTGCCGGTAATGACTTTGTAGCCATCGCCGCAGGTGGTTTTCACGGTCTCGCTTTGAAGTCCGATGGCTCTATCGTTGGTTGGGGAAATAACGATTATGGCCAGGCCACGCCTCCTGCCGGAAACGACTTTGTTGCGATAGATGGAGGCATATATCACAGCTTGGCCCTTAAGAGCGACGGTTCGCTTGTTGCCTGGGGCTGGAATGGCTACGGTCAGTGCAATGTGCCCGATGGGAATGACTTTGTGGCCATCGCTGCGGGGGCTCACTATAATGTGGCCTTGAAGTCCGACGGCTCCATCATCGGATGGGGAATGAATATTCATAGTGAGATTAACGTCCCTGCCGGCAATGACTTTATCGCCATCGCCGCCGGAAGCAATCATGGTCTGGCCCTGAAATCCGACGGCTCAATCGCGGGATGGGGTAACAACGGTGACGGTCAAGCCACTCCACCTGCCGGTAACAACTTTGTGAGCATAGCGGCCGGCGCCGGTCACAGTTTGGCCATCGTAGCAGCACCTTTCGGCACTAAATTTACCTATCAGGGGCAACTCATAGACGACAACAGGGCAGCCAACGGCCTATATGACTTTGAATTCAGACTCTATAACAACCGCATCGCAGGCGTACAAAAGGGAAGCACAATTGCAATAAATGACCTTGACGTAATCGACGGCTACTTTACATTGGAACTGGATTTCAGCGATGATGACCCTAACGTATTTAACGGCGAGGCCCGCTGGCTTGAAATAGGGGTTCGGCCGGGTGAGCTTGAGGACCCAAACATATATACGACCCTTATTCTACGGCAGGAAATTACGCCGACGCCTTATGCACTTTACGCCAGGAACACAGAAAACGACAATGACTGGATGATATCAGTGGATAATATATATTCGATTCCATCCGGGAACGTAGGTATTGGAACGACCAGCCCTGATAGTAAACTAGAAGTTGACGGCACTATCCATTCTACGTCCGGAGGATTTAAATTTCCTGATGGAACAACTCAGACAACTGCGGCAGACGGGCATTCACTTGATGCAGCAGACGGCTCTCCGGCTGATGCGGTCTTCGTAGATAATGATGGCAAGGTTGGCATAGGAACTAATAGTCCGGCTGCAACATTGGATGTTAACGGCTATGCCAGGGCTACCCGCTTCCAGGATGGTGACGACCCGAATTACTACGTTGACCCTGCGAGGGAACCAGCAGCAGCGGTTCTAAAGGGCAGTGTCGGAATTCGTGGTAAGCCCTATTCGGGAGGCACAGACAATCCTGACCTTCATATCAATACAGGCCAGGATAGCGCTCTGGTATGGCTGGGAGGCAACCAAACTACAACCGGCGCCGAACTCGCTCATCTGGCATTTACAGGGTATTCCACCGCTACCGGCAATGGACCGGCCTATTATGCAGGCATAGCAGCCAAGATAGTCAGCAGCGGCAGCGGCATGGTTCCACCCAAAGGGACGCTTTTGTTCTATACTGCTACAGGTGTTTCGCCACCGGGAGTAGGTTACGCAGAACAGATGCGAGTCACTCCTACAGGTGAGGTCGGTATCGGGACAGACAATCCTACTCAGGCAAAATTAGTAGTTTGGCCTGCTGCCGAACAGGGAGGAATCTTCATACATTCGACTTCCTATTCAGAGATAGAAATGAGCAGCGGGACCGCCAACATTTACTCTAATGGCCCTCTGTATTTCGGTTCCAAGACAGAAAATGACCTGTATTTTGTCACCAGAGGTCCTGCCGAGACAAGAATGACAATCAAAGCAAACGGTAACGTCGGCATCGGCACAACGAGTCCTGCAAGGATACTGCATGTAAGAGATGTGATGAGGTTAGAACCAAGATACTCGGCACCTTCAAGTCCTTCTGAGGGTGATATGTATATGAACAAAAGCACACACAAGCTTATGGTTTACGATGGCGCAACCTGGCAGGCTTGCTGGTAATTTTGTGAAAGGCAGGCGATTGATAATGAAATTGATTAGTTCAAATTCATATATACAAAAAGGCGCTCTTGTGTTGCTGGCGGTATCCCTGCTAACTGTTCCGGTATTGGCACAATATGAGATTAGCTGGTACACGATTGATGGCGGAGGAGGCCAAAGCAGCGGCGGGCAGTATGTGCTTGTCGGGACAATAGGTCAACCGGATGCCGCTTATTCCTACGGCGGGAATTATGAAGTCTTGGGCGGCTTCTGGCCGGGCGGGCCTTTGTGCATCGTTAATTTCGAGCAATTTGCAGAATTCGCGCAATACTGGCTATATACCGGCAGTGATATACCGGCTGACCTTTACGAGGATAATATCGTTAACTATAACGACCTGCGATTGTTTGTAGATGAATGGCTCTGCTATTGCCCATATGA
>CAZBWE010000167.1:0-2804 GCA_964495465.1 uncultured Pirellulales bacterium
GTTTTTTCTCAGGCCTAGAAGGCCACCCCTAGCGAACTTGGTCTATTATAACTTATTGCTAATGTTTGGCAAATAAAAAATTAATCTTTGCGATTGGGTAGCAAGAGCGAGTGCGGGCAATTTCGGGTTAGAATCTCGCAGCCGGTTTCGGTTACGAGGATATCATCTTCTATTCGGACACCGAGTTTGCCCGGGATATATACGCCTGGTTCGACAGTAATAATCTGACCTGTTTTGAGTATGACTTTGCTTTTTATTTTTAGATAAGGTAACTCGTGAATTTCCAGGCCCAGGCCGTGCCCTGTGCCGTGGCCATATACCGGCAAATCGCTTTTACGAATAACATTCCTGGCGGCGTCGTCAACTTTGCCCGTCTCGATGCCGGACTTTATCATTTTAATAGCTGCGGTCTGGGCTTTCTGCACAGTATCGTAAACTTTTTTGTAAAAGGGGGTCGGCCTGCCAACGGCAAAACATCTGGTTATATCACAACAATAGCCATTGTATTTGGCGCCGAAGTCGAGCAATATGGTGTCTTTTTTCCCGAGCTTTCTTTTGCTCGGCTGATGGTGCGGACGCGATGCGTTTGGGCCGAAGGCGACAATAGTTTCAAAGCTGCTTGTAGCACCGAGCTTGCGAAATTGAAAATTAAGCATACCTGCTAATTCGTTTTCGGTTATGCCGGGCTTGATATATCCAAGAGTTTGTTTGAGGGCTTTTGCTGCTATCCGGGAGGCGGTTTTGATAGATGTAATTTCGCTGCTGTCTTTGCAGCTACGAATGGTTTCGATAACATTCGCCACTGATTTTAATTGTACCACGGCCATCTTGGCCGTGGTATCACGGGCTGGAAGCCCGTGATACTCTTTTTTCAACAGCTCGAAATCAGCAATAGAGGTGGATTTTTCAACGGCAACCGTTTTTGATAATTTTAGTTGTTTCAGCTTTTCAGCCAGGGCCGGCGCCAAGGGTAAGGAGTCGGGGCGCAGGATTATTTTGCATCCGACACATTCTTTCTGCGCCTGCTCGGTATACCTGCTGTCGGTTAAAAGATATACGCTGCGTTCGGTAATGATGGCCCAGCTGTCGCCGCCCATAAAACCGGTTGTGTAAGTTACATTGGCCGGGTTGGTTACAATAAGACATTTTACGCTTTTGTTGGCCAGGTCGTGTAAAATCCCCTTAATGCGTTTTTTTATGATTTTTTTGTCCATTTTTGCTCCTTTGCAATCCTTATCGCGGTTTCGATACACTTCAAATACATAACAGCAGCTTGATAAAAAATAAAGTTTTTTTTGCAGATGAATTTGTCTTTGGCCTTTTTTATTCTTATATTTTTGATGGATTGGGACATTGGCTGGGGAGGAGTTAATCCGGTGGAAGAGTGGTTTTGCCGGCTCTTAAAGTTTTCCGTGAGGGAGGAAAATCATCCATTGTGCCCTGTTTCCCCGGGCGGGACGGCTGTTGCCGTCCTTTTTTTATGCCTTGTCATACCCGTATTAGGTTATTACAATACCCATAGTTTTTAATTTTAGTAATTTTACTACGGTGTAAGCTATGCTGTTTCCAATTCGGACAAGTCTTTGGCCAAGAAGGACGCCATACGCAAATTACGCCTTGATAGTCATCAACGTGGTCATTTTTTTGCTGACCTACGGCCCTCACCGCCAGTTTATGTCCGGCCAGCTTGTGACCGTGGCGATTCACCGCTGGGCGGAGCAATTTATGCTTACACCCAATGATTGGCGCTGGTGGCAGTTTGTAAGTTATGCCTTTCTGCATGGCGGTTTTCTGCATATCATTTTCAATATGTTTTTTTTGTATTTGTTTGGAAATAATGTCAATGACAAGCTCGGCCATATTGGTTACCTGAGTTTTTATTTCGCCGGTGCGGTATTTAGCGGCGTAGGTCACACGGTGCTGCACCTGTCCTCACCCGTGCCCACTCTCGGGGCCAGCGGGGCCGTTGCCGCTGTGATCGGCGCCTACCTGGTCCTGTTTCCGCAGACATTGATAACCATTATATACTGGCTGTTCTGGTTTATTGGGACGATGGATGTGCCTGCTTTATACTTTATCGCCTTTAAGATGATTTTAATCGATAACGTGGTATCTCGATACACACCTTCTGTTGCCTATGACGCACACCTGGCTGGATATGCCTTTGGTATCGTGGCTACGTTAATTATACTCGCAACGGGTATAGTTAGTCACAGCAATTTCGACTTGTGGGCAATGATAAAGCGTTGGAACCGGCGGCGTCAGTACAGCGATGTCGTCTCAGGCGGATACGACCCGTTCGCCGGACGGACGGGAACCAGGCAGGTGGAGGTTAGGGAAATTAAGGAAACACCCGCTCAGAAACAACGGGACGAGGAAATAAAAAAGCTTCGCAATGAGATTGGCAGACGAATGCAGCAGCGCAATTTATCGGCTGCAGCCGAGCTGTATCTGGAGCTTATGGGACTCGACAGCGAGCAGATTCTGCCTCGCCAGCAACTGCTGGATATTGCCAATCAGCTTGCCAGCGACAAAAAAACAGTCGAGTCGGCGCAGGCCTACGAACAATTCCTGGCCCATTACAGCAACTACGAACACGCCGAGCAGGTCGAGCTAATGCTGGGGATATTGTATTCGCGTTATCTTGATAAGCACGAGCTGGCCGTAAAATATCTGGAGTTGGCGGCCAAAAAGCTTTCCGACCCAAGCCAATTGAAGATGTGCCAGGACGAGCTTGCCCGGTTGCAATCTTAAAATACCGAACAGGCAGGTCAGGTATTCTTTTATTTAAGGTCGGATTTGAG
>CAZBWE010000168.1:0-2773 GCA_964495465.1 uncultured Pirellulales bacterium
AATGTATGATAAATTAAAATAATAGAGAAAAAAGAACGGTTTATAAACCAAATACGATGATTAAAATAGGAAAAGACAAATATATTTCTGAGGATGAGCTCACTTTCAAGGCCTCTCGCAGCAGCGGCCCCGGTGGACAGAATGTCAACAAGGTCAACTCCCGAATAACGCTTCTTTACGATTTGGCTGACTGTGAAAGTTTTTCCGATGAACAGAAGCGACTAATAGCTAAACGCCTTGCAAGGCGAGCTGATAAAAACGGCGTAATAAGGGTTGTCTCACAGAAATATCGAACTCAGAAAGCAAACCGTGAAGCCGCCGTCGAGCGATTGCAGCAGTTATTAACAGATGCCCTGCGAACAAAATCCATTCGGAAGAAAACAAAGATGCCCTACTCAGCCAAACAAACGCGATTAAAAGAAAAAAAGAAACGAAGCTTGTTAAAACAACAAAGAGCCGGGAAAAAATGGACGGAGGATTTTACAGAATAAGCTGCATTTTCCAAAGTGGGAAATTTGAGGGCGCAAATCTACTTTGTTTTAGCTATCAAGACGCTAAGAATATGATTGTTCTCTTATAACCTTGCGATTTTTTGGCTGAATTTTCTGCGGCCCTGCGACCTACCCAGTTAATGAAAACTGCATACTAACCGCCGGCATAACATCAGGAACTGGCTTCGTTAATCTTCAGCGACTCATCGATGTCATAAACATCAGGTCCTGTGTAGAGGCGAAACGAACGAGCAGGTCTTCCTCTGAGCGCCCCGATAATTCTATCCTGGCAGCGAACGACTCTGCCTTCAACCGAAAACCAGGCACACCTCCAATTGCAGTTTGCGTCACGTATCGGGCAAATAATAGGGTCGTTCTTCTCATCCGTGAGGAAACCCTGATCCGAAAATTTAACAGCCTTATACTTTGCAACCATAATCCACCGCTCCCCATATATAAAAAACCTAAATTTTGAACAACACTTATTATATCAAATAACAAAGCATATTGGTAGAAATTTATGGATATGTTATGGAGAAATTAAGATAAATTTTGACCTGATAAAAGCTATAAAACCTGAGCTTATGTTTTATAGGACTCGTTTAAACGATTGCTTTTAATTAAAATTGGAAAAAAGCCGTAATAAACGTTCCATTTATATCAGTTCAACATCAATCGGCTTTTGCGATATCCGTGTATCAGCAGACACTAATTCACGGCCAAGCCGACGTGCCTCATTCATTGCCAAAGGGTGTTTTTCAATTTCACCAGGGTCATTAATCTTGTTTATAAATAGATTCGCAGCGTAATTAATATCGAGGACATCAAAGAAAGACTCCATTGTCAGCCGAATGCTCTCAAACATCTTTTTACTTTTCGAGCCGCCCACCGCGATAACCATTGCACGACGGTCGCTCCTACCGCCGGCAATCAATGGCTTGTTCAATATATACTTATGCGCCCACAGACATTGACATCGGTCGATAAGCATCTTCGCCTGCGAGCAGACCGTCATAAAAAATACCGGCGTAGCAAAAATTAAACGGTCCGCATCGAGCATCTTTTGTGACAACAGTTGATAATCGTCCTCAATACTGCACTGGCCGGTCTTGTAACAGGAATTGCACTCAACACACGGAACGATATTCAAATCGCACAAACGTATATATTCAACCTGTGCTCCAGCCGATTCGGCCCCGGCTAAGGCCTCACGCAAGAGCAGATCACTATTGCCCTTAAGCCGTGGGCTTGATGAAATACCGAGAACTTTCAATTCCATACTGGCTTCCTTTATACATCAAATTGAAAAATCCACACTAAAATCCAAAATTTCTGCAAACCGTCGAGCTCAGCGACCGCTTTCCGCGTGGTCCGGTTGAGCGTGTGGTTAGGCTATTTTCCTCGAATCGGTTGTTTTAAGAATTCAAGCACCATCGGTTTTCATGACTCCTTTACACAATTGTGCCTATTGCCCCAGTAACGCTTGAAGTTTGCGTATGCCTGGCAGTCCAGACGGATGTTGCTCCTGTATGAGAGATTGCTCACCAAGCTGACCAGCGGCCTGCGGCGTTGCCACAAGTTGCTCCACACCCTGCGCAGAATGTGCGGCATGAAATAGAAGCCCCGGTTACAGGAGATCATTTCTTGGATGATGCCGTCCAGAGACAAATGCTTATACCGGGCCACCGGGAAGGTCAGCGTGTAGTATTTCCAGTCTTCCGGGAACGTATCGAGGGCGATGCGGCCCTGCGATTTCATCTGGTCCCACAGGCGCGTGCCGGGCAGGGGAGTCAAAAACAGCACGTTGAGATTGTCCACACCGTACTGACTGGCCACCTCGGCGATACGTTTACCGATGCCCGGTTCGTCTATGTCCAAACCGATGATAAAGGAACCCATTACTGGAATGTTGTGCCGTCGTATCCGCTGTACGGAGGCGCGGAAGTCCCGGCCCTTCAGAAGGTTGAATTTCTTGCCGACCTCCATAAGCCCTTCCGGCGAGGGCGATTCAAAGCCGATGAAGACGCCTCTGCACCCGGCTTTCGCGGCCAGCGCCAGAAGTTCTTCGTCATCCGCGAAGTTAATGGTGGCCTGGGCAATCCATTCCTTTCGCAGTTTCGCCTTTGCCAAGGCACGGAACATGTCCTTGGCGCGGGCGATGTGTTCGGGGCGCGTGCCGATGAGGTTGTCGTCCACCACCAGAACAAGTTTCTCACGAATCAACTTGAATTCCCGCACGACATCCACAATACGGCGTTGGCGGTACTTGGCCCCGTTAAACG
>CAZBWE010000169.1:0-2663 GCA_964495465.1 uncultured Pirellulales bacterium
AAAGAGTGCGTCCTGATAAATGTGCGGGCTAAGTATGCAGATTGAAGAAGGTTTCGGATGTTTTGGTTACGGCGGCGGTGAAGTCGTTGAGAGGCATTTGCCTTAAGTCGGCGAGAAACCTTGCGGTGTGGATGAGAAGGGCGGGCTCGTTTATCTTCTGCTTTCGCATCGGCTCAGGTGACATATAGGGACAATCTGTTTCGAGCATCAATTTATCGAGCGGCACAAGTGCGGCGGCGCATCTGGTCATTTCGGCATTTTTAAAAGTAACAACGCCGGTGAAGGAGATGTAAAAGCCCCTGTCGAGGACGAGCTTTGCCTGCTCGGCAGAACCGCTAAAGCAGTGGAAGACGACTTTTTCGATACGGCCGGTGCAGTTATCCAGGATTTGTATAGTTTCATCGAAGGCCTTTCGACAGTGGACGATGACGGGCAGGTTAAGTTCGGCGGCGAGTTCAAGATGCTGAGCAAAAACGCGTATTTGGTCCTCGTGCAGCGAATGATTGTAATGATAGTCGAGGCCTGTTTCACCGATGGCGACGACCTTCGGGCTTTGTGCGAGATTTTTTAATTCGACAATTGTATCGCGGGTTACGGTTTTTGCGTCGTGTGGATGGATTGCGACGGCGGCGTATAAATTTTCGAACCTTTGGGTAAGCTCAACGGCCTTTCGGTTCTCGCTCGGGTCGGTTCCAACGGTTACCCAGCCGGTTACGCCGGCGGCGATGCTTCGCTCAATCACAGTATCGATATCGCCGGCTAAATCATCGAAGGTCAAATGACAATGCGTGTCAATCAGTTCCATTTTTCCTATGGCACGAATGCGTTTTCATAATGATTTAATTTTGGTCGGCCGATTTGGCCGAGGACTATTGTAACAATATCAAACCGAAACGGTCTGTCTTCTATCTGATTGGCGGCAAGGAAATAGCGTGCAGTTCTGAGCAGCCGGTTCTTTTTTGAGGCGGTGATAGAGGATTCGGGCGGCCCGAAGGCATCATCAGACCGCGTCCTTACCTCGACAAAGACGATAGTCCTGTCGGGTGCAACCATAACGAGGTCGATTTCGCCGGTTTTCCAGGAGAAGTTTCGTGTGAGAGTTTTCAGCCCTTTTCTTTTCAGGACTCTTTCGCATCTTTTTTCACCCCACCGGCCAAGCTGCTTCGGGTCGGCTGATAATTTGCGTTTGTAGAAAAACATAGGTTGATTATAAAAAATCAAAACCCTCCAGTAAAACCGAGGGGCTAAATATTTTGCATCGCCGCGGGTAAATATTTTTTTATTTTGCGATGGTGTGGTCGCTGTGCCTGTGAGTAAGCCGGACGGCTTTTCCGGTTCGCTGACGCAGGAAATATAATTTTGCACGCTTGGTTTTACCGCTTCTGACCGGCTTGATATCCAGGACATTCGGCGAATTAAGCGGGAAGATTCTCTCCACGCCTTCTCCGGCCACGATGCGGCGGACTGTGAATGTTTCGCTAACTCCGCGTCCCTTGCGGGCAATGACCGTGCCGGTAAATATCTGTGTCCTCGTTTTGTCGCCTTCCTGGATACGGCAATGGACGTCCACTATATCGCCTACCTCGAAGTGAGGGGTGCTTTTCCTGAGACATTTGCTTTCAACAGCGTCCAGCAATTCTGTTTTTGCTGTTTTCGAGATTTTCTGCTTTTTGGCCATATTACTGCCTGATGTAGAACGATTAAACTTCTGCAGAAACTCGATATTAAGTAGAGTCCTGCTTCCACAATAAAAGACAGCAAGTTAACAACATTCTGCCCGGAATGCAAGTTCTTTTTCAGAACTTGTTGTTTTTTATCAGGTCCGGGCGGTTTTTTTTCGTCCTTTCAATGGCCTGCTGGTGCCGCCATTGAGCTATTTTTGCGTGGTTACCGCTTAGAAGGACGTCGGGGACCTTCATATTCCGGAAGGCCTCCGGCTTGGTATATTGCGGATATTCGAGGAGACCATTACTGAAGGATTCGTCTCTGGGCGAGTCTTCGTCGCCGAGGGCGCCCGGCAATAACCGGACGACTGTGTCGATGATTACCATAGCAGCCAGCTCACCGCCGTTTAAGACGTAGTCTCCGACTGAGACCTGCTCGGCGCCGAGGCCGATGCGGATTCGCTCATCGAAGCCCTCGTATTTGCCGGCGATCAAGATGAGACGATTTTCCTTACTGAGCTCAACGGCTTTTGCCTGTGTGAATTTTTGACCCTGAGGGGTGAGAAGGATGCCACGGCCTTTTTCAGGTGAGAGCTTTTGGACGTGTTCTGCGCAGTCAAAGACGGGGCCTGGCATCATAACCATACCCGGGCCGCCGCCATAGGGCTTATCATCAACTTTTCTGTAACTATCCGTAGCGAAGTCCCTGATATTTGTGAGGACGATCCGGATAATATCCTTTTCCTGTGCTCTTTTAAGAATTGAGCAGTTCAACAGTGATTCAAACATCTCCGGAAAAAGGGTTAATATATCAATTCTCATCTTTTGTAATAAAAAAATCCCGCGATAAATCCCAGTAAAGAGGAATGGGAAAAGTTGGGTGCTGAGTATCAAAAATAAAGAAACCAGGTTCTACTGCTGTTTTTCATCTTTTGGCGGTTGTTCTTCGGTTTTTTCCTCCGGTTCAGGTTCGACTTCTTCCTGCTCTGTTTGGGCTAC
>CAZBWE010000170.1:0-2582 GCA_964495465.1 uncultured Pirellulales bacterium
TTGAGCAAAAGGCACACTGTATATATAATCAGCCAAATTTTAGGAGAATCCGAAATGAACGGCAAAAAGACCACAACTAACTTGTGCTATTATGCTCTTATGACTTGCACACTCATCTTAACCGGATGCGCTAAGCAGCGGTATCAGCTAATCGAGCAAATTCACCTGACAAATATCGAAAAATCCCAGGCAATGCAGGCAGCTGAAGACGTTCTGGCCAAAATGCACTTCACTATCGAAAAAGCCGATACTGAGAGCGGCTTCATAAGAACCAGGCCATTGGAAGGCGCACAATTCTTCGAGTTCTGGCGAAAGGATAACGTCGGGGCCTTCAACGCTGCCGAGGCAAACCTGCACAGCATCCGCAGAATCGCCGAATTAAATATAAGCCAGGACGGCGAAAAACTGCGCATCGACTGCGACGTGAAAACGCAGAGACTGAATCTGCCCGAACGCCAAACCACCAGCAGCACAAGGGCATACGAAATGTTCTCGAAAAGCAGTCCATCAATGCAAAAACTAAGACTTAACAAACAGCAAAAAACGGGCGTTGCCTGGGCCGACCTGGGACAGGACAAACAACTGGCAACAGAAATTCTAAAGAGAATCGAAAAACGTATCGAACAAAGGTAAAACATATCACGAGATATAAACTATGAGAATACTGGTTTGCGGTGGTGCAGGATATATAGGCAGTAATATGACGGCGATGCTGGCCGCTGAAGGACACGAGCCGATTGTCCTCGACAACCTCAGCAAAGGCCACAGGGCGGCGGTGGAACCTGCCGAGCTTGTCAGAGGTGATTTGGCCGATTACCAGTTGCTCGTCAATACACTTCGCAGGTACCAAATCGAAGTGGTAATGCACTTCGCAGCTTTCATCGAAGTCGGCGAATCCATACAGGCACCCCTTAAATACTACCGCAACAATGTCTCCAACACACAAACCCTGCTTTCGGCAATGCAGGAGATGGATGTGGAAAAATTTATCTTCAGCAGCTCCGCCGCCGTGTATGGCACTCCTCAACAATTGCCGATTAAAGAAGACTCACCGAAACAGCCAATCAATCCTTATGGCGAAACCAAGCTGGCAGTCGAAATGATGTGTCATTACCAGTGCCAGGCCGGAAAATTACGATATGCAGCCCTGCGCTATTTTAACGCCTCCGGCGCGGGCAATAACTGCACGCTCGGCGAAGACCATCGGCCTGAATCGCACCTGATTCCCCGCATTATCCAGACAGCAATGGGGAAATATCCCCATATCAAAATCTATGGAACCGACTACCCCACCCCGGACGGAACCTGTATCCGAGATTACATTTACGTCGAAGATTTGTGCAGGGCGCACCTGCTGGCGCTGGACAAGCTAAATCAAAGCACTGAGCTTATCTACAATCTGGGCAACGGGACGGGCTACTCGGTAAAAGAAGTGATTGACACCGTCAAAAAAATCAGCGGCAGGGATTTCAAGGTCCTCGAATCCGAGCGCCGGCCCGGCGACCCGCCTGTTCTTGCCTCCGACGCCACAAAGGCAAAAAGGGAGCTTGGCTGGATACCCAAAATTCCGCAGCTCGAACAAATTGTAGAAACCGCCTGGAAATGGCATAACGAGCATCCATACGGCTACCACGACTAAGTCGGGTAGTTAAGACAGGATTTACAAGATAATGCTGTTATCCTGTCAAAGTATTCTAACAGGAAGTAAACACGAAAATTAAAAATCAAAATGCAAAATGATAGGGCAGAATTCAAAGATAAGTTTAAGAAAAGGTCATATAAATTTGTGCTAAAACTCATAGAATTTTTGGATAGACTACCGAAAGATAACGTTTCAAGAAGAATTGGCGACCAATTGCTACGCAGTGGCACAAGTATTATTGGGAACTATATTGAGGGTCAGGCAGCCAGCAGCAAAAAGGACTTTACTAATTTTTTTAACAATTGTCTCAAGTCAACAAATGAGAGCAAATTATGGTTTGCGCCGTTGCGAGATAGTAAACGTGCAAATCCTGAAGAAGTTAGATGGTTTTTAAATGAGCTGGGTGAATACTCAAAGATTTTTGCATCAAGCATCCTGACTCTTAAAGGCAAAAAATAATTTTGCATTTTAATATACAATTTTAATTTCTACATTTTGATTTTTGATATCCTGATGAAGCCGGATTTTTAGGGATTAACCTCCCCTAATGTATAAGGCACAAAAAAATGAATAAGGTCTATATTGGTATTGATTTAGGCGGAACGTTTATCAAGGTCGGCTGTTTCGATTCACAGCTAAAACTTTTAGCCAAAACTTCAGCGCCCACAGAGGCGGAAAAAGACGCAAAGATAGTTATAGAAAATATGGCCAGCGCCGCCGAAGAGTGCGCAGCCGAAGCGGGCTTTTCTATGTCCGATGTGGCCGCAGTCGGCCTTGGCTGTCCCGGCCCCGCCAGATACAGCGAGGGAATCATCGAAGCGGCCACGAACTTCCCGACTTTCAGAAACATTCCCATCCGAAAAATGCTCAGTGACAGATTGAACGGAAAGACAATCGTCTTTGAAAATGATGCCAACGTCGCCTGCTTCGGCGAATTCGC
>CAZBWE010000171.1:0-2537 GCA_964495465.1 uncultured Pirellulales bacterium
GCTTTGGCTGGGCAGGATTGTGGACGCCGATACAACTTATGTGAACGGCAAAATCGTGGGCACAGTTTCATACCAGTACCCGCCAAGGATATATGATGTTCCTCCAAACCTGCTAAAAGTGGGGCGAAATATCATTGTAATCAGGATTATTAATAACTTAGGCCGAGGCGGTTTCGTTCCAGATAAACCATATCAACTATCAGCGGCAGGGCAGACAATCGACTTAAAGGGCAAGTGGCAATACAAATTGGGCGCTGCAATGGACCCATTGCCGGCCAAAACGTTTATAGAGTGGCAGCCGTTAGGATTATATAACGGAATGATAGCACCGCTGTTAAACTATAGAATTAAAGGAGTCATCTGGTATCAAGGTGAATCCAACACCGGAAAACCGCTCGAATATCAGAAACTATTTTCCGCATTGATAACTGACTGGAGAGCGAAATGGAAGCAGGGAAACTTTCCATTCTTATATGTCCAACTGGCCAATTTTATGGAGGTTAAAGACCAGCCATCTGAAAGCAACTGGGCCAAGCTGAGAGAAGCGCAGCTTAAAACCCTTTCTGTCCCCAGCACCGCAATGGCCGTTACCATTGACATAGGTGAATGGAACGACATTCATCCGTTAAATAAGGAAGATATAGGCAAACGCCTTGCCCTCGCAGCTCGAAAGCTTGCCTACGGCGATAAAAATGTTGTCCATTCCGGCCCGATTTACAAATCTATGAAAATTGACGGAAACAAAATCATTCTCACATTTACAAACATCGGAAGCGGATTAATCGCCAAAGGAGGCGGTGAACTGAAGCATTTCGCCATTGCCGGCGCCGACAAGAAATTTGTCTGGTCAAAGGCAAAAATAGAAGGCGATAACGTCATCATCTGGAATGACGATATAACCAATCCCGTAGCTGTTCGCTACGGCTGGGCTGATAATCCTGAAGGCGCAAATTTATATAATAAAGAAGGCCTGCCGGCATCACCCTTTAGAACAGAAGAATAATGTTAGCATTAGAAATTCTCATATATAACTATCCGCAGCAGAATCGCCTAATAAAGGGCGGATCTCGACCTGTATTGGTATATGAGGAGCAAAGCTAATTGCAGAGCAGTGAAAATACACAAGCTGCCTTGAAAGACGTGTTTAAGGGCGATTTTTATATTGGTGCTGCCCTGAGTCTGAATCAGATTTACGGAAACGAACCAAACTCCATCGCACTTGTGGAAAAACACTTTAACAGCATCACGCCGGAAAATATTCTAAAATGGGAAACGGTCCATCCGGAACCGGACAAATATAATTTCGAGCCGGCAGACCGTTACGTGGCCTTGGGTGAGAAATATAAAATGCACATAATCGGTCACACTCTTGTCTGGTTCAGTCAGACGCCGGACTGGGTGTTTCAGGACAAGTCAGGCAAACCCTTAAGCCGCGATGCGCTGCTTGAGCGAATGAAAGAGCACATTTTCACCGTAATGGGCCGCTACAAAGGCAGAATCCACGGCTGGGACGTAGTCAACGAAGCAATTATACCCGACGGCCGGTTCAGAAAAAGCAAATGGCTCGATATTATCGGTGAAGATTACGTGCTCAAGGCCTTTGAATATGCCCGCCAGGCCGACCCCGATGCCCGGCTCTACTACAACGACTATAATATGTGGAAGCAGCCACAATACGAAGGCGTTATTCGTCTGATTCAAAACCTGGAGTCAAAAGGCGTGCGTATCGATGGCATCGGCATACAGGGGCACTGGGCTCTGGACTATCCGCCTCTTGATGAAATTGAGGCCGCCATTAGGGCTCTTTCCAAACTGGGCATCAAGCTGATGATTACGGAACTGGACGTAGGCGTGATTCCTTTTGTCGATGATTATGACAATTTGGCAGATTTGTCTTCCTTTGAACCCGAAATGCAGAAGAAACTCAGTCCTTATCCGGATGCCCTGCCAGAAGCAGTTCAAAAAAACTTAGCAAGTCGATACGCTACAATTTTTTCGTTGTTTCACAAATATCGTGATAACATCAGCCGGGTTACTTTCTGGGCCGTCCACGACGGCCAATCGTGGCGCAGCTATATGCCCATAAGAGGAAGAACCGACTATCCTATGTTGTTCGACCGTCAATGCAAACCAAAGCCGGCATTTTATGCCGTCGTTAAAACAATTCAAAGCACAAAGTGAAGAACAAAGGTCAAATTACATACCGAACTTGACATCTGGATATTACAAGATATAATGCCACAGAATTATTTAATGAGGGGCTCGATTTGGAAAATAAAAAAGACATTGAAATCGTAGCTGCAGGTCATACCTGCCTTGATTTGATACCTGCTTTCACAATTGATGGAAAAGTAGATAAGCTCACAGATGTTCTCGTTCCGGGCAAAATGATTAATATGGGACAATGTGTAGTTGTGGGAGGGGGCCCGGTTACGAACGCCGGCGTTTCAATCCGTCGGCTTGGTGTGAAGACCGAATTAATCGGAAAGATTGGTGACGATGACTTCGGCAAAGAGATACTCAACTGGTATGAAGAG
>CAZBWE010000172.1:0-2500 GCA_964495465.1 uncultured Pirellulales bacterium
TTATAAATGATAATTAGCGCGATATTGTTTATTATCGGATGTAGAAGTTAAAGCCGGAGGGGAGCAGGTTCTTCAGCCGTCTGCCCCTGGTTTTTTCGGAAACACCAATGAAGGAAGAAACAAACTACGATACTGTATTTGGCAAAATGACCGTTGAGCAGGGCCTCTGCACGGATGAAGAGCTCAGCCACTCACTGAAAGAGATGCAATCCCGCCGAGATATCAGTCCAATAATCCTAAGAGACCTTATGATTGAGCTTGGCTATATCACGAAAACCCAGGCGGAAAGGGTAAGGGCCAGCATAAAGGAAAGCAAGGCGGCTGTGCACAAGATTCCGGGCTATAAGATAACAGGCAAGCTCGGCGCAGGAGCGATGGCCTTTGTTTATCAGGCACTCCAGTTGAGTCTCAACAGGACGGTTGCGATAAAGGTTTTGCCCAGGCGCTTCAGTGAGAATCCCGAATACGTCGAGCGCTTCTACAAGGAAGGCCAGGCAGCCGGCAAGCTCAATCATCCGAATATCGTTCAGGCAATCGATGTCGGCGAGGCGGGAGGGTATCACTTTTTTGTGATGGAGTATGTTGAGGGCAGAAGTCTGTATGATGATTTGTCGGCAGGGAAGGTCTTTGACGAGAAGGAGGCGCTGGAGATAATAATACAGGTGGCTCGGGCGCTTGCTCACGCCCACGCCCGAGGCCTTATTCACCGCGATGTCAAACCCAAGAATATTATGATAAGTAAAGAGGGGGTGGTGAAGCTTGCTGATTTGGGTCTGGCCCGTGAGACTACAGATATCGAGACCGCACAGACAGAGGTGGGCAAGGCTTACGGAACGCCTTACTATATTGCGCCCGAACAGATTCGAGGCAAAATCGACATCGACGGCCGGGCCGACATTTACGGCCTCGGAAGCACTTTCTATCATCTCGTTACCGGTCGGGTGCCGTTTATGGCTGATGATTCGGCCGAGGTGATGAAGAAGCATCTCAGGGAAAAGTTGATTCCGCCCGACCATATAAACACTTCTCTGTCGGCTGGGGTATCGGAAGTTATCGAAATTATGATGGCAAAACGCAGAGAAGACCGCTACAAAGATATGGAAGAGCTGCTGGCGGATTTGGAGGCGCTTCGCAACGGCCAGCCGCCGCTTAGAGCAAGGCAGAGATTTGATGTATCTGCGCTTAGGCAGTTGGAGCAGGGACAGCCCGTTGAACAGGAGGAAGAGCAAGAATATCAGCCGGAAATAATAGCTAATTACAAAATTGCCGTCATAATTTTAGGCACGCTCGCAGCAGTATTGTTTCTCCTTGTCATTTTGATGCTTGCCATTTAGTTCGTTGCCCGCATTGCGAATTTGCGTATTTCGTAATCGATACACCAAAAAAAGTTTTCAATTCATTTGTGGCGAAGATTTGTGAAAAGCGTTAATATCTAATCGAAGAAAAGGAATTTTTGAGCTCTGGCTTTCTTACGCAAGGAAAGTCAGAGACGAAAAGACAAAGGGATTGAAGGTCTATGCCGAGAGGCGGAGCACATTTTTCGGCTGAGGAGCTTGCCAAGGTCCTCAGCCATTACGACATCGGCTTGATTCATCACGTCCAGTCACTATCGGCAGGCAATAAGAGCGCTCCGAAAATGGTGGTTGTATCCGAGCAGGGCAAATTCCTGCTGAAGCGCCGGCCGAGAGGTAAAGATGACCTTTACCGAGTCGCCTTCGCACACGCAGTGCAAAGCCATCTTGCTAAAAATGATTTTCCTGTTACCTCGCTTATCGTTACCAAAGATGAGAATAGTACGGTCCTCCAATTGAACCATCATATATACGAGCTGTTTAAATTCGTTAGCGGCGTTCGCTACGACGGCTCAGACGAAGCCACGGCTGATACCGGCAGACAGTTGGCGAATTTCCATCGCTATCTGGCTGATTTTGCACACGAATGGAAGCCGTTAAAGGGCAGCTTCCACGATTCCTCGACCGTCCGCAGACACCTTAAGACCGTCGGCACAGATAAAGTGGCCGGCGTAAGTAAAGAATTGCAGGCGGCGGCTGAAAAGCTGATGCTGCTCTATAACGATTCGAGCATTCGTGTAAATGAGCTTGGGTTCGACTCCTGGCCTGAGCAAGTCGTGCACGGTGACTGGCATCCGGGCAATATGCTCTTTGCCGAGCAAAAGCTCGTTGCGGTGCTGGACTTCGATTCAGCCCGTCTTGCGCCGGCGGTTACCGACCTTGCCAACGGGATGCTGCAATTTTCAATCGTCGGCGGCCGGCCGAACCCCGCTGACTGGCCTGACTACTTCGATGAGCAAAAGCTCGTCCAGTTCTTAAACGGCTATCAGCAGGTTACAAAGCTCGATGAAAATAAGCTCGAATCGCTTGTCGATTTGATGCTCGAGACGATGATAGCTGAATCCGTTTTGCCGGTGGCGGCGACGGGATTTTTCGGGAATCTGTCCGGCCTGGATTTTCTCAAAATGATACGCCGAAAGGCCGAATGG
>CAZBWE010000173.1:0-2446 GCA_964495465.1 uncultured Pirellulales bacterium
CTTGCAACTCTCTATGTCGATTTGAATGACCATTCCGGTGTTGTTCGAGCGGTTACTGACCTGCAGGCGGATATTGCCCGCGTTACCGGCCATATCCCGAAGATTGAGAGCGAGAAAAATGATATCGGTAAAAGTGCGGTAATCATAGGCACAATTGGAAAGAGCGGCCTCATCGACCGGCTAATTAAAGATGGTAAAGTTGATGTAACACAGATTGCCGGCAGGTGGGAATCATTTCTCGTTCAGGTCGTGCCGAATCCTTTGGCGGGCATCGAGAGCGGATTGGTTATTGCCGGCAGCGACAAAAGGGGTACCGTTTACGGCATCTATGACCTGTCCGAGCAGATTGGGGTGTCACCCTGGTACTGGTGGGCGGATGTGCCGGTCGAGCACAAAGAAGGTCTTTTTGTCAAGGCGGGAAAATATATACAGGGACCGCCCGCCGTAAAGTATCGGGGTATTTTTATCAATGATGAGGCCCCGGCGCTGAGTGGATGGGTAACGGAGAATTATGGGGGCTTTAACCATAAATTCTACGTCAAAGTGTTTGAACTTTTACTTCGGTTAAAGGCCAATTACCTCTGGCCGGCGATGTGGGGCAAGGCCTTCGGCAGGGATGACCCGCTTAATCCCAGACTTGCCGACGAATACGGCATCGTAATGGGGTCTTCGCATTGCGAGCCGTTATTATTTAATAATGACGTTGAGTGGGATAAAGCGACAATGGGTGAATGGCGGTATGATACGAATAAGGAAACCGTCTATAAGGTGCTGGATAAATGTGTCTCGGAAAGATGCCGGTATGAAAACGTATATACTGTTGGTATGCGCGGAGTTCATGACGAGGGGATGAGGGGCGACCTGGAATTGCAGCAGCAGATTGTTTTGCTCGAACAGGTGTTTGCCGACCAGCGTAAAATTCTGACCACGCATATTGATAAAAAAATCACGGAAATCCCTCAGGTCTTTATCCCTTACAAAGAAGTCTTGACGCTTTACGATAATGGGCTGAAGGTTCCAGACGATGTTACGTTAATGTGGTGCGACGACAACTGGGGGAATATTCGTCGTTTGCCGACCGAAGATGAGCGTAAAAGGAGCGGCGGGGCGGGCATCTATTATCATTTCGACTATGTCGGTGGGCCGCGTTCCTACAGATGGATTAATACAAATCCAATCACTAAGGTGTGGGAGCAAATGAACCTGGCGCATCATTACGGCGCCAACAGGATTTGGATAGTTAATGTGGGCGACCTTAAGCCAATGGAATTTCCTATGGAGTTTTTTCTGACTCTTGCCTGGGACCCGCAGAGATGGCCAAAAGAGAAGATATCGCAATACACCGAACTATGGGCTGAGCGTGAATTTGGGCCGAAGTATGCTTCAGATATCGCGGAGATTGTCTCTAAGTACACAAAATATAACGGCAGGCGAAAACCGGAGCTTCTTGAGCCGACCACATATAGTCTCGTCAATTATCGAGAGGCCCAGACCGTATTGGCGGACTTTAAGACGATTACGACTAAGGCCGAACAAATCTATAACAAACTGCCTGAAGAAGCGAAGGACGCCTTCTTTCAGCTTGTTCTTCACCCGGCTAAAGCCGGCGCTATAGTTACGGAGCTTTATATAACTACAGGGGAAAATCGGTTATACGCCGGCCAGAAACGTGCAAGCACGAACGACCTTGCTGGGCGAGCCCGCGCTTTGTTTAAGGCCGATGCTGAGCTGTCGCGATATTACAATCGTGAAATGGCGAAAGGCAAATGGAACCACATAATGGACCAGACGCATATCGGTTATACATCCTGGAATAATCCGCCCCAAAATGAGATGCCCGCTGTTAGGGAGATTGAAATTCCCGTCGTAGCGGAGATGGGTGTTGCGGTCGAGGGTTCTACAGAGGTCTGGCCCGGCTCTTCGCAGGAACCTGTTCTTCCGGAATTTAGTGTGTTCAATCAAAAAGAAAGATACATTGATATATTTAATCGAGGACAGGAACCGTTTGAATTTTCGGCAACAGCAAGCGCACCCTGGATTTTACTCAGTTATACGAAGGGAACAATTAATAAAGAAATTCGCATCCAGGTGAATATTGACTGGAGCAGGGCGCCCGAGGGCTCAAGCGATGGATTTGTGAAGATTACCAGTTCGGACAGAAAAGAGGTAAACGTAAAAATCAAGATATTTAATCCGGCAGAGCCCAAAAGAGACTTTTTAGAGGGCTTTGTAGAGGCCGATGGCTACGTGTCGATAGAAGCGGAGCATTACACTAAAAAAATTGACGCCGGCGCTATCCGGTGGGAGAAGATTGAGGATTACGGCCGAACCTTATCTGCTATGACGATATTTCCCGTTACTGCACAAAGTGTACAGCCGCCTGAGAAATCACCCTGCCTCGAATACAAAATGTATCTATTCAACACAGGGACGGTTGAAGTCGAGG
>CAZBWE010000174.1:0-2443 GCA_964495465.1 uncultured Pirellulales bacterium
CCAGTTCTCCGGCACATTCCAGAGATTAGTGGCACCACCACCGTCCCAATCTATCGTAACCGCTAATGTATTACCGGCCAGCGCCAAAATCAGAACAAAGGGAATGAAATAAATGAACTTTTTACACATAATATACCTCCTTCAAAATAAGGTTAAAAAAACATTGCTTTGACCACATACAGAAACACCAATAGAGTTCCCTTCTCCATTAGTAAAAACACATCAGAAAGAAGTTTTATATGGCCTGTTTTACCTCCTTCCCTCATACATTCAATTTAAGCAATTATATTCGAGTTATAGAATATAACAGAAATACCTGGGCTTATGCCCCGTATTTCCTACAACAACACCTCCTATAAGTTAAAAACCGCACAAAGGCAAAGACCAAAGATAAAAAATCCACAGACTTCACCACATAAGTATTTATACCAAATTTAAGGCGGGTTGGTCAAGTAAAAAATCTTGGCAGGGGTGATTACGTAATTCTGTTTAAAAAAATTTCGAATAAGACTTACCTCTTTTATTTACAAGCTCCTACAAACGTTTTTGATCCGTAATTTGTCTCGATACTCATTTTTTAGAGCCATTTTTTGTCCTTTTTACCACCATTTTTGCCCCAAAAAGCGAGGCAAACATTCACCAGCCGGATCAATAAACGGTGGAGTCTATTGTTAATCACCATCAAGAACACAAAGGGACTCCATTTGATGGTTATTTATGATGAAAATGGCTGCTCTTGCAGCTATGATAAAATCTTAAGACTACAAACTATAACTTGGGAGGCGATTAAAGCAGCATTTCGATAACAACATCCGCAACTTTGTCACCGGCCTTTTTTGCTGCTAATGGCTCTACTAAGCTAATAAGCTCACTGCTGATCCGGGCTAACGTATCTTTATTGTCTAAAAACTGCTCGATACTGTCCACAATCGGGTCAATCGAACTGAAATAAGGCATATATTCCGGCATTAATTCCCTGCCGGCCAGGATATTGACCAATGACAGATACCTCGTTTTTACCAGCCAGCACCCTATTAGGTGCCACAAAATCCTGCTGGATTGATACATTATCACCATTGGACATCCGGCCGCCGCCACCTGCAAAGTGGCACTGCCGCTGGCCACAATTGAAAAATCAACGGCAGCGGCAGTTTCAACAACCGAACTGATAGCGTATCGGCAGTCAAAGCCGTCAATTTGGGCTGCTTCTAAGACCTGCTTTCGTTCTGCATCTACGGCAACAGTAGTAAATGTTATACCGGGATATTTTTGCTTCAAACGAAGCGCTATCTGCTGCATCGGACGCCAAAGTGTTTTAATCTCGGCGGCCCGCGAGCCAGGCATAAGTGCAATACTTGCATTTTCTGGCTCAAAGTTTTCATAATTTCTTTTGCTTTTGGCTATCGGTAAATCAAGCTCATCAAACAATGGATTACCCACAAAAACTACGTCAATACCTCTTTGGCTGAACCAAGCCTCCTCGAAGGGTAATATGCAGCAGAGCTTGTCGCATAACTTGCGAAGTTTATTGATTCTCCAGCCGGCCCAGGCCCAAAGCTGCGGGGCGACATAGAAAAGGGTCTTAATGCCCGCTTTTTTTGCGGCTTTTGCGATATGAAAGTTGAAGCTTGGAGAATCGCAGACGATAACCAAATCGACCTTATTGATTTTTAGATAACGGGTTATGCTCCTTATGAGCTTATGATAATGAATGATGTATCTAAAGGCATTGTATATCATAACGGCTTTGCCAATAGTTGTCTGCAGCAGCTTACAGCCGGCTTCAGCCATCTTTGGGCCGCCTACCCCGACAAACTCGATATTGTCGCAACCTCTTTTATGCAAAGCAGTTATCAGGCCGGCACAATGGGCGTCGGCACTTGGCTCGGCGACACTGATAAAAATGCGATATGATTTATTTTTATCCATAATCTAATTCCGTATGGTAACTGTATTTACAAAAACGGCAAGCGGATATTGCCGGAATTCGGGGGTTTTATCCCTGATACGAAATTTTGTATCAGAAGCAGTCATTTACTGTTGAAGACAATTGACAGTAAACAAGTAGAAATATTAAAAATCTGCTCTGTAGAAAACATAGAAAAACGTCATTGCGAGCGGAGCAAAGCAATCTCAAACGTTTAGGCAGCTTTATCTGCTCGATAAATTAAGATTGCCACGCCCCCTGCTTTCTTGCGAAAGCAAGAAGGGGGCTCGCAATGACCGTCGTAAGGTTTCTACAAAGCATTCTGTTTTACCATTTACGATTTGCGATAGTTAATTTATGATTGCAGAAAACAAAATAGAAATACCGTGAGAAAAAGCAATGGACAGGTTTTTCGTTGGACATAAGAATCTGCGGGGCGAAGATGTGGTGCTCGAAGGACAACAGGGGCATCAAATACATAACGTTCTGCGCAAAAAGGCCGGTGAACATATCATC
>CAZBWE010000175.1:0-2263 GCA_964495465.1 uncultured Pirellulales bacterium
CGCTGTAGCGGTGGTTGCGCGGGTCCCTCGCAGCTTCACAGAGCTTGTCAATCACGATTTGCGGGGCGCCATCAGAGGGATTGCCCATCCCCAAATCGATAATGTCCGCGCCCTGCTGACGCTTTTCGAGTTTCAGGGCGTTCAGCCGACCAAACAAATAGGGCGGCAAACGTGTAATTCTCTGTGCCGGCTCAATCTTAAATTCTGCCATTTTCTTTACCTGACTGCTATCGCTCAATAGATACGGAGTTCCAACTTTACTGGATTCCCGCTTTCGCGGGAATGACAGAGGGTAACAGATAGTTTTGTTACGAGCTATAAGATAGTTTATCGGGAACAGGGGGATTTTTAAACGATATTTATCTCTCGAGCGGCGAATGTGGGCACGTGATGATAATAACAAATACCAGGAATTTTTCTTTTGGACCGAGAAAATCTTCAAAAAATTGCTTAAAATAAGTCCTTTAATATAAAGGTGTTACGTAATCCAAGTTGAAATGACTCAGAAATTTTTTCAAAATTCTGTTTTTTGCTGTTGAATCGGAAGAGATGTTTCGATAAAATACTCTGTGATACAGAGAACTCTGTGATATAGTGTAATAGAAGAATTTTTCAGGAGGTTTGATAATGAACGTATCGAGGGAAGATGCCCGGAGGTCTTTGGACGAAGCCGAGGCCGTAGCGGAGCGGACACGCAAGTCAATTGCTGCCAGCCATACCGGCGGACTTTTGATGATGTGGGGCGTAATATGCACAGCAGGGTATCTGGGGACATATTATTTTCTTGAGTGGGTGTGGCATATATGGTTCATGCTTAGCGGAGCGGGATGTATCGTGACATTTTGGGTCGGATGGCGGCAACTGCGGCTGGCAAATCCAATCAAGGTCCCGGCCGCGGAAAGAATCGGATGGCGGATATTTTTATTTTGGTTACTGCTTTATGTCTATATGTTTATCTGGCTCGGCATTGTAAAGCCCCGTCACGGAATACAGATAAATGCATTTATGGTTACAGCGATTATGTTTGCTTACATTGTCACTGGATTGTGGTTTAAGAGTCACCATATGTTCTGGCTTGGGATAATAGTAACAGGCATAACATTGACAGGTTTTTATTTGATACCGTGGAATTATTACTGTTTTTGGATGGCGGCGATGGTTGGCGGGGCGTTTTTAATAACGGGACTGTATATTCGATTACGCTGGAGATGGTGCGACTCGGCTCACCATAAATAGCAATGGCTGAACTCGATAACATAATTCATCAGCCGATTCGGCTGCAAATAATGTCATCACTGGCGGCCCTCGATGCCGGCGAGCAGGTTGACTTTGTGTATCTGCGAAAAATTTTGAACCTGACCGACGGCAATCTCGGAGCACATCTGGTAAAGCTCGAAGAGGCGGATTATGTAAAAATCGAAAAGACCTTTATCGCCCGCAAGCCGCGAACATTTATCAATGTCACGGGCAGAGGCAGAGACGCTTTTAACGAACATATCGCAACGCTTAAGAGAATTATCAGCGACGCTGAGAAATGAAACGTATTCGAACAATAAAAAAACTTAATGAAAGGAAAAAGAAATGAGAAGGGCAAAAAAATGGTTTCTATTGTCGGCAGTGGTCCTGACGGTCATAATCGCGGTTGAGATTTTTGCCGAGCAGGCCAAAGAAGAGCCGAGAATCACGATGCGAAAAATGCAGTCACAGACGGTTCTTTACACGATATACCGCGGCAGTTACGACAGGATGGGCGAGGCGATAGGCAATTTGTTCGCGCTGGCGGGGCAAAAGGGCGTGTATCCGCGCGGTTCAATGTGCTGCGTATATTTGAACAATCCGCAGTATGTGTCGAGCGAGCATTTGCTGACGGAGATTCGCATACCGGTCGGCGAAGAGGCGCTGAAGCTCACCGGCACTTTGGGTGCGATGACCGACGTCAAGGCGATACCGGCTATGGATGCAGCGGTTGCCGTCAAACCAAAAGGCGTTGAAGACCCAAATCATATTTATGAAAATCTTGGTAATTGGATATATAAAGAAGGTTACACAGTTATCGAAGGGCCTATCGAGGTATTTCTCTCGAATGGTCCAATGGTCAGCTATGCCCAAATGGAATCCGAGATTATGATGCCGGTGAAAAAGATTTCTCAGAACAAGGATTAGTGCGTTCCGGGTGGTGCGGTAATACGTTGCGACTTTGAAAGCGGACTATTCCTGGACTTTTTTGTTTCGGTATTGGATATAGATATCACGAGTAGCAACG
>CAZBWE010000176.1:0-2251 GCA_964495465.1 uncultured Pirellulales bacterium
GTTTTTTCTTGACTCACAGGGGTTTTTGGGCGATAATACTAACCGGATGGTCTTATATCAGGCAGTAAAAGGATAATTAACCACGAATTGACACGAATGAACGCGAATAAAATAGAAAGTTAAAAGCTAAAATCCGTGAAATCTGTGAAATCCGTGGTTGAAAATATAGAGGAGATCTATTATGCCGCCTGGCAAAAAACAACAAAGTAATACTATGCTCTACACGCTCATAACTTTTGTGGGGCTGTTTATTATCGCAACCACCATTGCGGTTATATTCTATGTCAAATCCGAGGAGCACCGCAAAAACGCAGGCAATCTCCAAAGTCAAATCAATGAGCTGGCCAGTGCCAGCGAGCAGCGAAGACTGGGTGAAATAGTCGGAACAAAGCAGGGCCGAAACTCCTGGCTCGGCACAACGATAGACTATCTTGACCGGGCAATATCTTTAATCGTCGGGGGTGTACCACAGCCGACCTCGGCTGAAGTCAAAGTCAATGAAGCCAACTCAAAAGCCAGAGACGTATCAATGCTGATACGGGAGCACGTCCAGGTAACCGACCCGAATGAGACCGGGCTTGTTCAAATCGTGGAACAGCTTAAGGCAAAGCTGGATAACATAATAAAAGCGAGAGTTGCATTGCAGGAACAATTCAGCCAGCTGCAGAAGCGATACGAAGATGATATGAAAACCAGCTTTGAAAAAGAGCAGGCGCTTTTGGCTGAAAAAGATAAATACGAGCAGAAAGTTGCCAAGATTGAGCAGGATTACAAGGAGCTTGAAGATCTGCTGAGAAAAAGCACGGATGAGCAGGTTCAGACGCTGCGAGCCCAATTGATGGAGGAAAGAGATAACCTGAGAACGACGAATCAGGAATTGCTCAAGACCCAGGCAGAGCTTGGTATGGCCCAGGAGAGGATGAAAAAGGCCCTTGAGAAACTTCAGGATGTCAAGCCGCTGCCGGACCGCGAGGTAGCAGCGTTTAAGCCCGACGGCGAGGTAATACTCGTTGACGAACAGGCCAAAGCGGTTCATCTGAATATCGGAAGCGACGACCATGTTTACCGAGGTTTGACCTTTTCGGTTTATCATAGAAACGCCTCCATTGCAAAAGACGGCAAAGGAAAGGCAGAGATAGAGGTTTTCGACATCGCCAAAAACTATTCAACAGCACGGATTATACGTTCTGAAATAAACAGCCCCATCTTAGTTGGCGATATTATCGCGAATCTAATCTGGGACAGCAGCAAAGTGAATGAATTTGTGATTGCGGGCGAATTCGACCTCGATAGTGATGGAGAAGTTGACAACGACGCTGTATATAAAATACAGTCACTCATCGAGAAGTGGGGCGGCAGGGTCTCAGATACCGTCTCTATTGAAACAGACTTTATGGTTCTCGGCAATCCGCCGGAAGTTCTAAGAAAGCCGGCCCAGGCAGAGCTGGAAATAGACCCGGCAGCGATGCAGAAATACAACGCTTCGGTGCGGGAACACGAGCACTATAAAGAGGTCGAAAGCCGCGCCCAGGCCTTGTGGATACCGATATTTAATTATGAAAGATTCCTCTACCTTATCGGTTACAAAGAATACGCAACTACGGCCGGTGCGTTTGGCCGATAGGAAATCGTGTTCGAGTCACGCAGCGCAGGTCACAAGCTACGACTTTGGTTCAACACCAATCGAGGCAACGTAAATTTCGCCTGCATATTTAGCTGCACTTTCGGAAGTAAAACCCTTTTTGACGGCAGCAAAAGTTACTGTATAAGTTGCCCTGACAGCAGCGCCGAGCGGCTCACCTGCATCGCAATCCAGGCCTGATGGGATATCCACCGCGAGAGTAGGGCAATTCAGGGCATTCATACTTTCTATAAGCTGCTTATATTCGTTGTTTAACTGCCCGCTTAGTCCTGTTCCGAAAATAGCGTCAACGAGCATATCAGCACCAGCGGTGAAAGTATTAACTCGGCTTGGTATTTCACCTTCATCGAGCATTAGCTGCTCAATCGGCTGACCCAGCCGCTCCAAAATATCGAGATTGGTTTTTGCATCGCCTTTGATTTTGCTACGGTCGCCGGCGATAACAACATTGACGTTAAAGCCGTTATTGATTAAATGCCTGGCGATGACGTATCCGTCGCCGCCGTTGTTGCCGGTGCCACAAAATACGCAGACCTTCGGCTTTGTTACTTTTTTAAGTTTTTCCTTAATCAGCTCGGCACAGCTTCGGCCGGCGTTTTCCATCAGGAC
>CAZBWE010000177.1:0-2215 GCA_964495465.1 uncultured Pirellulales bacterium
GACCGTTATTCTCAAACTCAGTTTATCAGCAAGTGTGCGGGTTTTTTGCTGAACGGTTTGCTGTTGTCCTTCGAGCAAATCTGTTTTCAGGATGTCGCTGACCAGCAGGGCGTTACTCTGCAGCTTTTCTGTAATTTTTTGCTCGAAGTTATCGCGCAGCTTTATACTTACAAAGAAATTCAGGACGAGAACTACGATGAGGGTCAGAAATATAAATGCGCCAAAAAATTTCCAGACGATCCTGTTTCTCATTTATATTTCCTTAAACCTGTAACCGACACCCCTGACGGTCTCGATGTAATCTTTGGCTTTTCCTAATTTTTGTCTTAGGGATTTTATATGGGCGTCAACGGTTCTGTCGCATACGACCGCATCATCGCCTGATACGGCATTTAGAATCCGGTCTCTGGACAGCACAATACCTGGTCGGCGAGCCATAAGCTCCAAAAGCTTAAACTCCGTAAAAGTAAGCAGGATTTCTTTGCCACGGATTGCCACCTTATGCCGGGTACTATCTATAATAATATCACCTCTTTTTATTACACCGCTGGGCTGGGGTTCGCGGCCTCTCCTGAGCATAGCTTTTATCCTTGCGAGCAACTCTCGCGGGCTAAAGGGCTTTGTTACATAATCATCCGCTCCTAACTCCAGGCCCACCACTTTATCCGTCTCCTGTGATTTTGCACTTAAGATAATAATCGGTATATTGGTTGTCATCTGGTTGCTCTTGATGGTGCGGCAAACTTCAAAGCCGTCAGTAATTGGCAGCATAATATCAAGGATTATCAGGTCCGGCTGTTCTTTTTGGGCCAATACAATGCCGTCTTTACCATTGAACGCCGATATAGTATCATACCCCTGCTCTTGCAGGTTATACTCGAGCATTTCCACAATATCGCGGTCATCTTCTATTATTAAAATCTTAGCTCTGGTCATTTTATCTTTGTTATCCTCTATGATATTTTACCGGATTTATGGATTGAGGAGAATTATGCTTTTTGTGCTTTCCCGGATTTTATGAATTCCAGGATTTCTCTGTTTATTCGGACGCTGCACCATTTTTGCCCGCACATTGAGCAGTAGTCGGCGGATGGCAACTGCTCTTCCCCGATTTCCCGGCAGGCTTCGCGGTGCATTCTTTCGGCTGTCTGCGGGTCGAGGGATGCAGCTAAATGTGTTTTCCAATCGAGATTTGTCCGTGCAATGCTGAGGTTTTTATCTTTTTCTGCTGTGCCTTTTAAGCCGCGGGCAATATCCGCAGCGTGTGCTGCGATTTTCGCAGCGATTACACCAGTGCGGACATCATCGGCATTTGGCAGGCCGAGGTGCTCTCTCGGCGTGACATAGCATAAAAAGGATGCGCCGTAAAAGGCGGCGGCGGTTCCACCGATAGCTGACGTTATATGGTCGTAGCCGGGGGCAGTATCGGTTACAACCGGGCCGAGGACATAGAAGGGGGCGCCATTACAAATTTCCTGCTGGATTTCCATATTGTATTGAATCTGGTCAAAGGGCACATGGCCCGGGCCTTCGACCATAACCTGACAGCCCTTTTGCTGTGCCCTTCGGGTAAGCTCGCCCAAGGTTTTTAATTCTGCTATTTGTGCGTCATCAGTTGCATCGGCGATGCAGCCGGGACGCAGTCCGTCTCCGAGAGAAAAGCTGATGTCGTATTCGGCTAATATGTCACATAAATCATCGAACATCTCATAGAGGGGATTTTGCCTGTTGTGATATAACATCCATTTGGCAAGCAGCGCTCCGCCACGACTGACGATTCCTGCAACGCGTTTTTCGAGCAGAGGCAGGTGCTCTTTCAGAACGCCGGCGTGAATTGTAAAGAAATCGACGCCCTGCCTGGCCTGCTTTTCGATAATATCGATGATTGTTTTGTTGTCTATATCTTCGACGTTTCTACCTTCTATGACCTGGTAAATTGGCACCGTTCCGAAAGGCATCGGGCAGCGAGCAAGAAGTCTCTCACGGGTTTCGTCAAGGTTGCGTCCTGTACTTAAATCCATAATGGCGTCGGCACCTGCGGCAAGTGCCACCTCCATCTTTTCCATTTCGTCTTCTATCGAAGAACGAACGCTACTTGTGCCGATATTCGCATTTACCTTTGTGGTGAGCGCTCTTCCGATACCAATCGGCTTGAGATTGGTTTTTAGATGCAGCTTATTCGCGGGTATTATCAATCGCCCTGCTGCAAGCTCAT
>CAZBWE010000178.1:0-2083 GCA_964495465.1 uncultured Pirellulales bacterium
CTGAGTCTGAGTTTATTTTTGTAACCTATGAAGGTACTCCCAAAATTGAGCTAATCAATGCAAAGACGATGTAATATGTAGATAAAGTAATAGCCCCCGGTGCATCCGACCTTGCAGGCATTGTCTTTGACCAATCCAAGCAAAAAGTCTATGTTGTAGATAGGGGAACGAAGTATTTATATGTTTATAATTGGTTTCCTGATATCCCTGAGCTTGTTCTAGATGGAGACAGGATTGAATTAGAAGGTCTGGTCAATGACCCTGTAGGTGGTGCGTGGGGAATTGCGCTTGATGAAGGTAACGACCGTCTGTGGGTAACGAGCAACGAAAATAAGGTGCGATTCTACGATACCAACGACTACTGGTCACATGACCCAAATGCTGATTTTATTACACTTTCACAGCAGGCCATAGGAATTGCTCTTGATTTATCAAATCAATACGTTTATACAGGAACAGCTTGGGTAGATCCATATCCAACTTATTATTTAAGCCAGTATGATTTATCAGCCGACCCGAATACCGCCGAAACACTGATTGATGTTGGAGCTGAGATAATCGGTATTGCAGTTGACCAGCAGACGTCCCTTATCTATATAACAACTTATGGAGGCAGCGGAGATTATATCAGGCCGTATCCAATGGACCGTCTATTTGTCTTTGACGCTAATTTGACCGAGCAATGGGTATCTGATGATGATATCGGCAATCCGGCTGGTGTGGCTGTTGCAGGCGATGTCTCGTATAAAGAGCCGTTTCCTACCCTGACACTGGTTAAGGAAGATAATGTCGCTGATTGTGTCGAACCTGAAGACGTGATAACTTATACTATAACATATTCTGCCAACGGTGATTCCGATAGCAACGTAGTGATAACGGATTATCTGCCTATTGAGGTTGAGCCCAATAATCCTTTTGACCCTAACTATGATTATTACCTGCACAGGTATACCTGGGACATCGGCACACTCTCGCCGGGCGATTCAAATTCAGTTACTCTGGAAGTTGTGGTCAATAACCTCGCTGAGCCGTTGGGAAAAATCATCAATTATTTCGAAATAGAAGGCGACCAATATTGTAGTTTCGCCACGGCAGATACCAATGTATGCTGCTGGGGCGGTGATATTATCTATGTTGATAAGTCTACCATTTACGGATTTAATATCGGCACATCGTGGGAAAATGCCTATCTTGATTTACAGGATGCACTTGAAAGAGCCATGGCCGGCTGCGGAAACCAAATATGGGTAGCTAAGGGAACATATAAGCCGACTGATGGAGACGACCGGTCGATTTCCTTTGAGATGGTTGGAGGCGTGTCTATTTACGGCGGGTTTCCGCCGGGAGGTGGGCAGCGAAACCCCGCTATATACCAGACGATTTTAAGCGGCGACATCAGCAACCAGAGTGAAACAGACGACAATTCTTATCACGTTGTAACATGTGAAAATGTCAATAAAGCCATACTCGATGGCTTTACAATCATTGCCGGAAATGCAGACGCTTCCGATGGCCCTAATTGCCGTGGCGGCGGAATCCACAACTATAACTCTTCACTGACGATAAAAAACTGCATCTTCAGAGGCAATTCAGCTAGTACTGGCGGAGGGATATGTAACGATGATTCTTCTGACCCGAATATAACCAACTGTATTTTCATTGATAACACCGCCAGTGGTTATGGTGGGGGTGGCATGTATAATCGCATCAACTCTTCGCCAATTGTAGCTAACTGCATTTTTTGTGGAAATCAGGTCACTAAATATGACGGCGGTGGCGGTGGTGTTGGCAACTACGATATGTCCTCTCCGACGCTGATTAACTGCACCTTCGTCGGAAACTCAGCTATGGGTTATGCTGGAACTGGCGGCGGAATGGATAACTACGATAATTGCTCTCCAATAGTAACAAATTGTATCTTCTGGGCTAATTATGCAGAAGACAGTAACAACGAGATTAACAACGCTATTTCGTCTAATCCGACCGTTAGCTACTGCGATATTCAAGGTGATACAATTTATTCAGGTACGGGAAATAGGAATACCGACCCCTGTTTTGTTGACGCCGATGCCAATAATTATCA
>CAZBWE010000179.1:0-1988 GCA_964495465.1 uncultured Pirellulales bacterium
GCAGACGGCTCATGCTACGTAGCAAACTACTTTGCAGAATAGCAATCGAGTTTTTTAAAAGGCCCATGACTTAAGCCCTGATATTTCAATATGCTAATTGCTTTTCTTGGGTGTCGGTTTTTGCCCTACTGGCTTCATATTTGGCTTAGGGCTAGTTGGTTGTGGTTTCGCTCCACCTTTTTTGACTGCGCCTTCTGTTAGTCTTCCTGCGGCTCTTTTGCCTATATTCGACATTCTTTGTCTCCTAAACTATTTATTTCTGATCTTTCTTAATTTCTTTATCAGATAATGGGATTTCAATTGTTAAATCATACCGACTTCTACAAATATATAGCATTTTGGCCTTGTAAATAAATTCCCCATTATCATTAGAGAAAACATCCACATCGCCCATTAAAAGCTCTCTTTCTTTTTCTGAGTCAGAGTAAGCGTGTATAAATCCAAAATACAAAAGATTTGTCTTGTGGTCACGAATATATACCCATTCATATTCTTGTTTTTCAGGCAAGTTATGAAAGAAGTTCCAAACATCTTCATCCCCAAATCTTCTAGTAACATGCAGAAACCGCCCAATTTTGTTTATTAGCTTATATGTGTGAACCGCTGATACAATAAATGCTACAGGTACTCCAATTAAAGACGCAATTATAATTTCTTGCCATCTGATTGCAACACTTTCATCAAGAACCGCGTTAAAGAAAACCAGCTCCCCTTTACTCCAACCAAAAAACACAAAAAACCAAACGAAAATATAATAAATTGCGTAGATAATTAACGAAAACAAAACTACAAAACAGCCTTCTTCCCACTTCTCACATTTATTTTTTCCTGCAAGTTTTCGAAAAAGCATATAGCTGACAATACCAGGAGCTGCAAGAAAAATAATACGTATCAAAAAAGAACTTATGGTCATAAGTTATCTCCTAAAAAAACTGAAGATGATTAGCTGCTTAACCTTATAGAGATTTATTTGTTCGTCAAGCTCAATAAGTTCACACGGCGCAAGTGCATAAATTTCCGTTTCTTCTCGCGTCTTGGTTGCTGGGAGGATTATAGCTGGTTGTGGACAAAAAGGCAAGAAAATTTAATAGATTTACGATTTTCGATTGTCGATTTTCGAATTACGAATGCTTGTGAAACGTCGCCGTGGCGGCGACGGCTAAACAAAAACCCCACGTAAAGAGAATTTCCGATTTACGATTGTCGATTTGAGATTTAAGAGGCGAAAATAAGGGAATCGGGACAGCAGGGTAATAGGTGGTGGATATCAGGAAAGAAGGGTATCAGCTTAATGGATGCCGGATACTGGATAATCCAAACCTGCGGTAAAACCGCAGGCTAAATATTTTACGTCGCCTTGCCGGCGACGGCTAAACAACCCTCGGCGGTGCCGAGGGCTAACAACCCCGCCTTCGCGGGGACAGGGGGAAATTTAATGAGGCGAATTGGCCGTGATAGACTTTTGCGGCTATGTCGTATGTTTCTGCGGCCTGAATTTCATCCCTGAAATAGCCGAGAAACTTTCTTCCGCCATCGTGTCTTATCGTTGCTAACCAGCGATTTTTCCTTTTGGACCAAGTTACGCCTCTATACTGAGAGTAAGCATTGCGCTTCTTGATTATTAAACAATTACGATTATTTTGCGCAGGAGTTGCGAGACGCAGGTTTGCCTTGCGATTGTCCATGCCATTATGATTGATATGGTCAACCAATAAATTGTCTGGCGCGTTCATTATCATGCGGTGCATTGCGAGCGTTTGGCCTCTTGATTTTCCTCGGGAATATACGCTTCTTTTGGCATAAAAGGTATAACCATTTTTTGAGGTGAACCATTTGAACAATCTCAGCCAATAGTAGTCATCTACATCAACAATAGCATATTTGCCCCTGGTCAGCGGAATCCTGCGGAAGGTATAGCCGAAGCGAAACCGGCGATACAAGACAACCGGCAACGCTAAAAAATAATCCAGCCAGGCAGGAATCCTTAC
>CAZBWE010000180.1:0-1937 GCA_964495465.1 uncultured Pirellulales bacterium
ATTGGTAATTGGTTATTGGTAATTGGTTATTGGGGGCGGTTATTATGAATGATAAACAGAAACAGACGCTTTTGAAGGTTGCCAGGGATACGGTTGAGGCGGTTATTAAAAACGAGCCAACCTCCAGGCCAAAATCGGACGACCCTGAGCTAAATGAGCACTGCGGCTGTTTCGTAACCCTGAAAAATGGTGAACGATTGCGGGGCTGCATCGGACAATTTACCTCCGAAGGCCCTTTAATCGAGCTGGTGGCCGATATGGCCAGGTCATCAGCCACCGGTGACCCGCGCTTTTTTACAAACCAGATAACACCCGACGAATTGGAGCAGCTCGATATTGAAATATCCGTCCTTTCACCGTTGAAACGGACAGACGACCCATTAAGTTTGCGTCTTGGGATTGACGGCATATACATAAAAAAAAGGTTCACATCAGGCTGTTTTCTGCCTCAGGTTGCCACTGAGACCGGCTGGAGCAAAGAGGAATTCCTTTCATACTGCTGCGCCCACAAGGCCGGCCTCGATGCTGATGCATGGAAAGACCCAAAAACAGAGGTTTACCTGTTTACCGCTGAGGTATTCGGGGCACTATTCAAAGAGCTTTAAGAAGATACAAGCCGAAGACAAAGCTCAAAACAACACGGTTTTTGGGGACATTCTGATTCCTACTTCCACAAAAACGATATTATTTATGAAAATTCCTGCTTAAAAATAAATCCATATAATCTGTGACACGAAGTGGTGGCAGCTAAATCTGTGTCTTAAAATCACCGAAATAAAGAGTTGTGATAAGAAAGTGTGCACTAATCTGGATAATAGTGACCGTCTGTCTTGCAGGTTGCCACGAGAAGCATAAGAGCAGTCCCTGTAACAGCTTATCTTTGCAGCTCGACACACCTGCGGGTATGATTGAATATCTGCAACAGCAGAACATGCAGGGCCTCGAATCAATTGAGCTCTGGCAGAACGAATATGGGCCGGGGCTGAAAATTACCACGACTCACTATGAGATTTATACGACCCTTCTGGAGCCCCTGATGCTTCAGCCGGTTCCTGCTTTTATGGAAGCCGCTTATCACGGCTATAACAGCCAATTACCCGAACCCATCGAAACTCCAACCAAATTTACCGTCTATCTTTTCGCCAACCGACAACAGTGGGAGGATTTTACAAAAAACTTTGCAGGCGACAAGGCGGAGATACTTCTAAAAATCAAGGCGGGAGCTTATTACCTCAACGGCGCCTGCGTGACATATAACATCGGCATAGAGAGGACTTTTACAGCTCTCGGACACGAGGGATGGCATCAGTTCAACAGCAGGTGTTGCAAGTTTGAGCTGCCAAGCTGGCTTGACGAGGGTATCGCAACACTCTTCGAAACACATACGACCAGACAGGGACAATTTTACTTTGAGCCGGCTAAAAATACATACCGTATAGGCATCCTGGAAAAAGCAATAAATAATAATATGATGATACCGCTGAAAGAATTGATAGCCACAAATCCAGGGGAAGTTTTAGCCATACACGAAGGTGACGAAACTGAAGCGATAAGAATTTTCCTGAGCCAATCTTATGCACTTGTCCGGTTTTTGCGGGAAGCCAACTATGAGAAGCGGCTTGCAAATTACCACCGATTGCTGTGGGATGGTACGAGAGGAAACTGGTCGCTCGATAAAACAAGCGAAAAGATAGCGATAGACAGAAACATCCCGCGAACCACTGGGTGGAACCGGACTGTAGGCCGGCTGTTGTTTAAGCAATATATAGGGGATGATTTTGGCCAAATCGAAAAAGAATACCTGGCCTTTTGCAGGCAGATAGTGTATCATAACGGACTAAATACACATAACTGAAAAAAGGATTTATGCCGAGACAATTCCAACCCAGCCCCGCCAACGGCAAGTGCCCCATTATTCTCGCTTCGACCTCGCCGAG
>CAZBWE010000181.1:0-1907 GCA_964495465.1 uncultured Pirellulales bacterium
GAATTACTGCCTCAAATGAATAACGATGCCCGTCAATATCAAAATGACAATCAAACAAACCGCAATGGAAATCAGGAACACCCACACAAATCGCCTGTTCTGCCTGGAGATGATATACTTCAGATACCTGTCACTCGTGGCAAAGGTGCGGCTCATCTGCATGATACTATCCGTTTGGCCGATGGTGCTCTCGTTTAGTTTGTCCAGTGTCTGGTTAAACTTGTTAAGACCCTCTGTCATTTGCACGTCGGTGTCGGCTGCAGCAGCGAGCTGATGGTCGATATCAATCAGGGCATCGCTTTGCTTGGCCGTCTCGGTCGGAATCTTTTCCACAACATCTATAAACTGCTGATTCTTAACAGAGGCCGCCTTTAGCTGCTCGATGAGCTGCTCGGTTATCTGCTTTTGATTTTCAACGACTGCGGGAAAGCTTTCGAGCAGCCGGGGCAATCTTTCAATCCGGCTCATCAAATCCTCATGCTGAGCTATCTGCCGATTCAGGTGTTCGTTAATCCCCTGCAATTGTTCGACAAGTTTATCAAAACCGGCCTGCAGCTTCTCCAGCGATTCGCGTTTATCCTTTGGCGGCACCGTCTTGACCAAAACCTGGCCGCTCTCGGCGCCGTCCCGCAGGGGCTGCTCATCGAACGATTTCACCGCTTCCGGCTCCTGGCTAATTAGACCCTCATCATCTAACTGTGGCCGACCTTCCGCAGGCCCGCGTATCTTGTGGGCTTTCAGCCAGGTGCCCGCTTGTTTCCATAAATCTTTTATCGCCATTTGCAAATCCCTAAACTTCCGCTGCCGGAACAATATTGTGTTCGGTAACCGGTGAGCATCTAATTGGTGAGTGAGAATTAACCATTTAACCGATTACCATTTAACTACCATTCTCTGTCCGATTTTTCACATTAGATACTTTTCCTTCTGTAATTTCAAGCTATTTTTGTTATCATAATCCCGACGATTTTGTTTAAAACGACAGGTGAGCAAATGAAACTGGTTACATATTCGAGAAATCAGTCGATATCTTGTGCAATACTTGCCTGCGAAGGGCTGATTGACGTCCCTTCTATTTGGCCCGGCCCCAATCCGCCTCACAGCATTAGAGAAATCCTCGAAAGAGGCCCGGATTGTCTCAGCCGCCTCGCCCAATTGGCCGATTCATCAGACATCTTAACCCCTACCGATTCAGTCCGTCTTCTGGCGCCAATTCCTCGGCCGGGCAAAGTTATTGCACTCGCCGGCAACTACTCAGAGCACATAAAGGAGGCCGGCCTCGCTCTTGGCCTGTCGGATTCGCCGCGAAATACCACCGTCCCCAGACCCTTTATTATGCCATCCACTGCCGTCATAGGACCCGATGACGAAATCCCCTGGCCGGCTTACAGTGAGCAGATAGATTATGAAATCGAGCTTGCAGTCGTAATCAGCAAAAAGGCCAAATATATTTCGCCGGAAAACGCACTCGATTACGTCGCCGGCTACACCATCGCCAACGACGTCTCCGCCCGCAGCGTAACCTTCAAAGCTGCCAGAGCCCAGCGTCCCTGGGACGAATTTTACGACTGGCTCAACGGCAAATGGGCTGATGGCTTTTGCCCGATGGGACCTTATCTTCTCACCTCTGATGAGGTCGATAACATCCAGAACCTGAAAATGACCTTGAAGGTCAATGGCAAAATCCGCCAAAACGCAAGCACCTCGCAGATGATTTACCCTGTAGCCGACATCGTCTCTTTCTTAAGCCACATAATGACGCTCGAGCCCGCCGACATCATCGCCACAGGGACTCCATCGGGGGTTGCTATGGCCACCGGCAAATTCCTCCAGCCGGGCGATACTATCGAATGCGCAATCGAAAAGCTCGGCACCCTTACCAACACGCTCGGCCAAAGGCCGGAGCA